>DAIDJG010000509.1 GCA_027451445.1 Singulisphaera sp.
TTCCGAGGGGTTGCGCACTTGTGTCTCGCCCCAAGTGCCCTCAGCCTAAAGTGAAGGGCACTTGGGGCGAGACACAAGTGCGAAATCGGGTGGCTCAGTTCTGGCCGCGATAATGGCTCAGTTTCTGGCCGCGATCGACAGATTGTCGCGTACGCCGTTTGCCAGTTCACATCTGCCATTTTGGCCCCTACCATCTCATGTCGCCACGTAACCCTTTGTTTCTCTTGACCCCTCGAATCGCCGCGCCATCGCGCGACTCGGAATCACAAGCCGTTGCCAGCCTTGGGGCTCCGAGTAGCCGAACGGCGTCGGCGCTCGCGCACGCTCACTTTTCGCGCTGTTGTCGAAACGGATTTGGCGGATTTCCGAGTACCCGATCCTGACGTACTCGTTGTTGGGTATTCGCAGGGGCTCAGGAGATCGTGTGGGCACATCGGTGACTTGTCCACCATCGGGTTCGGTCCGCATCTCTGCCGCGGCGAGTCGGCGAGGAGGAGGTTTACGACGTGTTGAAAGCCCGCGAGCCGTGCCCAGCAGCCAATCGCGCCTCCCAGTTCCGGCGCGCGGATTTGCAACGACATCTCCCCTTATATATGCTCCGGGTAACTCGTTAGTTCTTGCGAGTCCTGATCGTGACTTCGCGCAATGCCAGTCGGCGTTTGCGACATTCTTCTCTCGACAGTTTTTCGTCGCTAAACTCAAGAATCGACGGGCGACGAGCGGGCCCATAGAGCTCCCCCGATACGTCCCTGGTCGCTGTCCCACGCAGTCTTGATCCGTAGCAGATTCTTCGAGCCGGCGGATCATCGCCTCGCGGTGTCGGAAAGTCGCCTCCCGATTGCGAGCACCCGACGGCGAAGCGCCCCAACTCGTACAGCAAACTTTACCGCCAAGCGACGATCGTTGATATTAAGGAACGAGTCACTATCCAACAAGCGAAAGAGACTGATGGACGATTTCAATCCTTACGCGGCGCCCCAGAGCGAAGTCGGCCTCAATGACGTTCCCATCGAGGGAGGTGTCTGGCGCGATGGAGCATTGCTGGTCATGATGAAGGGAGCGGCGCTCCCCGACCGTTGTCTCAAGTGCAATCGTCCCGCGAACGGTTGGCGGCTCAAACGCAATCTGTCCTGGCACGAACCAGGCTACTATGCACTTATTATCCTTCACCTTTTCATCTATTTAATAGTCGCCTTGATCGTCCGCCGCACCGCGAAAATCGGCGTCCCCCTATGCGAGGAGCACCGGCGTCAACGCACCCAGGCGATCGTCGTTGGGTGGAGCGCGGTGTTACTCGGTTTCGGCATCATCATCGGCGCCGTGGGTCTGGCGGACCCCTACCAAGGGCCGGCGTCCATCGGTGCGATATTCCTGATGTTGTTCGGGCTCGTTTACGGAGTCTTCAGATCGAGAGTCGAGCACGTCAAAAAGATTGACAAGCAGTTCGTCTTGCTCAAGAAGGTCCATCCGGCGTTTCTTGTCGCACTCCCGGCAGTCGCGAGCTACGACGACAAACCCGGAATCGACGCTCTGGACTCGTTCGCTTGAGTCGCGGCCGTCCACCTGAGCCCACGATCACGCCAGGATGTCCCGCGCCACCACACCCTCAACGTCGGTCAGCCGGAAATCCCGCCCGGCATAGCGATATGTCAGCTTCTCGTGATCGATGCCCAGCAGATGGAGCAACGTCGCGTGCACGTCGTGAATGTGCATCTTGTTTTCCACGGCGTAGTAACCGTACTCGTCCGTCGCCCCATACTGAAACCCGGTTTTGACCCCGCCCCCGGCGAGCCACATCGTGAACCCTTCGGGGTTGTGGTCACGGCCGTTCTTCCCCTGAGCCGTGGGGGTACGGCCGAATTCGCCACCCCAGAGGACGAGCGTGTCCTGGAGCAGACCTCGAGCTTTGAGATCCTTGAGTAAAGCCGCGATCGGACGGTCGACCTCGAGCGCGTTCTTGTCGTGGCCTTTCTTGAGGTCGCTGTGCTGGTCCCACTGCACGAACGCGTCGCTGTGGGTGACCTGAACGAACCGCACTCCGCGCTCGGCGAAGCGGCGGGCCAGGATGCATTGCCGGCCGAAGTTCGCGGTGACCGGGTCGTCCAGACCGTACGAACGCAACGTCGCGGGAGACTCATCCGACAGGTTCTCGACCTCGGGCATCTCCGTCTGCATGCGGAAGGCCAGCTCGAACGACGCGATCCGGCCTTCGAGTGCCTGGTCCGGACCGGTTTGCACGAGGTGGTCGCGGTTCAGTTCCGAGAGCATGTCGAGCTGCGTCCGCTGGACGTCCGTCCCAAATCGCGCGTTCTTGATGAAGCGAACGCGCGCCTCCGCCGATGGGATGCCAGCGTGTCCCAACGGCGTCCCCTGGTAGACCGCCGGCAGGAACGCCGAGCTCCAGTTCGAGACGCCGCCGTGAGCGAGCGTCGGGCAGATCGTAATAAAACCGGGCAGGTTCTGATTCTCGGTACCCAGGCCGTAGGTAATCCACGAGCCCATGCTCGGCCGGACGAAGTTGTCACTCCCGGTGTGAAGTTTGAGCAGGGCTCCGCCATGGGCGGGGTTCGTGCCATGCACCGAGTTGAGTATGCAGAGGTCGTCGACACACTGCGCGACGTTCGGGAACAGCTCGCTGACGGCGATTCCGCTCTCGCCGTAACGCCGAAACTTCCAGGGAGAGCCGAGCAGCATCCCCGTCTCGGCGAACTGAACTCGGGGCTTCGCAAAAGGGAGGGGCTTGCCGTCGTCACGCTGAAGCTGCGGCTTGTAGTCGAAGGTGTCGATGTGCGACGGGCCACCTTTCATGAACAGGAAGATGATTCGCTTGGCCTTCGGGGTGAAATGCGGCGCCTTCGGGGCGAGCGGATTTGCCGACGTCCCCGAGGCTCGCGACTCCTCGGCCAGCATCGCTACGAGTGCCAGGGAGCCGAAACCGGTCGCGCATTCCCGGAGCATCCGTCGGCGAGTCGTCAATCGGCTACTAAAAGGGTTCATGCCACAGCCTTCCGCGCGTTGCGGTCCGGTCACCGGATGTAGAGGAATTCGTTCGACGCCAGGATCACCTGGCACAGTGCTTGCCACGTGCCCAGCCGCGCCTTCTCGGCTTCCGCGGGTCCGAGCGCCCGGTCAAACCGCCCGAGATAGTTCGAAGCTCGCTTCAACTCGGCGTCGGACGGAGGCCGGCCATACGCGGTCTCGTAGAGTCGGACGACACGTGCTGCGTCGTCACCTTCGCTCCCGTTCAACAGCCCAGCGGCCAGGTCGCGGGCCGACTGGACGACAAGGTCGCTGTTCAGCATGAACAGCGCCTGCGGGGCCACGGTCGTGCTGGCGCGGTCGCCGTTCGTCACGCTGGGGTCGGCGTAGTCGAAGAGCTGGAACATGTCGTAAAGGTGATTGCGCACGATCGGCAGGTACACCGAGCGGCGGCGGCTCCCATAGTCGGTGCTGTCGCGCGAGGTGTGATCGAAGAAGTAGGCACGGTTCTTCACGTGAAGCATCGAGCCCCCCATCTTCGTGTCGAGCGTGCCGCTGACGGCCAGGAGCGCATCGCGAATCGCGTCGGCATCCAGCCTCTGGAGGTTCATGCGCCAAAAGAGCCGATTTTCGGGATCGACCTGGGCAGCGCGGGAGTTCTCGGCGCTGCTCATCTGGTACGTGCTCGAGAGCATGATGAGCCGGTGCAGCGCTTTGACGGACCAGTGATTCTGCTGGAAGCGAATCGCCAGCCAGTCGAGCAGAGCCGGGTTCACCGGCCGTTCACCCAGGGCACCGAAGTTGTCGGGCGTCCCCACCAATCCTCGTCCAAAATGCCAGCGCCAGACGCGATTGACGAACACGCGGCTCGTGAGCGGATGACCCTCCTCCACGAGCCAGCGAGCCAGCTCCAGGCGGCCGCTCTGCGACGCGCTGAAGGCCGGCGTCGTTGCGCTGGCGAGGACCAGAGGCACATGTCGAGGAACGAGCGTTCCCAGGGTCAGGTGGCTCCCGCGCACATGGATCGAGGTGTCGGCCACCTTGCCTTCGGTGACGCCCATGGCCATGGGCATCTCCGGTGCGGCTTTTTCAAGTGCGGCCAGTTCGTCGCGCAGTTTCTTGAGATTCGCCCTGGTTTCGTCGGGATAGAGCGGCTCGGGCATCTTCGGCAGCTCGAAACCGGCGCCCTTGGCCGCGACGAGCTGCTTGTTCGCATCGTCGATCGCCGTCTGGATGGTCTTCTTCTTGTCGGCGACCTGCTGCTCGTGGGCAGCCTTCTGGGCCAGCTCCGACTCGTTCGCCAGCGAGATTTCGTACCAGGTGGCCACCTTCTTGAACGACTGCATCGTCCGCGTACTTTTGAAGATCCCGGCCATGCCGTAGTAGTCGGCCGTGGCGATTGGATCGAACTTGTGGTCGTGACAGCGAGCGCAGCCGAGCGTCAGACCCATGAAGGCGCGGCCCACCGTGTCGACCTGCTCGTCGACGATGTCCATCTCCATTTTCTGCTCGTCCGGCTCGGCGAGCACCTTCGGCCCCAGTGAGAGGAAGCCGGTGGCGATCAACCGGTCGTGTGTGCCGTCCGGCGGCAGCAGGTCACCTGCGAGCTGTTCCAGAAGGAACCGGTCGTAGGGCTTATCGCGGTTGAACGCGTCAATCACGTAATCGCGGTAGCGCCAGGCATTGCCGTGAGCCACGTTCTCGTCCAGCCCGTTGGAGTCGGCGTAACGGGCGACATCCAGCCAGTGACGTCCCCAGCGCAAACCGTACTGAGGCGAGGCGAGCAGTCGATCGACCACCTTGGCGAAGGCGTCATTCGACTGATCCGCAAGGAACGCGTTGACTTCGTCCGGCGTCGGCGGCAAGCCCGTCAGGTCGAACGTCGCGCGGCGGATCAAGGTCCTTTTGTCCGCTGGCGACGCGGGTGTGAGTCCCTTCGCTTCCAGTGCCGCAAGGATGAAACGATCGAGGTCCGATTGCGGCCATTTCCTGTCGACGACGGAGGGGCAGGGCGGGTCCGCTGGAGGCTGGAAGGCCCAGAACTCGCGGCCGCGTTCGATGTCGATCGTCCGTTTCGACGGCGCGGTGGAGGCCGCGGTCGCCGCCGGCGCGGGCGCTCCCATTTCGACCCACTGGGTCAGGAGCGCGATCTGGGCGTCGGTCAGCTTTCCCTTGGGAGGCATCTTGAGATCGTCGTCCTGCCTCACGGCCGAGATAAGGAGGCTTTCTTTCGGGGAACCTGGTTTCACGGCCGGACCGAGATCGCCGCCTTTCAGCCATCCTTGCTCGTTGTCGAGGTAAAGGTTGCCGCGCAGTTTTTTGGCGCCGGCGGAGTGGCATGAGTAGCACTGGTCGACGAGGAGGGGGCGAACGTTCTTCTCGAAGAATTCGACGCCGGCAGCGGAGGGACCTGGCTTGTCAGCAGCCATACCGTCCGCAGCCGTGACCGAAATGAAGGCTGCCACGATTCCGAGAAGAGCCGCCCAACGGGCGAGGTTTGCGTTTGGCCTGCGCACGGCGACGCGACGCTCCATGCCCCTCGCAATCGAGGAAACCTCATAACTCCCCCCCTTGGGAAGGGGGGGTGGGCATTGGCCGCCCGATGCGTGGATTTGAGCCACGAACCATTCACGTGCACTCGAAGGCTGAGGGACATGGGACCAGCCGGACACGAGCGCTGACTCCCCACCCCCCCAACCCCCCCTTCCCAAGGGGGGGAGTAATTTGTTCGTGCGCTGCGAACGGGGGATTGGTCGCCCGATCTGCGCAACGCGTGCGTAGACCGTACTAAGGTGCCGGTCGCACACCTGACGCCGAACATCCTTCGACCGCTGTTGATCCTGAAACGTCTTCATGGCTGTCTCACATGCGATCGGAGCCGATTCCGTCGGCGGGATGACTCGGCTGGGTATTCCATCAGATCAAGCGGAGAGTCGAACCGTCAATTCTCAAGCTCAGGCAGGGCGGGTGGATTCGTCAGGCAGGACCAACCGAGACGATCGCGGAGTCCAATTCGAAGAGGAATCGTTCCACGTCATCCATTGTATTGTACCCGTGCAGGGCAACGCGCACCCGTCCCGCGCTGACCATAACATGGATATCCTTGGCCCGCAGCCGGTGCTGAATTTCGTCAGCCGCGGGATGCCGGAACGCCAGGATGCCCACGAGTTCCTCCTCGCGTCGCGGAGACAACAGCGTCACGGGCAGTTTCGATAGCCCTTCCAGGCACGCCAGCACCAAGGGCCGGCACGCCTCGGCAATCCGGTCAACGCCGACGTTCTGGACGTACTCGAGCCCCGCCCGGATGGCATACACAGCCGGGAAGTTGGGCATCCCCACCGAGAAGCTCGCCGCACCCGGCTGGCTCCTGGCAACCTCAAAGCGGTGTTCCCCGAACGCGTCCTGGAGGTTGAACCATCCCCCGGCCGGAACGGTCCACGCATCGGCCCTCTCCGAGGGCACCCCGACCAGACCGCCACCGTGACTGGCCAGGATCCACTTGTGCGTGCTGCTGACAATCAGGTCCACGCCGCGCAGGTCGAGAGGAATGCGGCCCAGCGCCTGCGTCACATCAACGGCCAGCAGTGCGCTCGAGCGGGCGCGCACCATTTCCACAACAGGACCGAGCGCAAGCCGGAATCCGTTATAGAAGCTGACCAACGACGTCGTCACGAGCCGGGTCCTCGGCCCGAGTAACACCGCCAGGTCCTCAACCCGAAGCGCACCCTCGCGCGCCCGCCAGACCTTCACGGTCGCCGGACAGTCCGCCTGGAGCCAGGGCGTCGCACCGGCGGGAAAATCCAGGTCGTTGATCACCACCTCGTCGCCCGGTTTGAGCCGTAAGGCCAGCGCCGCGAGGTTGTACGCTTCGGAGGAGCACGAGCAGACGCCGATCTCCTCCGGCGAGAGCCCGTACAGCCGCGCGGTGAGCACCTTGACGGCGTCGAGCTGGGCGAAATGACGGTCTCGACCGTCCATCCCGAGCTGCTTGTCGCGGAAGTATTCCGCGAGTGCCTCGCCAACGGCGAGCGGAGGGATCCCCTCCGCGGCCGTATTCAAGTAAGTCATCCCCGCCAGCGTCGGGAACGAATCGCGGCGAGAGGCTGCGGTCAGCATCCGTGACTCTCCACGAGGACAACACGTCGAAACCTAGTGAACCGACAGTCTCGGATCAACGGATCGGACTGCGGGCTCCCTATCGGAAGAAAGAGGATGCGCTGAGGCGTGAGACCGCGTTGAGGATGAAGATAAGGATGAGGAAAAAGGCCAACGATGACGAAGAGAGGTCGCAGCCTCTGTCTTAATCCTCATCCTCATCCTCATCCTCATCCGATTGTTCGGTCGCGCCATCCTTGTCGACGTCTCTCCCGACAACTCTACTCTCTCAATTGAAGACTTTTGGCCCACTACCGTCACGCGACCCAGGAGGGTTCCCATCCTTTGCGGTAGGGCTTCTTCAGCAGTGCGTTGGCGCTGGAGAGGTTGGTGATCTTCAATGCGTCGGCATCCCAGCGCAAGGTTTCGCCCGCGAGACGGATGGCGACCGACCCGAGCAGCACAGCCTCGGTCAACGGTCCGGCGTAGTCAAAGTGCGACGTCGTGTGGCCCTCGCCGCGGGAGGCGTCTGCCCACTGGACGTAATGATCGCGCGGGGATTCGATCTCGAACTTCTTCTCACTCGGCTTGCCGTCCTCGAAGAGTTGCGGAAGCGCAACGTGGGGAATGACGAGCGTCCCTTTCTCGCCCACGAGGGCGGAGCCCGACGCAGGAAGCTCGTACGAGTCGGGGAGTCCGAGACCCTCGCGAGAGGGCTTGTGCCCTTCGCCGTCGTACCACGTCACCGGAAGCGGTCCGCCGGTCGTCAACTCGGTCGCCGGGAACTCGTAGCGAACGATGGCCCGGCGCGTCCAGACCTCGCGCGGGAGCGGCGGGGCCTCGGCCTTGATCGATGTTGGACTGGTCAGCTTGAGCGCCATGAACACGGGGTCGAGAATGTGACAGGCGAAGTCGCCGATTTGCCCGTTGCTGAAATCTTGCCAGGCCCGCCAGTTGAAGGGGTGATAGATCTTCTCCTTGTACGGCCGCGTCGGCGCAACGCCGAGCCAGCCGTCCCAGTGCAAGGTTGAGGGGATCGGATCCTCGCCAGGCGGACGCTCATCAACCAGGAGCCAGCCCATCTTGCCGCTCTGCCACGAGCGGACTTCCTTCACCTTGCCGATAGTACCGGCGTGGACGAGCTTCACCGCCGTGCGGTAGGCCTCGTGCGACTGGATCTGGTTCCCCATCTGCGTGACGACCCCGGCCTTACGTGCGGCGAGGCGCATCTGGCGAGCCTCGAAGACCGTGTGCGTCAGCGGCTTCTGGCAGTGCAGATGCTTGCCGAGCTGCAAGGCAGCCAGGCCAATCGGCGCGTGCATGTGGTCGGGCGTCGAGACGATCACGGCGTCAAATTCCCGTGCGTGGTCCAGCACGCGCCGCCAGTCAGTCTCGCGCTTCGCGTGGGAAAACTTCTCGGCGGCCCGTCCCAGGAATTGCGAGCCTTCATCGATGTCGCAGAGCGTCACGACCTCGACATGCGGGCTCGCCGCCACGGACGTGACGTCCGACCATCCTTTGCCGCCGACCCCGATCGCCGCGACGCGAAGGCGATCGTTGGCCCCCATGACCCGGGACCGGCTCGCGGCAAGCCACGCCCCCGCACCACCGAACGCGGCGGCCTGTTGCAAAAAGCGACGACGGATGATGCGGTTCGACGTCATCTGGGATTTCTCCTGAAGGCGGGATCTGGGGAGGTCGTGGGGTGGTCTATGGGAGGGCAGATGCAAGACCGAAGATCGAGGAGAACCAACTTCGAATCGACATTCACCTGAGCGTAACCCTTCGTCTCCGCTCTGTCATCTGGCAACTGCCATCCGACATTCCCTCATTGACGACCCACCGCTGACCGATTAGTTTAACATTGGTTAAGCAGCGGGGCCAGACCCCTATTTGAGACGAGTTCGGTCAGCGCCGAAACCACCGGTTGGGCGCAGCGTGCGGGGAACCGAATCCCATGGCTCTACGTCGACGAGCGATCGGCATCCCGCTGGTCTTTTTCTCGAGTCTGTCCCTTGGCGGAGCACCCGCCGAGGCGGCCGGCTCGCTCCACGAGCGGATTGATCAGGCCATCGAAGCGAAGCTTGGGGGACAAGTGGCGCCGTCCGCGACTGATGGCGAGTTCCTCCGGCGCGTCTATCTCGATCTCACCGGCATGATCCCGTCGACGGCCGAGGCACGGGCCTTTCTCGACGATCCCTCGCCCTACAAGCGCGAGCGGCTGATCGACCGTCTGCTCGCCAGCCCCGAGTACGCCCGGCGGATGGCCACCGTCTTCGACGCGATGTGGATGGAACGGCGCGACGACGTGCACGTGCCCGGTCCCCAGTGGCGCGAGTATCTGCGGCAGGCCTTTGCGCACAATGTGCCGTACAATCAGCTTGTCGCCGAGATCCTCTCGGCCGACGGCGTTGATCCGCTGCACCGGGCGCCAGCAAAGTTCACCCTCGATCGCCTGGCGGAACCGAACCGCGTGACGCGCGACGTGGGCCGGCTCTTCCTGGGGGTCGACCTCCAGTGCGCCCAGTGCCACGACCACCCCTTGATCGACGACTACAAGCAGGCTCACTACTACGGCCTCTACGCGTTCTTCAGCCGTACGTCACTCTTTCCCGAAGGCCAGATGCAGGCCCTTGGCGAGAAGGCCGACGGCGACGTGACGTTCACCTCGGTCTTCAAGAAGAAGGTGTCGCACTCGACGGGCCCGCGCATCATTGAAGGACCCGCCCTCGAAGAACCGGCGATCGCCAAGGGGGACGAATACCTCCTCGCGCCTTCAAAGGACAACAAGGTCCGTCCCACTCCCCGCTACAGCCGGCGCGCACGGTTGGCGCCCTACCTGACGAACGGGACCGTCCCTGAATTCAACCGCAACATCGTCAACCGGCTCTGGGCGTTGATGATGGGGCGTGGGCTGGTCCACCCCGTCGACATGCACCACAGCGAGAACCCACCGTCGCATCCGGAGCTGCTCGAAACGCTGGCTCACGAATTCGTCGCGATGAAGTTCGACGTGAAGGCGTTCCTCCGCGAGCTGGCCCTGAGCCGCACTTATCAGCGCACGAGTGAACCCCCTCCAGGCGCCAGCACCGAGTGGACCGACCCGAGCCGGTTCGCGGTCGCGTCGCTGAAGCCCTTGAGCCCGGAACAACTGGGGTGGAGCGTCATGCAAGGGCTCGGCTTCGTTGTTCCGATCCAGACTCACGTGGCCAACCAGGTCGATAACGCGGACCCCAAACTTCGCGACATCCTCAAGACCGACGAGAAACGGCGGCTACTGCGTGACTTGATGGTCGAAGACGGCGTGTTCCAGGCGCTCGGCGGAAACCTGGGTCCGTTCCTCGCCCAGTTCGCGCCGACGGGCGGCCAGCCGCAGGACGCGACCGACCCAACAGTCCACCAGGCGCTCTTCATCGCGAACGGCCAACCGATCCAGACGTGGCTCTCGCCTTCAGGAGCCAACCTGACCGGACGGCTGAACGCGATGACCGACCCTGGGGCCGTCGCCGACGAGATGTATCTGAGCCTCTGCGCGCGTCGACCGACCCAGGAGGAGCGCGACGAGGTGACCCAGTTCTTGGCGCAGCGAACCAAGGATCGGGGCGCCGCGCTCCAGGAACTTGTCTGGTCCTTGCTTGCTTCAACGGAATTTCGGTTCAATCATTAATCAAGGCCCAAACCGGCCGACACCTCAGGGGAGAGCCTAACATGAGACGCTTGCATGCCTGCGGATCGGCGGAGCACACCATCTCTCGGCGCTGGTTCTTGGGCGAAGTGGCGGCGGGCCTGGGCGTTGCGACCGGCCTTTCCGGTTTGACCCTCCCCTCGGTGGGGGCCGAGCTTCAGCGCCAGCAGAAGCAAGTCCTCATGATCTGGTTGGCGGGCGGCGCGAGCCAACTGGAGACATGGGACCCCAAGCCGAAGACCGAGACCGGCGGCCCGTTCCGTTCCATTGAGACCTCTGTGCCCGGTATCCGGATTTCGGAGCTCCTCCCGTTGACGGCTCGCCAGATGCATCGCATGGCCCTCCTGCGCAGCATCAACACGAAGGAAAACGACCACGGCAAAGGTCACTACATCATGCATACCGGCCGGAAAGAGATGCCGGGGCAGGAGTACCCCCATTTCGGCTCGGTCGCCGCCAGGTACCTGACGTCCGACCGTAACCCGTTGCCCGGCTACATCCACATCCAGCCCGGCGGCGGTGGGCTGGCCGGCCGCGAGGCGGCGTTCCTGGGACCGAAGTACGGCTCGTTGAACCTCGGCAACGGCCAGGCCCCCGCGAACACGGCCAGGCCCGCAGCGCTCGGCGACGCCGGGGCCCAGGCCCGTGAGGCCCTTCGCCTCCACATGAACGACCGCTTCGCGCGCCGTCGGCGCACGGCCGAGACCGAAGCGTACACGACCACCTACGAACAAGCCCTCCAGTTGATGGAACGACGCGAGGTCTTCGACGTCACCAAGGAGCCCGCCGCCGACCAGGAACGGTACGGCGCACACGACTTCGGCCGCCATTGCTTGCTGGCGCGCCGTTTGCTCGAGGCGGGGACGACGTTCGTGAAGGTCACGCATTCGAACTACGATACGCACAACGAGAACTTCGACTTCCACCTCGAACAGGTCCCCGAGTTCGATCAGGGGTTCGCTTGCCTGATCGAAGACCTCGCCCAGCGCGGACGGCTCGAGAACACATTGGTCGTCGTCATGTCGGAGTTCGGCCGGACACCCCAGATCAACCAGTATTATGGTCGGGACCACTGGGGCATGGCGTGGTCCATCGCGCTCGCGGGTGCGGGGATCAAACCGGGTGTGGTCGTCGGGAAGACCAACGAGAAGGGGACGGCGGTCGTCGACGGTGAAGTCCATGGCGGCCACCTGTTCCACACGTATCTCCGCGCTGTTGGACTCGACCCGACGGACAGCTTTGAGGCCAACGGCCGGGTGATTCAGATCGCGGATCCGACTGCCTCGGCGATCAAGGAACTCCTGGTATGAACCCGGCCACCCCCAGCCAGGCGGAGCCGGAAAAGGTCCGGGTCGCCAAGGAATTCACGAACAAGCGACCCCTGATCGCCTGCCGCTTCGACCCCAGGAACCGGTTCGTCTTCGCCAGCGACGAGGACGGCAACGTCCAGCGCTGGGAGCTGGAGACGGGCAAGGTGGCCGCACTCTCAGCTCATGACAGTTGGGTCTTCGGCCTGGCGTTGCACGCGAGCAGCGACACGCTCCTCACCGGCGGCGGCGACGGGCAATTGATCTGGTGGCCGGCCGCGGCGGAGTCTCCCACGCCTGCGAGGCGGATCGAAGCGCACCACGGCTGGATTCGCTCGGTCACTGTCAGCCCTGACGGTGCGCTGGTGGCCACGTCGGGCAATGATCGCCGCGTGAAGGTCTGGTCGTTCGCCGATGGGTCACTCCTCTACGACCTGCCCGCTCACGACCGGCCGGTGTATCGCGTCGCGTTTGATCCGACGGGCAAGTTCCTGATCTCCGCCGACATCAAGGGGATCGTCGTCCAGTGGGATCTCAAGCCCGGCAAGGAAGCTCGTCGATTCGATGCCGCAGCGCTCTACCATTACGATGGAGGCCAGGGGGTCGACTACGGCGGCGTCCGCGATATCGCGTTTAGCGCCGACGGCAAGTACCTCGCCTGCGGTGGCCTGATCGAGGGCTCCAATCCGCTCGGCGCGGTCAATACCCCGGCCGTCGTGCTGCTCGACTGGGGATCCGGCGAAAAGCTGCGCGTCCAGCGGCCCAAGGAAGACATCAAGGGGGTCGTCTGGGGACTGCGTTTTCACCCGGCCGGGTTTCTCATCGCCGCATCGGGAGGCAGTGGTGGAGGTTTCCTCTGGTTCTTGAAACCGGACCAGGCCAATGAGTTCTTCAAGTTCCCGCTCCCCAACACCGCGCGCGACATGGACCTCCACCCGGACGGCATCCGCCTGGCCACGGCCCACCACGATGGGCGGCTGCGCATCAGCGAGATGCGTCCCAAGCCGGCATGAAAAAATCGGCCTCCGACGAGCGGAGAGAGTTTAGCCACGGATGAAACACGGATTTGAGTTTAAGAGAATTTCTCATCTGTGTTCCATCCGTGTTTCATCCGTGGCCCTAACTCAAAACTCTTGTTCCTTTTCTCCTGCTAGATCTCCTGTGGCGACTCTCTTTTGCCCATCCTCGACCGGATCACGCCTTCCCTTCCGACTATAGTGGGGACGGTTACCGATAGAGGCACCAGCCGGACCCTTTGGGCGAGCGAAACTCGCGCGTCAACGAGTCCTCAGTAAGCCCACGTGATCCTGTGGCGAGTCGCGCTCCGCCACGATGGGGATACTGCGCAATAACACGATCAAGCTAAGAATCACCTGAGTTGAGGTCCCATGACCATGCACACGTCACGCCGATTAGTTGGCTGTTAGTTTGTTGAATCTCTAATCATTCCGAATTGATAGCCAATCCATTCCAGTCGCAAGCGAGTGCCGGCCATGGTGGCCCGGTCTGAAGCCGCCTTGCGCTCACCGATATTGCCCTTGCTTTGAGGTACAACATGCAATCCTTCGAGTCGCGACGCCTTCCCAGGGAACGCCGGCGCAGGGTCCGGACCTTCCAACCGAGCACCCTCACAGCCGGGCTGGAGGAGCGGCTCCTGTTGACCGGGATCACGCTCAGCCCCACGACTCTTCCGAATGACACCGTGGGACGAGCCTATGACCAGTCGGTGACGGCAACCGGAGGGACGGCTCCATATTCCTATACCATTTCGACAGGCACACTCCCGGGTGGTTTGAGCCTGAATTCCGCAACCGGCGAGATTACCGGCACGCCGACGACGACCGGCGCCGATAACTTCACGATTACGGCTACCGACAGCACGAACGCCACCGCCAACCAGTCGTACACCGTCGACATCAACGCAGCGATCGCCTTCACCACGACGAATCTCCCCACCGCCACGATCGAAGCCTCGTACAGCCAGCAGCTAGCCGCCACCGGTGGCACGGGGACGCTCACCTACACCGTGACGAACAGCTCGCTGCCGACAGGCCTTACCCTGTCCAGCACGGGTCTCATCTCGGGTCTGCCGACCGTCGCTGCGTCTTCGACCTTCACGGTGACGGCCACCGACACCACGGGCGCCTCCGCGAGCGAGATCTACACCCTCGGGGTCAATGCGACGACGTTCACAATCGCTACGACCACGCTTCCGAACGTCGCGAACGGCGCAGCTTACAGCCAGCAGCTCACCACGACCGGCGCCACCGGTTCGGTGACCTACGCTGTCACAACCGGCACCCTCCCCACGGGCCTGTCGCTGAGCGCGACCGGCCTCATCTCTGGCACGGCGACCGCAGCGGGCACGTTCAGCTTCACCGTGACGGCCACGGACGGGGATCATGACACGGCGACCCAGCCCTATTCCATCGTCGTCAGCCCTGCGATCACGTTCACAACCACGAGCCTGCCCGCCACGACGCTCGGAACTGCCTACAACCAGCAGGTCGCAGCAACCGGCGGCACCGGGACGCTCACGTACAGCGTCAGCTCGGGGACATTGCCGACGGGCCTCAACCTATCGGCGACGGGTGCCTTGACCGGCACACCCTCGGTCGCCGGCACGGTGACGTTCAACATCACGGCAACGGACTCGGTGGGAGCGACCATCACGGAGACGATCCATTTTTCAACCAACCCGCGGATCGCCTTCACAACGACGACCCTTCCCGCGGCGACGCTCAACTCGGCCTACTCCCAACAGCTCGTGACGACCGGGGGCACGGGAGCGATCACCTACACGGTGTCCAGCGGAAATCTGCCTGCAGGTCTGAGTCTGTCGAGTTCAGGAGCGATCACCGGCACACCCACGTCGGCCACCTCGTCAACCTTCACGGTCAGCGCGACCGACTCCGTCGGTTCCACAATCACGCAGACGTACACCCTCGGGGTCGATGCGACGTCGTTCCGAATCACCCAAACCTCTCTGCCGAGCGCGACGGACACGCGGTCCTACAGCCAGCAGCTCACGAGCACTGGGGGCACCGGTACCGTTACCTTTGCGATCACGACGGGTTCGTCACCACCCGGCTTGTCGTTCAGTACCACAGGAATCCTCTCCGGCACTCCAACCAGCGCAGGCACGTTTAACTTCACGGTCACGGCGACCGACGCCAATCAGGTCACCGCGACTCAGGCCTACTCCATCGTACTCAACCCGGCGGTAACGATCACGACGCCGAGCCTCCCTGCGGCCGCGATGAATTCGTTCTATAACGTGCAGCTCGGCTCGACGGGAGGCACGGGGACGATCACATGGACCCTTGCGACGGGCTCGCTTCCTGTGGGTCTGTCGTTGAGCAACACCGGCTTGATTAGCGGCGTTCCGACCAGCACGGGGACAACGACGTTCAGCATCACCGCGACCGATGTAAACGGCGAACATACGACGGACAACTACAGCCTCGTGGTGACTGCGGCGACCTACACGATCACCACGGCCAGCCTCCCCAGCGGCACAGCGGCAGGGAATTACAGCCAGCAGTTCGCCACGAACGGCGGCAGCGGAACGTCGAGCTTCGCAGTAACCACCGGGACGCTGCCGCCGGGCCTCTCGCTTTCGAGCGCGGGCCTCCTCTCGGGTACGCCCACCACCGCGGGGACCTTTTCGTTCACCGTTCAGGCCACCGACAGCGCGAACGATGTCGCGACTCACACCTACAACGTCACGATCAACGGCGCCATCACGTTCACCACAACGAGCCTGCCCAATCCCACGGTCGGTGTGGTGTACTCCCAGCAGTTGGGGACGACCGGCGGCACCGGCACACTCACGTTCAGCGCGACGACGGGTTCGCTCCCGGCGGGCCTCACACTATCCAATGGTGGTCTGATCTCGGGCACGCCCACCGCGGCGGGCGCTTCAACCTTCACCGTCACCGTCGCCGACTCGAATGGCGCCGTCGGTTTGGAGACGTACACCGTGACGGTGGGGACCCAGGCGGCCACATCGGGCCCCAAGGTTACGAACCTTCAGCGCTTCGGCTTCCACATGCAGCAGACCACCTTCGTTATCACCTTCAACGAAGCCCTCAACGCCTCCACTGCCGAGAACGTCAATAACTACACCCTGATCCCCATCGTCAACGGTAACGCCGGAAGCCCCATCCCGCTGGCCTCGGCTGCGTACGACGCGACCAACAACACGGTTACGCTTTCGCCCGTGAACCGCGTTTACCTGTACGCGGAATACCGATTGAAGGTCAACGGCACATCCCCGTCCGGGCTGACCGATACCTCGGGCAACTTCCTGGCCGGGCAAACCGGTATGCCCGGAACCAATTACGTCCAGACGTTCGGGCGCGAGATCCTCGCCGGCCCGAACATTCCCAGGTCCGCCGCCGACACGCCGTGGGCGGCACGAGTCGAGCAGCGCTGGATCACGATCGGACAGCCGGAGTACCAGGCGCTCAACGCCAAGGTAGCCGCTCTGGAGACGAAGCTCATCGCCGCCGAGGACGCCACCATCGCCATACCTACGACGGTGAACGCCGCCGTGGTACCGGCCGCATCGGCCACAAAATTGTCGCCGAATCCGGCTTTCGCGGCCCTGGTCGAGTCGTTGGCCGACCGGCACTCGGCAGTCATCGACGCCGTTCTCGCGACGATCGTTCCCAACGATACGAAGGATCGCTGACAACTTCTTTCTCGCGCGTGCAAGATCGGGCGGAGTCGACCGGGACGAAAACTCGTCGAGGTCGGCTTCGCTCGCTCAGCAATAAGGTGGTATCATCGTGCCTGTTGCATTGCCGGCACCCGATCCTCGCCTACCACGCGGATGAAGAGACCTCCTGCATGGCCTCACACCGTCCCAACCGCCGCGAGATCCTTCGTCTTGGGCTAACGGGCTTCGGCACGTTATCGCTGCCCGGCTTGTTTCGCCTCCGAGCCGAATCCGCGATCGCGGACCCGTCTCCGCGAACGGCGGTGATCGTCGTCTGGCTGCGCGGCGGTTGCAGCCACCTCGACACCTACGACCCGAAACCCGACGCCCCAGCCGAATTTCGCGGTCCGTTCCAGACGATCGCGACGGCCAACCCTGCGCTCCGGCTCTCCGAGCTACTGCCGCGACAGACGCGAATCGCCGACAAGTTCGCACTGCTCCGCTCAATGGCACACACGGGTGGCGGTCATCCGGCGGGTTCGCTCCAGCTTCTTTCGGGCGATCCGGATCCGCAGGACAAGATCACTCCGGTCTACCCGGACTTCATGTCCGTCGCGCACTATCTGCGCTCGGGGCCGTCGCGGCCCCTTCCGAACTACGTCGGGGTCAACCCGATCACACGTTACGACAGCTTCACGATCGCCGGACCGGGTTACCTGGGACCGACGTACGAGCCGTTCGCCGTACTCGGCGATCCCAGCGCACCACGCTTTACGGTGCCGAACATCGGCCTTCCCGACGCGAACGCGGCGGACCGACTGCGCCAACGCGTTCGCCTGCGCCAGTCGTTCGACGACTTTCGCCGAGACGTCGACCGCACCGGCGCCACGCGCGCCATGGACGAGTTCGAAACGCAGGCCCTCAACCTCCTGACACGTCCCGAAGCCGCGCGCGCCTTCGACCTTGAACTCGAGGATCCTCGCCTCCGCGATCGCTACGGCCGGAACGCGTGGGGCCAGCAGTGCCTGATGGCCCGGAGGCTCGTGGAGGCCGGCGTTGAGATCGTCACGACGACGTTCGACGGCCCGCTGTGCGGCCGGGTGGCGAACTGGGACGACCACGCGGTCAATCACCACGTCTTCGACGCCCTCAAGTTCCGGGCGCCGTATTTTGACCAGGCCGTGACCGCGCTGATTGAGGACATCTACGACCGGGGACTCGATAAGCGGGTTCTGGTCGTGGTTACCGGCGAGTTCGGCCGCACCCCGCGCATCTCTTATGTCGCCAGCAGCGGCGGCGGCGTGGCGAGCGCTCCCGCAGGAACCGTCCAGCCCGGCCGCGATCATTGGCCCAGGGCCAATTCCATGATCTGGGCCGGTGGCGGCATTCGCACCGGGCAGATCATCGGCGCGACCGACCGCCGCGGCGAGGACGTCACCGAACGGCGGTTCGGACCTCAGGACTTCCTGGCCACGATCTATCGACATCTCGGCATCGACTACGAACGCGTCACCATTCCGGACCGCGCCGGGAGGCCCACTCCCATCGTCACCCACGGAGCGGCCATCCCCGAACTGCGGGCGATGGCGTGAACCTCATGAAACTCCTCAACGCTGTCGGCCTGGCATTGCTGTTCCTGATCGGCACAGTGTCGCAGGCGTCTCAGATCCGGGCCGGCGTGGCGCGCGTCGATATCACCAACCGCGAGGCAATCCCGCTCAACGACCCCTTGTACGCCAAGGCTCTGGTGTTAAAGGATGACGCAACGACGGTGGTGCTCATCACCGTCGACGCCGTCTCGCTCGGGGAAATTGGCCACATCGGTAATGGCTTTCTCGGCGAGGTGCGAACCCAGCTCCAGAAGGAGCTCAACATTCCGCCGACGAGTGTGCTCATCAACGCCAGTCACTGTCATGGCGTCGTGCGTTCCGACCTCGCGCCTCTGGTCGTGCAAGCCGTGAAGAACGCCTATGCGGGCCTGGTGCCTGTGACGGTCGGTGTGGGGTCCGGCCGCGAAGACCGGATCATGGAGAACCGGAGGGTGACGCTCAAGGACGGCACTCAGGCCGACATGCGCAGGGCGTATGCGCTGCCGCCCGATGCGGAGATCGCCAGCGTCGGCCCGATCGACCCGCAAATCGGCGTACTGCGACTGGATCGGACGGATGGGCGAACACTGGCCGTTCTCTATAATTTCGCCTGCCATCCCATTGAGGGGGTCCCGAGTGGTGGGAACACGGCGGACTTTCCCGGCTTCGCGTCAAAGGCGATCGAGGAGACGCTGGGAGGCGGTGTACTGGCTTTTTTTGTGCAAGGCTGCGCCGGTGACATCAATCCCGCGAATTACAAGGATGTTCAGAAGCCGCACGACGCAGAGCCGCTGGGAGCCCTGCTGGGATTAAGCGTTCTGAAGACGCTCAGGGCCATCACGCCGGGCGAGAGCCAGGCGTTACGGGTCGTCAACGAAACTCTCGCCCTCCCCAGGGGCACGGATCTGGAACACCGCAGCGCGGCGATTCAGGCCGAACAGGCGCGGTTGCTGCGTTCGCTCAAGGGCACGAACATCAACTTCAAATCGTTTCTGCAATTGCACGTCCAGTCCAAGCTCGCCCCCGAGTTCCCCTCGGCCGACGCCCAGCGCTACCTGCACGAGAAGGCCCTGGGCAAGGACGACCTCAAGAAGCACGACGCGGACAATCAGGCGAACGTGGACGCGTACCTTCAGAACATTACGATCATGGAGCAACTGACCCGGCTCCAGACCAACCTCGATTTGCTCAAGAAGCATCAGGCGCAGAACGTCGCTGCGGGCAAGTCGACCATCGATGTGGAGGTCGCCGGCGTGCGGATCGGCGACTTTGTACTGGTCACATTTCCGGGTGAGCTGACCGTCGAGATCGGGCTCAAGATCAAGAAAGCCGCGCCGCGTCCGTTCACGTTCGTCGCCGGCTACACAAACGGCTACATCTACTACACGCCGACTGAACGCCAGAGAAACAACACAGGCTACGCCCAGGAAGACTGCGATTGCCTGGTCGCGCCGGCCTGGGAAAAACTGTTCGAGGATCGCGTGGAAGCCATCCTGAAGAAACTCTGATTCTCGATGGCCGGCGCCTCACTCTCCTCGAGCGTTGCTCGTGAGGACGCTTCCTCACGCCAGCAGTTTATGGATCACCTTGGCGTGGGTCACTTCCTCATCGGTCAAGCTGTCCGCACGACCGTCATGGGGGTAGGTGAGCCGCTTGTGGTCGAGCCCCAGGGCGTGCAGGAGCGTCGCCTGGAGGTCGTGGACGGTCACCACGTCCTCAACCGATTTGTAGCCAAACTCATCGGTCTGGCCGTGAGTGTATCCCTTCTTGAATCCGCCCCCCGCCAGCCAGAGTGAGAACGCGTGACGGTTGTGATCGCGGCCATCGGCCCCTTGCGAGACGGGGAGGCGGCCGAACTCGCCGGTCCAGAGGACGATCGTCGAATCGAGCAGCCCGCGCTGTTTGAGATCCTGCACCAACGCGGCACTCGGCTGATCAGTCCGGGCGCAGAGCCCTTTGAGGGTCTCGGCATTCTTGCTGTGAGTGTCCCAGGGCTGGCCGCTCAGGAAGAGCTGCACGAACCGCACGCCGCGTTCGACCAGGCGGCGGGCCAGCAGGCAGCGCGTCCCGTATTCGCGCGTTTCGGGCCGATCGAGCCCGTACATCCGGTGCGTCTCCGCCGTCTCGCCCGAGATGTCGAGCACCTCGGGAACGGCGGTTTGCATTCGGGCTGCGATCTCGTAGTTCGTGATGCGCGCTTCGAGCTCGCTGTCGCCCGGATGGCGTCTGAGGTGCGCTCGGTTCAGACCTTCGAGCAGCTTCAGTTGACCAGCCCGGGCACCGGCGGGAATCCCGGCCGGCATGTCGAGGTTGAGGACCGGCGCACTTCCCGAACGGAAGGGCGTCCCCTGATACGTGGCGGGGAGCCAGCCCGACGACCAGTTCCGGGTCCCGTCAACCGGGAGCCCTCCCGGATCGCTCAGCACAACGTACGCCGGCACGTTCCGGTTCTCGGAGCCGAGCGCGTAAACGACCCAGGATCCCAGCGTCGGCCGTCCCGCCTGGAACTTACCTGTGTGAATCAAGCGCAAGGCGGACTCGTGGTCGACCGACTCGGTGGTCATCGACCGGACCAGAGTCAGCTCGTCGGCGATTCCGGCCGTGAACGGCAGGAGATCAGAGAGCTCGATCCCTGACTGTCCGCGCGGTCGAAACCGAAATGGAGAGCCGAGCAGATTCCCCGCCTGCTTGTCGAAGTGGATTTCCAACTGGCCAGGGTGAGGCTTACCGTGCCACCGGGAGAGCTCGGGCTTGGCGTCGAACAGATCCATCTGACTCGGACCGCCGTGCTGGAAGAGGCAGATCACCGACGTCGCTTTCGGTGATCCTGAAGGCACTACCTGGCTCGAACGACTCTCTTCGGCGAGCAAGTGGGCCAGCGCCAGCCCGCCGAGCGAGCCGGCGTAGCGGCCGAGAAATGCGCGTCGGGTCGTGTGCTCCATGTCATGCCCCAAGCCATCGTTATGGGAACAAAGCGTCGACAGGTGGAGTCCGGTCGGGCGTCGGGAATTGTATCGATTGTCAGAGATTGAATTTACCACGAAGTGAGCCGAAGGTCTCGCCTCAGTCTCGTTTGCGCGTCTTCGACCCAGTTCTTGCCCACGCCTGGGGCCGCGGGAGATAAATCAATTGTCAGAGCAACAAACGACGTATACAGTAAGGGTTTGAGTGCGACCGGCAAACCGCGCAGACGCGGCGAAGGTAGGGTCGTCACCAGGCCAAATGCAGCGCGTGTCACAAGGACGAAGTGCCATGCATCCGAGCGACAAAGAGCCTGATGATGGAACCTGGGGGCTCCCACACGAGTCTCCGACAACCCCGGAAGAGATCGCGCCCAGGCCGACCTATCCCACAGACTCGGCGATCACGCTTTTGCGCGACGGCTCATCCAGCGATGGGAGTTCCGTCGAGGCCGAGCTCGACTCGGAAGCCTCGCGAGGCAGTTCAGCCGAGAGCGTAAGCTCGTCGGCCTCGAAAACGGGGTCGAACGAGTTCGACACCTTCGAAGAGCTCATTCTCGATCCCGGCCGGATCATCCGAGGCAAGTACAAGCTGATCCAGCAAATCGGCCAGGGCGCGATGGGTGTCGTCTGGCTCGTCATGCACATCGACCTGGACGAGTACCGGGCGATGAAGGTGATCAGCCCGCAGTACGCGCTCAACTCCAAGGCGCGTCACCGTTTCCGTCGCGAAGCGCGGCTCATGGCCAAACTCCGCCACCCGAACGCTGTGATCGTGCACGATCACGTCTGCAACGAGCGGGTGGCGTACATCGAAATGGAGTACGTCCGCGGCAAGACAATCAAGGACATCTTCAAATCGGGAACTCCGATGCCCCTGGAGTGGGTCTCCCAGGTGCTCGAACAGCTCTGTTCGGTGCTTCAGGAAGCACATCATTTCCAGGACGAGCAGGGGAAGTCGCAGACGATCATCCATCGCGACCTCAAGCCCTCGAACTTGATGCTGGTCGACGGCCGGCCGCAGGGCAAGAACCTGAAGGTCCTCGACTTCGGGATCGCTCGGCTCAAGGAGCACGACCACCAGGAAGGGGGCACGACCGAGGGGTTCCTCGGCACGGTGCCCTACTCGAGCCCTGAGCAGATCTCGACATCCAAGCGCGACCCGAACGACCCCACCGTGCTCGACGGGCGCAGCGACCTCTACTCGGTTGGCGTGATCCTCTACGAGTTCTTGACCGGCGTTCGACCGTTCGAGGGGAACATGATCGACGTGGCGTGGCACCACGTGCACGCTGCGCCTCCCCCCATGTCGAAGCGGAACCCCAAGGCCAACGTGCCGCGCGCCGTCGAGGCCGTCGTTCAGAAATGCCTGGCCAAGAAACCCGATGATCGATACCAGACCGCTCACGAGTTGTTTGAAGCCTTCCAAAAGGCAGCGCGGACCGAAGTGCGCCAACCGGTGCAACCGACGAGCCGGTGGAA
>DAIDJG010000510.1 GCA_027451445.1 Singulisphaera sp.
GCCTCAGCAATGACGACGTGATGCACGTGCTGCGCAAGGTCAACGGCGTCTGGCACAAGGCGGGCATCCATTGGGGGCTCGAATCGCTCCGCCGCGAGCCGGCTGCGCGCGAGGCGGAGTACGCCCGGCTGCGGCCGACGATCAGACCGGGGAACATGAGCCCGCTTCGCGTGATCGCGCCGGACGGGAGCCGGTTCCTGGGTGCGGTGGATCTGTATTACGTGCATCAACTGCCGAACAACGGCGTCTGGCTCAAGCCGGATGGCCCGGCGTTCGTGGAAGAGGTTGCAACCGTGCGGCCGCTGGACGGGGGGATGGACGAGGCCTTGCCGAGGGTCACGGCCCACGAGCTGGGTCATTCCCTGGGCCTGACGCACGTTCCCGAACGCGAGCGGCTCCTCTCTTCCAACAGTTCGGGCATGCTGTTGACCCCGGAAGAGATTGGCGTCGCCCGTACGACGGCCTTGCAGGTCCGAGGCGGCCGGCCTTGGGCGCAGGTGAGGGCCGAGGCGTTCGCCGCGGAAGCGGCCGGTCGCCGCGAACAGGCCGCCATGCTCTGGCGATGGCTTTCCAGCATCCCCGGCACAGGCCGAGACGAGGCGCGTGCTCATTACGAGCGGCTTGTACCCCAGGCGCAGCGCGCTCCGGTCGAGGTGAAGTAACCGATCGACGCCCTGACAAGGAACGTGAATCAAGCCCGTCACCAGAGCGCGCGACTGCGCGTTCTTGCCATCGCGGCCGGCCCCGGCCACTGCTTCAACAGGCAGACTTCAGAGACGGTTATGCGCTGCCAAGAGAACCCTTTCGCGCGCTGCCGGTGACCGTTGAGCCCTGCACCGGCCGCTTGCGGATCACGACGGCTGCGCGAACCGTAGCCGGCTCGACCTGTGTTACGGACGTGACTGCGGTGCCCGCACTGCCGGCGGTGGCGATCGTTGTTGACGGTCGCGTAATCGCGGAACCGAGCGTGATCGCCGGGGTCGTCGTCTTGAGTCCGAACGTCGTATAGAACGGGGGGCCGCCCGTACCAGCCGGTGCCCCGGAGAGGTTGAGCAGGGGATGACTCGTGTCGGGTGCGCCATTGGGGAGCGCGGCGTCGAAGCCCTGGAGCGCGTAAAGGTACACGTCGTTGCCCACCGGCAGGATCGGGACGATGATCAACTGGTCGGTGTTCGGATTGAGGGCGAGCGTGGCGTTCAGCGGCACGTCGGACTGGTCGAATAGGGTCGGGTTGAGACCACCCGATTGAGGGACGAGCATGACCGAGTAGCGCGTCAATGACGCCAGCGACACCTCCCTCGTGAACTGGATCGAGGCATAGCCCACCGGCTTGGTCCAGAGCTGGTACGAGGCGGGCAGCGTATCGGGCTGTCCGTTGGTGGAGGCGACTTCGAAGGGACCTGTCCCCCCACCGCCCGGGAAGTTCTGGACCGTGAACGGATCGTAGAACGTCTTCGGAAGTGGGGCCCCGGCGACGCCGATCCCCTGGTTGTCACTCACGTAGGGCGAACCCGAATCCGCGCCCGCGACCCGGATGAGGTATGTCGTGCCCGGCAGGAGGAAGCCGGTGGGGGTCAGCAAGATACTATCGGTCGTCGGGCTGTAGGCGGCGACGCTCGGCTGCAAGACGTAGTTGGAGCCCTGGATGGCGAACAACTGCACCGTGTTGCCGTTGGCGGCCCCCACGTAAAGCGGCTTGTTGAAGTTGATGGAGATCGTATCGGGCTGGGGGATCGCGTTGTTGTTGATCACGACGCCGCCGTTGTCGGCCGTAACGCTGGTGACTTGCAGCGCATTGTTGTTCGTCGGCGGCGGGAGGTACAGGAACGTGGCGTAGTAGATACCCTGTCCAGTTCCGGCGGCGAGCGTGTTACCGTCAATGTCGGTGTAGGCGCCCGTGACGCTGATGGCGTAGATGTCGGCAGACAGCGGCTCGGTGGGGGTGACGGTGATCTGGCTCGTGCCGTTGCTGTTGACCTGGTACGTGGTGCGGGCCGGAATCGGCAGCGAGCCCCCTTCGTAGTTCGACGGGTTCGGGGCCGTGAACGCCCGCGCGGGGCCTTGCGCGATCAAGAAGATCGAGTACGGGTTGCTTGCCAGCAGGCCGGTGGTCTGGCCGTTGAGTTGGTAAAGGGTCGAGGCGTCGAGCGGCTGGCTGAAGACGACCGTGATGCTGGGCAGCGCGCTCGCCACCGTCCCGTTCGTGGGCGTCGTCGAGACGATCGTCAGTGGGGGCGCCGACTTGATGATGAGGACGGTCACCTGAGCGGAGTCGGACACTCCCGTCGTGGTGTCGGTCACCATGTAAGTCAGCGTGTCCGTGCCCGAAAACGCGCGGCTCGGAGGGGTATACGTGAACGTCCCCGTCGACGTGTTGATATTGGTGATCGCACCCCCCTGATCGCTCGTGGACGGCAGCGTGAAGTTGAGAATTGGGGTGGCGTTGGCGTCCAGGACGGCGGGCCCAAGATTGATCGTCCTCGGCGTGTTCTGCGGGCCTTCCGCATGGACCGGGTCCGCGAACAGGCTCGCGACGTGGATCGTCACCATTCCGGTGGTCGTGGCATGGGTCGTCGTGTCGGTGACGGTATACGTCAGCGTGTCCGTGCCGGTGAACGTCGTGCTGGGCGGGGTGTAGGTGAACGCTCCGGTAGCGGTATCGACCTTGGAAACCGTCCCGCCCTGGTCGGTCGTCGCGGGGATGGTGAACTGGAGCGTCGGTTTCGCGGTCGTGTCCTGCACGGCCGGCCCCAGGTCTATCACGCGCTTCTGGCCGGTCAGGTCGCCGGCGTGCGTGAGCTGGGCGAACAAGGAGGACACGTTGAACGTGATTGTGCCGCTGTCGGTAGCCTTCGTTGCCGTGTCGGTGACGGAGTAGGTCAGCGTGTCAGTGCCCGTGAACGTCGTGCTCGGCGGAGCGTAGGTGAACGTGCCCCGCGTCGTGTCGATGTTCGAGATCGTCCCTCCCTTGTTGCTCGTCGAGGGAATGGTGAACTGGAGCGTCGGGTTCGTGGTGACGTCGAGGACCAAGGGTGCGAGAGCGACGTTCTTGGTGGTCCCCGGAAGCAGGCCAACAGCGCTCTGCCCGGCGATGATGGACTGGACGTGGATCGTCACCGTGCTGTTATCGGAGGCATTGGTCGCGGTGTCGGTGACGGAGTAGGTCAGCGTGTCAGTGCCCGTGAACGTTGCACTCGGGGGCGAGTAGGTGAAGCTCCCCTTGGTCGTGTCCACGCTCGAAATCGTTCCTCCCTGTTGGCTCGTGCTGGGCACGGTGAACTTCAGTGTCGGGTTCGTGGTCACGTCCTGGACAGCCGGCGCGAGGTCCACGGTTTTGCTCGCGTTCTGCAACACGCTCACCACGACCGGATTGGCAGCGAGCGCAGCGACGTTCAGGATCACCAGGCCATTGGCCGTCGTGTTCGTGGCCGTGTCGGTCACTGTGTAAGTCAGGGTGTCGCCGCCGACGAACGTCGCGCTCGGGGGCGTGTAGACGAAGGTACCGTTGGTCGTGTCGACGCTCGAAATCGTCCCGCCGCGCTCGGAGGTCGCGGGGATGGTGAACTTGAGCGTTGGGTTCAGCGTGATGTCCTGGACCGACGGCGACAGGATAATCGCCTTGGTCTGCCCCTCCGTGACGTTCAAATTCAATGGGGCGGCCAGAATCGTCTCAACGTCAATCGTCACCGTTCCCGAGACCGAGGCGTGCGTGGTCGTGTCGGTGACGGTGTACGTCAGGGTATCGACGCCCGTGAAGGTTGCGCTTGGGGGCGTGTAACTGAAAGAGCCCCGCGCGGCGTCGATGTTACTGATTGCGCCCCCCTTGGTAGACGTCGAGGGGATCGAGAACTGGAGCGTCGGGTTCGCCGTGATGTCCTGAATCGCGGGGCCAATCTGGATGGAGTTTACCTTTCCCTGAAGGTCGCCCACGTGAACTGGCTGGGCGATCAGGCTAGCGACGTTGAGGGTGAACACGCCCGTGGCCGTGGTGTTGGTCGCCTTGTCGGTCACGGTGTAGGTCACCGTATCCGTTCCCGTGAACGTCGCGCTCGGCGGCGCGTAGGTGAAGATGCCCTTGGACGTATCGATACCGGTGATCGCGCCTCCATCGGCGGACGTGGAAGGGATAGAGAACTGAAGCGTTGGGTTCGCCGTGGTGTCCTGGATGTCGGAGCTGAGGTTAACGATCTTCGACGACCCTTCGAGGATGCTGGCAGAGTCGGCGTTGGCAATCAGAGAGGCAACCCGGAACGTGACTACCGCCGAGCTGGAGGCGTTGTCGGTATTATCCTTGACGGTGTAAGTCAGCGTGTCGGTACCGGTAAAGGTCGAGCTGGAAGGGGTGTAGGTAAAGGTCCCCTTCGACGTATCGATGTTCGAGATCGATCCCCCCTTGTCCGAGGTGCTGGGGATCGTGAACGTCAGCGAGGGGTTCGTCAGAACATCGCTGACGTTGGCCCCAAGGTTGACGGGCTTCGGCTGCCCTTCGAGCACAGGTACGCCCACCCGGTCGGCAGCGAGCTTGCCCACGCGCACCGTGATCGTCTTGGTGTCGGTCTCGCCGGTCACTTGGTCGGTGGCGGTGTACGTGAACTTCTCCGTGCCCAGGAAGGTGGCACTTGGGGGGGTGTACGTGAACGTGCCGTCAACGGCGCTGAGATTGCTGATCTTACCGCCCTGGTCCGGCGTACCGACCGAGAATTTGAGGTCGGGCGACGCTGCCGTATCGGTGACGAAGGGCCTCACGTTGATCACGCCCGGCGAGTTCTCGAGCTCATTCACGTCGAAATCCAGGGCGCTGACGGTCAGGAGTGCTCGGGCCTCCAGGCGCTCGAAAACGTAGCCGGGACGGAACCGTCGAGTCGAAGGGCGGAAGGGTCGTCGAGAAGGCATAAGGAGTCGGCTCCCGTTGATCGAAACGCACATTTGGAGGACTGGAGTGGCTGAAACGGCGACGTAATGAAACTCGACTGCATTCCCGTTTGGGGGTCCGTCCCGGATTCGTTTGGACCGGTTGCTACTCGGGTACGCACGACTGGGGCCGTCCCACCTTCCTCTTCCCAAGGGGACACGTAGGATGTCCCCGGGACGAAAGGCTTTTCTTCCCCCTTTACGAAGGGGGGCAGGGGGGGGCGGCGCCGGATTCCACCAATTCTGTGCAACTCGTTCCTGGTGACTCCTGGAGAGGAAGGGCCTCGAATAAATCCTTCATCGTACTTTCATATTTTTTCCAGCGCGCGAGGGACCGGGTGTAAATGGGCTGGCGGACCTGGGTGATGCTCGCCGTGCGAACCGTGCGCGACGTGCGGTGGAACTCGAGGCAGGCCGGATCCCAGTCGAGGTTGCAGGCCGTCAGCAGGCGCCGGGCCACGGCTTCGAGGTCCGTCACCGTGTCCGCGTAGTGAACCTCGTGCACCTCGACGGGCAGCACTCCCCTCCAGTGCTCCATCAGGCGATGGTATTCCGCGAACCGCGAGGCGATATGGCCCTGGTCGTTTGCCCAGCGGATGCTGCGAAAGTCGGTCATCCAGCACGACACGGCGATATCGCGCAGGTCGCGCCGGCAGTGGATGAAGGTGGCGTTCGGGAACATGGCCGCGAGCAGGCCGACGTACATATAATTATCGGGCATCTTGTCCACGATCCGCTCCGCCTGGCCGCCGTCAAACGTCGCGAGTGCGTCGAAATGGCGTTCGGCAAGAAGACGGATCGACTCTGGACCCAGTCGATCCAGCGCGTCTACCGGCAGTTCGTCGACTCCCACGGCTTGCGGAATCGCCTCGAATGACTCGCGACCCAGCCGCAGCTCGCCGGCGCCGTGGACCGCGGGATGGCTGGCGAGCACCTGCTCGATCAGGGTGGTGCCGGACCGGGGGAGGCCGAAGACAAAGACGGGCCGTCGTGTCTCCAGCCCCGCGCCCGCGACTTTGTTGAAGAAGTCGGCGTTGAAATGGCGGCGGAGCGTTTCGACGAACCGCCGATGATCTTCCGGCACGTACTCGCGCTGGCCTTTCGCCAGGGCAACGGTGATGGCGTTCGCCTCGCTCAGGCAAGCGGCCGCGCGGGCGTAGTCGCCTCGCGCGTCGAGGACATGCGCCAGGGCGAAAAGCAACCGAGCCCTGGGGCCCTGGGCGAGGCTGGGGTCGGCCAGCCGTGCTTCGAGCGCCTGGTAGTCGGGCTCGGGCAGCTTGCCCCGCAGCAGCGTCGCCAGGCGTGCATGGGGGATCGCGTAGTTCGGCTGGGCGCTGAGGGCATCGCGAAAAGCGGCCTCGGCCTCGACCATCTGGCCCTTCTCCTCGTACACCCCCCCGAGGTGCAGGTGGGCTGCCGCGAAGTCGGGCTGAATTCGCAGGGCGGCCGCATAATGCTCGGCCGCCTCGGCAAGCCGGCCCTCCTCCTGGAGCGCCCAGCCCAGGCCGACGTGCGGCCCCGGCCGCTCCGCCCGCGCCACCTCGAGCGCCTTGAGCCAGCACGCGATCGCCTCGCCGGGCTCTTCCCGGTCGCCGTGCAGCTCCGCGAGCTGCTCCCAGAAATTCGGGTTGTTCCCGTCCAGCTCAATCGCCTGTCGATACCACAACAGCGCGTCGCCGTAGCGCCCTTCGCGTCGCAACGTCAGACCGACGTGAAGGAGCGTCAGCGGCAGCTCGGGCTCCAGGTGGAGCGCTTCCAGGTAGCACGCGCGTGCCTCAAGGTAGCGGTCGAGCATTCGCAAGGCGTTGCCCAGATTGTGCCGCAGGATCGCCACGTCGGGCTGCTGAGCGACCGCCTCCTGGCAGAACTCCAGGGCCTCCTCGGCCTGGCCCTTGTCGAGCAGCACCAGCCCGAGGTTCGTCCGCGCCGGCGTGAAATCGGGCGCAATTTCCAGGGCACGCCGGAACAGCGCAAGCGCCTCGTCGAGCCGGTCCTCGTCCCTCAGCACGAGGCCCAGCGTATTCAGGGCCTCGGGAAAATCGGGACGCAAGCGCAGCGCCGTGCGGCAGCATCCGGCCGCTCGTTTCAGCTCCCCAAGCTGCCGGTACGCGTCGCCCATGTGCGCGTGCATCATCGCCGCGTTCGGCCGGAGCACCACCGCCTGACCAATCAACTCCAGCGCCCGGCGGTGGTCGCCCCGCTGATGGAAGACCATCCCCAGGAGGTGCAGCGCAACGGGGTGCGAGGGCTCCAGCTCCAGCACCTTGCCAAACAGTGTCGCCGCTTCGTCCAGCGCCCCGGACCGGTGCTTCTCCATCGCCGCCGTGAGAATATCGGCGACCGGACCGAACGGGCCGCCATTGCGCGGGAAGAATGACTTTGACATATCAGTGAGTTTAATGATAATATGGCCAACGCGTTCCCCTCACCGGCGTGCGCGCTGTGCCAGAGGACATCGGGGCAACTTGGGAGGGACCCCAGAGTCCTCCCGGCGGCCTGCAAGCTTGCCGCACGGCCGGTCGTGGCCGGTGTTGCCAAAGGTTTCCTGGCTTTGGGGGAACGAGGGGCCATGCAGGACCTCAATGGGCCGGCCCCCTCGCGTGCTTCCCCCGAGGATGGCGATTACAGGCTAAGGTGAGCGACATCGTCCGCGAACGACTCCCAGCCGTAGTCGGCCAGGGCGAGGTCCACGAGATGCTCGTCGGACGGCGCATCCAGGGCGCTCGCGTCATCGGGCGATGCGCGCGACGCCAGGAGGTGCGAATCCGAGGGGCTGACCGACGGAGGATCGGTCGACGCTAGGCCGTCCGTTGGCGAGTCGGTAGGCCGGGTCGTCTCTGGTGGCGCGACGGGCGGCGGTTCGGCTTCGGCGACTTCCGTGGCTTTCGCGTGGGAAGGATCCGCGGTGTCGGGTGCCGTCTCCGACGATATCTCGGGCGGCGGGTCTGCCGACGCGTCGGTCGTCGCCCAGGCAACCGAGAAGGTTGCGTCCACGCTGGCGAGGTCGGGTGTGGGCGTCGAGTCCGGCTGCGGCGGATCGTGCGTTTCCAGACTGTCCCACGTTTCGGTCGTGGACGTTGATGACGTGTCCGCGACCATAAGGACCGAGCTCGACGGCACGCCGGTCTCCATGGTGGGCGCAACCTGCTCCGCCTCGGTCGTGGCCACGGAGACGGACTCGGTCGTCGTGGCGGAAGATGCCGAAGCCGTCGGGATGGTCGCGATCGTCGAGTCCACCGGTGTGCTTTCGTCGGCCGACGCGCCCAGCGTGGTGTCAGAAGCCGTTGTGGCGACGAGGCTCACCGGTTGCACGAGAGTGGTGGACGGCGAGGGTGTCTGCAGAGGTGCGGTCAGGGAACTCGCCGAAGGGGGTGCGCAGACCGATGCCATGCCGGCCTGCGAGGGAAGCGACGCGTGGTAGACGGCGGGGATGGCAAAGCTGCCAGCTCCACCGGAGGAACCGCCACCACCGGAGGAACCGCCACCGCCGGAGGAACCGCCGCCAGTGAATCCACCGCCGGAGGAACCGCCGCCGGTGAATCCGCCGCTACCGGAAGAGCCGCCGCCGCCCGAGCCGTAAATACCGCCGCTGCCGCTGCCATACCCATAGCCGCTGCTACCGTTGCTCTGCGACCCGCCGCTGATGCCGACGGCAGTACCGCCGCTGACCCCACCGCCGGTAGTTGGAACGCCGCCGTAGGTTGTGTAGCCGCCACTGCCGGAGCCGATGCTTCCGCTTCCGGGAGGGCCATGGGACTGGCTCGCGCCGCCGGAGGAGAAGCCGCTGCTTGTGGGAACGCCGCCATAGGACGAGCTGCCGTTCGCACCCGAGCTGTAGCTACCGGCCGAGAACCCGCCGCTGGTGCCGCCGCCGAAGGCCGTGCTGCTGCCACCGCCGCCGCTCGAGCCGCCGCCGTAGCTGGTGGCGCCGCTCGTACCGCCCGCGTAACCACCGCTGCTAGTATTCCCGGCCCCACTGGAGCCGATCGGTCCGAGGCTCGAGCTGCCACCGCCACCACTCAAGCTGCTGCCACCGCCGCCGCTCGAGCTACCACCACCGCCGCTCGAGCTACCACCACCGCCGCCCGACGGCTGCAGCAACGATTTGGCCCAGCTCGGCGCATTCTTGGAACTTGCATTGTAGGTCGAACCGTGCTTGTCATAGCCCTCGAAGTGCTGGATCGCCTTCCCCACGGTACTCAACTGAGTGGGGGTGAGTGAGCTCATCTTTGTGGTGAGCGGGATGCCCGTCGTCTTCGAGATGTAGCTCGCATAGGCCTTCGAGTTGTTTTCTCCCGGCGGGGCCCATTTGAAGATCGCGTCTTGCACTGACTTCGACTGGTATCCGGATGTACCCAACAGGTTGGTCATCGCCGAGAAGCCCGAGTTGTAACTCGGGAAAATGGCGAACCTGCCGTCCGAGCCTATCGCTCCATGGGCCTTCGCGTACGAACCGTACTCGATATTCCCGGGATTGTTGTTCCGCCAGGCACGCGTGCCCCCCGTCACGACTGAGCCCGTCGGATAATTCACATAGCGGGATTTCGACCCGTTGGAGTTGATGTGGACACCGTAAAGGCCCGGCGTTCCCGTGGCTGTCGTCTTGTCGGGAGTGATCGATCCCACATCCGCCGGCGCAACGTCGGGCTCGGGAATCGATCCGTTTGGGACGACGATTCTCTCCAACCACTCAACGTCGGGTTTGAACTCGCGCTTGTTCCGTTGATCGGCTGACAGCGAACGGTCATTCATCGGTGCTATCCTCGGATCAAGGTGCTGACTCGTGTCAACGCACGTCTACGTCCTTGCGACCTCGCCAACTGTACTCGATCTAAAACACGTCACGATGCCCTTGGCCCAAGACCGGGCGGAGCTTGATCTGCTGAAACCACAGCCCGGGGACGAGCGCAGACTTCGGCGTTTGCGCCACCCGAGAACGCCTACAGAATTCATTTAAGAGTATTGATTAAGCACGAATCTGAGTAACTTGGCGGATTCTGCTTCAAAGCGTCAAAAAGGCTGGTTTGATCGTTACGCACCCCAGGTATGTCTGCGCGAGACGAGCCCGGATGCAATCTAGTCCTCCGATTCAGCGAGTGTCAAGAAAAATCGTGGGTTCTTGATCGGAGCGTGCCACCACGGTTTTCCGAGGACTCCACATCGGAGGACACCAGGACATGCATCGCGCCGCCTTCCGAGCGGTTCCGCGAAAACGAGCGGCCAGCTAAAATGGGAAGCGCGATCGAGGTGCAATCAACGCCATTCATCGACTTGAGAAGTCTGCGAGCTTTCGGTTAATGCGTGTATATTGATACCTTATATTGAATAAACATGTGTGTTTCTCCTAGACCCTGTAAACCCCTCACATTTAGTGCACGGCCTTTTCTCCTAATCTGGTCGCGATCCCGATTTGCTTCGTGCTTGGAGGCTACCTGGCCCGTCCGTGGCGGCGTGGGGCCAAGCCCAGTGCGAGGCAACCCCTCGACCAATAGGTGTTGGATGAGGGGGACTTCGGAAAGGGAATAATTGGTGCCAGAGCATTTGTCTTTGAAGCAAAATGCTCTGACGCCTGAATCCGTTGAGGCGAGCGGTCGGGATTCTACGTGAGAATGTCCTTCACACGCCCCACGGTCGAACTCCACCTAGCGGTCCGGAGGGCACGCGTCGCGGGCTGCTCGGTGTCGCTAAGGCGCTGTGAAAAAATAACCTGTTCAATTTGTCGGTATTTCGGTACACTCGGTTGGTATGGCTGATCCCGAGATGGTCTCCGTGCTGCAAACCAAGTATGAGTCGTTGGCACCTGTGCTGGACGAACGTGCCCGACGGCGCTGGGCCGCCTGCGAGGCGAGAGCTCTGGGCTGGGGCGGGGTCTCCGCCGTGGCCCAAGCCACTGGCCTGTCGCGCACCACGATCCGCGCCGGAATCGAGGAGTTGAAACGACCCTCCTCATCCGCCACGGAACCGCCCCAGTTACAACGGTTGCGCAGGCCCGGTGGTGGGCGGAAGCGTTTGACGCAAGGGGATCACCGACTCTTGGACGATCTCCGCGACCTGGTTGAGGTGACCACGCGAGGTGATCCCGAGTCGCCGCTCTTGTGGACCTGCAAGAGCTGCCGCAATCTGGCCGACGAGTTGGAGAAACGCGGGCACCAGATCAGTTATCGCACTGTGGCTACGCTGCTCCATGAGCGCGGCTACAGCTTGCAGGCCAATCGCAAGACCGATGAGGGGACCGATCACGCCGACCGTGACGCGCAATTCCTGCACATCATTCGTCGAGTCAAGGCGTTCCAGCGCCGGGGTCAGCCGGTCGTCTCGGTCGACACGAAGAAGAAGGAATTGGTGGGGAATTTCCGCAATGGCGGGCGTGAATGGCGGTCCGAAGGGGAGCCGGAAGAGGTACTGGTCCACGACTTCAAGGACGAGACATTGGGGAAGGCGATCCCGTACGGGGTCTACGACCAGGCGCACAACGACGGCTGGGTGAGCGTGGGGATCGACCACGACACGGCGCGGTTCGCCTGCGAGACGTTGCGGCGATGGTGGCGTGAGATGGGCGCGGTGACCTATGCCGAAGCGAAGGAGCTGCTGGTGACGGCGGACTCCGGGGGGAGCAACGGGCCGCGGAACCGCCTCTGGAAGGTGTCGTTGCAGGAGCTGGCCGACGAGATCGGCCTGTCGATCAGCGTGTGCCACTTCCCGCCCGGGACGAGCAAGTGGAACCGGATCGAGCACCGGATGTTCTGTCACATCAGCCAGAACTGGCGGGGGAAGCCCTTGGTGAGCCGCTCCGCGATCGTGGAGTTGATCGGGCACACGCGGACGCGGGCGGGCTTGCAAGTCCGCTCGGCCTTGGACACCAATGCGTACCCGGATGGGGTCAAGGTTTCAGACGAAGAACTCGCGACGGTTCGGCTCCGGAGGGACAAGTTCCACGGCGATTGGAACTACACAATTCTGCCAAGGGCAAATTGACCAGGTTATTTTTTCACAGCGCCTTATTATTATTCCCGAATTCCTCTGGCACGGGCCGGAGGCTTATGGGTTTCGCGGACAGGTCTGGACCTGCGCCCGAGTGTCGAAGGTGATCGAACTGGAATTCGGAGTCGCTTATCACAAGGGGATGTCGCTCGCCTGCTCAAGGAGTTGCACTGGACGCCGCAAACGCCGATTCGGAGGGCCATCCAGCGCGATGAGGCGGGCCATCGAACGCTGGCGCTCGGTGGTCTGGCCGGAGTTGCTGAAGCAAGCTCGAAGAGAGCGCCGAGTGCTTGTTTTCGTGGACGAATCCGGATTCTACCTCTTGCCCGGCGTGGTCAAGTCCTATTCCCCCAAGGGGCGAACGCCAGTCCTCCGGGAAAAGCTGACGCGCGATCACCTGTCGGTCATGGCCGGCATGACGCCGCAGGGGAAGCTCTACACCCTGGCGCGGCAGGAGTCGCTGAACGGGTGGCACAGCATCGAATTCCTCGTGCA
>DAIDJG010000511.1 GCA_027451445.1 Singulisphaera sp.
TTCCGAGGGGTTGCGCACTTGTGTCTCGCCCCAAGTGCCCTCAGCCTAAAGTGAAGGGCACTTGGGGCGAGACACAAGTGCGAAATCGGGTGGCTCAGTTCTGGCCGCGATAATGGCTCAGTTTCTGGCCGCGATCGACAATCGATCTCGTGAAATGACGTTTCGTGCCGTGCCGATGGCCCGTGCGCTCGGTCGAGTCCTTCGAGCCTGGCTTGATGAGAATCACCCTGGGGGCCCATACACGCTTTGCGGTCAAGGCGGGCGGCCCTTCACGCGCCAGATGATGACCAAGGCGTTTCGCTCGGCCGTGAAGGAATCACCCTGGCAAGTGGTTCAGGGCTATCATGTACTTCGGCATTCGTTTGCCAGCAACTGCGCCCTTAAAGGCGTCGACCAGCGCGTCATTGACTCTTGGATGGGCCACCAGACTGAAGCCATGCGACGGCGATATCGTCACCTGTTCCCTGAGCAGGAGCAAATGGCGATGCGTTCGGTGTTTGGGTGAGCGGATTTGATGGTGGGACAATGTGGACGCTGTTTATGTGGATCACAGCGCTGGGTACGCGAGTCCTTCGGGGCGCGGAATGGGAGCTCTTCCGCGTCGGGCTGTCGACCCTGTGGGACGAGATCGAATCTCAGCAAGACGACGAGGAGCCGGGCCTGACGGACGTGAAGGCCTTCGATCGTCTCACCAGGCCGGAGCGGATCGCCCTTCTGGCTCAAGTAGGAAAGGGGCTTCACGATCGTCGCGAGCCCTGCCCTGATCTGACCGCTTTGAACGAAGCTGCAGTTGCCGCCGTATTCGCGCAGGTACGTTACCTCGTCTCGGTCGAGATCGACGCGCAGCTTTCGGGCTTCGGTGCGTTTTCCACAAGCCGCACAGACCGCCCAAGGCAGCTCGTTCTCGCGGCCGCGCGTGAGGTCGACCCGGAAAGGCGTGTAGATCTGCCCAAAGCGACGAGCACCAACCTATCTGAGTGGTTCGATGTGATCCAGACCATGCTTTTCAGGATTCTCGACGACATCGACTATCTGGCCGCAGATAGCTTCCTCGATTTGCCCCCGTCTCGAAGCCGGTCAATGAAGGACATGCTGGGGATTCCCGATGACTACTTCTCGACGCCGCCTGACTTTCCGAACCTGCAAATGCTCGAAGCCATCCGGGCAGACCTTCGCCGGATCTGTGATCGCCCAAACGCCTGGCTCACGCCACCATGATTGACGGCAACGGGCACGGAAAACCGCACTTCGTCGACATGGCAGACGCGCTAGGACCTGAACCTAGTTCGTCTGCCAAAACCGTCGAGCCATCACATTCGGCTACCTCGGCGATGCACTGATCATAAAGATAGTATCATTATATGATAACTTCAAAAATATAGAATTATTATCGCATAAATCAGCTTACTAAATATTATATAAATATATCAACATCAATAAAAGAGTCAAGGCCAAGCCGCCCGATGGAGTGATGGCTGACGGAACCACATCTCAGGCTACGGCGACGACTGCACACTTCGTAGTTGTCGAGAAGCATTCGAAAGCTGTTTCGACAATGGGCTCGCATCCCCCTGTCGAGGACAAGTGCGAGGTCCGTATGGATCTGGTCGCGGAGGCACGGAGGTGAATCATCACAGGACCATCGGAGGGTGCATGCCGACCGACCCTGATGAGCGGTCACTCGAACCTCAACCGCCTGAGCTTACCTTGCTCCAACAGAGCGAGTGGCTAGGAGTCATCCTCTCCAGCATTGGCAACGCGGTTATCACTACCGACGCCAACGGTCGCGTCGCCTTGTTGAACGCGGTCGCACATTCCCTCACCGGCTGGACGCAAGCCGAGGCGGTCGGCGCGCGCTGGGAAGCGGTCTTTCGAGTCATCAACGAGGAGAGCCGTAGAGAGATCAAGAACCCAATTCTCTGGGCCAAGAGGGACCGCGGTGTGGTCGCCGCAGGTGAAACAATCCAGCTCATCTCCAGGGATGGGACCGAACGCTCGATCGACCACTGCGTCACCCCGATCCGCAACGCGCAGGGGACCGTGGCCGGCGTCGTGCTGGTCTTTCGGGACGTGACTGAACGCAGGGGGCAAGAGCGAGAATTGCGGGACGCTCTTGCGTATGCTGCGGAAGTCATCGAGACACCGATGAAGGAGGACGGATCTCGCTCGGGGCTCGGACGAGGGGGCATGAGATGATTCTGAGCGTGCTGGACACAGGGATCGGAATCGACCTGGACCTCGACGGTTTCTCGAAGATCTTCGACCTGTTCGTGCAAAAGGATCGGTCGGTGGACCGATCCGAGGTTGGGCTGGGCATCGGGTTGTCCCTCGTACAACAGCTCGTGGAGATGCACCGGGGGACGGTGGAAGTCCGAAGCGAGGGGCAAGGGCAACGGAGCGAGTTCACGGTCTGACTTCCGCTGCCGCCCTCTCCCGCGCCGGAGACACTCGCGGCCACCTGCGGAATCGACCGCTCATCCAGTACACACCGGGCGTGTGCTGGTGGTTGATGACAACGTCGATTCAGCCGAAGCCCTGGCGACCTTGCTGAGGCTAACGGGACATGACGTCAGAACGGTCTACACAGGCCCGGCCGCACTGGCGTCGGCGTCGACCTACGTAACCGACGTGGTCCTGCTGGACATCGGTTTGCCGGGATTGAACGGCTACGAGGTGGCCCAACGTCTGCGACAGGATGCGCAACTCAAGAGCATGCCGCTCGTAGCCATGACCGGATACGGTGACGAAGCCGATCACCAGCTCGCGCAGGAGGCGGGATTCAATACATATATGGTCAAGCCGCTAGTTTTCCCCAAGGTCGTGGAACTTCTGACGACGTTGCTCACGCCGCCTGAAATCGAGAGCTGAGGTTCGCGCCGGTCGAGTTCGAGACCCATCTCGAGTGACCGCCACCGAGTGCCCACCAGCCGTTGGAAAAGGTCCGCCGCGCCGGCGTTCGATCAGACAATGTGCCGTCTTGAGGATCTGCCGAATGCGGACCGGTTTGGCCCATGAAATGCAGCCGGATTACCTTCGTCGGCGCAAACGCAGGTCCAGCCCACCGTGGCCGCTCCGGACGAACCCCGCTTTCTCTGCTTGCAACTCGTTGGGAACTTTTGCCCAGATCGCGTGCGCAGTTTGGCGGCACAGTCTCGCCCATTGAGGAGACTTATCTCGCGGACACGGTTGTGCTTTTCCGATAATTCGACGCGAGTGAAGTCGTCAAGGAGGCGAACTTGGTCGTGAAACAGCGGAACAGGAGCCACGAGCGCTCTATTCGCGAGCAGACGCTTGGTATCCGCGAGATCGCTGTGGGGCCTGGGCATGACTGACGCGCCGGCAGCCGGGCTTGAAGGGCGAGTCTTGCTGCTCCCCCTGGCCGGGGAGGAGGCGGTCGCCGCCGTCTTCCAGGCCGCAGGAATCACACTGACCGTGTGCGAGGGCATTTGCGCTGTATGCCTTGAAATCGAGCGCGGGGCCGCCGTGGCCATCGTACCCGACGAGGCCATCCTCAACGATAAAGACCGACGTCTCGCCCGTCTGCTGAGCGGGCAGCCTTGCTGGTCCGACTTGCCGCTCATTGTTCCGACCGACCCCAACCAGTCGTCGTCGTCGGCCCGGGCGCTCGAATCGGTCGGACACATGACTCTCGTGTGGCGTCCGATCGAATTCCGGCCGCTCGTGAGTGCCGTCCAGGCGGCCCTCCGCGACCGCTGCCGTCAATACGCGCGCCGGGCCGAATTTGCTGAGCGCGAGCGGCAGGCCGAGGCTCTCCGGGAAGCCGACCGGCAGAAGGACGCGTTCCTGGCGATGCTCGCCCACGAACTCCGCAACCCGCTCGCGGCCGTCAACCATGCTGTGAAGGTCCTCAAACTGTCCCCCGACGCGGATAGCCGCAAGTGGGCGAGCGACGTCGTCGAGCGCCAGGTCCAGCAGCTCGTGCGACTCATCGACGACTTGCTCGACGTGTCCCGCATCACGAGCGGCAAAATCAGGCTCAAGAAGGACTTCATGGACGCGAGCTCGGTACTCGACCAGGCGGTTGAGACGGCGCGGTCAATGATCGACGAGCGGCGCCAGACCTTGACCGTCTGCGTCGAGCGGGGCCGGCTGCCATTGCACGCCGACGCGGCGCGCGTCGGGCAGATCGTTCTGAACCTGCTGACTAACGCTGCGAAATTCACTGATCACGGCGGCCACATCGAGCTCTCAGCGCAGGGGGTGGGCGATCAGGCGATTATCAGCGTCCGCGACGACGGAATGGGTATCCACCCTGAGAAACTGCCCGAGATGTTTCGGCTCTTTTCCCAGGGCGACCGATCGCTGGCACGATCGGAAGGTGGACTCGGCATTGGCCTCACGGTGGTAGAGAAGCTCGCGGAGCTGCACGGCGGCAGCGTCGAGGCCCGGAGCGAGGGGCCCGGTCGAGGGAGTGAGTTCGTCGTGAGGCTCCCCCTGACCAGATCGTCCGTGGACAACGAGGCCAACCCCAAGAGCTCCCGGCCTGCTGTCGTGGACGGGTGTCGCATCCTCGTCGTCGACGATAATCACGACAACGCGCGCGGTATGGTGCGGCTCTTGAATCTCCTCGGCAACGATGTCGTCGAGGTGCACGACGGGCCCTCGGCCATCGAGATCGCCCGCACTTTCCGACCAAACTTCGTGCTGCTCGACATCGGCCTCCCGGGGATGGACGGCTACCAGGTCGCCTCGGCATTGCGGGAGGACACGGCCTACAAAGACACCATCATCATCGCGGTGTCGGGCTACAACCAGGACGAAGACCGCCGGCGCTCGCGGGCCGCTGGGTTCGACCATCACCTGGTCAAACCCGTCGACTTCGACCTCCTGCTGCCGCTCATCGCGCGCCCGGCCTAGCATCGTGGGTCAAAGAGTCGGCGCTTCTTGTTATGATGGGTTACTCTTGGCCGCCCGCCCCGGTCATGTTCCCGTGCGCCTGGGGTGGAAAGTGGTCGAACGTCCCTCCGTAGGTCAGCCCCGTGGCCCGAAATCCGCTCCCCGCGACATCGGCGTGGTATGAGAAGACCCGGTAGCGACTGTGATTTTCCAGACACACTCCGACCACCCGGTCGGGCCAAGCCGGCCCATCGGGCAAGGTGTAGAGATCGGCCGGCAGCGCGTCGAGTGTCACGTCCTTTTGCCAACGGCCTTGGTATCCAGGCACGATCCTGCGCGCAAAAGTAAGGCAACCCGCTTCTCGCTCGAAGATCGCGTACATGATTCTCGTACTCCTTCGGGGCGGTAGCGCATTCCGCAAACTCTCCCGCCTCTCAACCGCGGGAACGATCGAGAGAGCCGATCCTGTGAACTGCGCGCGAGCGAACCCGCTGCCGGGCCGTGGTCCGCAGCGCGGCCGCAGACCCTCGCCGGCTCGGCCGTGTCGCTCGCCACAGTACTGACGGGCTGTTCGCGACACCGCTCGACTTGGAGGCGCTGCTGCACTTCTGCGACTTCGGGTCGGTCGATTGAGCCTACATCGCGTGTCCGGCGATCAGCGGCCCGGCCTCCAGCGCCAACACCCTTGCATAGGTTGAGCGGTGTGACTCACCTCGCGGTGCACCTCCATCTCGTGGCCCATCGCAAACGTCTTGAGGCCGACCTGAGAGTCTGGCTTTCCATCAGTCTGAACTTCCAGGACGATCGCCGGAACCTCGACCACGACCCCTCTACCGTCGCGCCAGCCGCCGTAGAGAACGATATCCCCTGGTTGTGGGAAACGCACTTCCGTTCCGCTCTGGTTCTCCGTCATGGCAGTCCCCTTTCGATAGGTGTGAAAGCGCGGAATTGCGCGATTGGGCAGTTCCTTTGAGGCATGCGAAACCTCAACCATAACAGAAGATCACAATTTGTGGAACCAAAAATTTTGGGATTTTTATAGATTTTTGAGAACCGGCGGTGATAGTATTGATCAACGCCATGCCGAATGGAGGAAGTCGCGTGCGGACTCTCGATGAGTCGAAACATGTGAACCACGTCGGAACGGAGTTCGAGACTGATGAGTACTCTTTGCTTGGAAGCTGCTGACCGGTTTGCGGTGACGTTTGCTCAGTCCGGCCCGGAAGACTCGGTTCCTGGAGACCGCGTGGCTCGTGTGACGATCGTGGGCGCAGCTCGCATGTGCGCGGTCACCGTCGCGACGGTCCACCAATGGGTCAATACCGGGCTCTGGCCGCTTCCCTGCGCGGTCTGCCGCCGCACCTGTTTCTTCGAGCGCTCCGATGTAAGACGGTGGCTAGCCAGCGGTGCGTGGCCGGACGGCGCTCGTTTCCGAAGCGTGCGGGCCAGCGGCCGGAGAATGCGACAGTGAAAAGCCGACGTTTTCGGCGCTTTGATCGCATGGCCTGGAAGCGGCTGCGATTCGGTCCGCGGAGGGAGCGACTGGCCGACCCTCGCTGGCAGGCTCACCTCTTTGACACCGCGCCTGCGGCGAGCATCACCCCGGAACCGATCTCCGGTGATTCGAGCGCCCCCACGCTCGAAAAGGGCACTGTCGGCTTCCCTTTTGGTGATTGTGCGCTGCGTCGCGACGTGCTCGATGACGTACCAACGGAGTAGCGAACGTGCCGCTGCGACCGCACCGAGACGAAGATCGGCAACGATTGTTTCCGAGCGACTCCGCTGAATCCCGAGCAGGACCGAAGTGCAGCGGCACATCCCACCGTCGGACTCGGCGGAGCGCGAGGCGGACGGGGTTGGCGGCACGCGGTAGGCCCTGCGTCACATGCAGCGGCAGTCGAAAGCATCGGCGCCATCCTGTCGCGCGGTCGTCCGTTTCGAAAGTGATTGCTCAGATGCCCGTTTGCGGCATGAAACGCTGACCTCCCGCAATCCGGCTACGGCACGCGGAAATGCCTCGCGCGGGCAGGGTCTGTTGCGAAGAAGGCGGGCTGACGTCTGCGATCAACCCCGCCAAATCGCCCAGCCGATGGCGCAGAGGATCGCCAAAGCGACGAATGCCAGAAACCCCGAGCTCTCGAAGAACTTCATGACGCGTGTGAGCGGATGTTCGGATTGCGACAAGAAAAAGTCTCATCTGCGGCGATGCCGCGTTAGTTTTAGGGCATGGATGTGATAATAACAGTTAAAAGAAAGAAAAAAAATTAAAAAATTCCAAATTCTAAAAGAATTGTCTTACTCATAGCCACCTGCAATCCGTGCCTCACCGGTTTCCTGAATCACTCGGTCCTGTAGATAAAAGCGTCGCGCGGATCTGGAACGCGAAGCTTCGCTTCTCCTTCCGTACGGAATGACATCTTATTAGCTGAAGCGAATAAGGGCTCCGGCATGAAGGCCGGCCGGATCGACTGAGATCGATCTCCTCGCCGGATCCCAGGGCTCAGCCACGTGTGAAACGGCACCGACCGGTGACCCCGTATGCCGCGTGCGGCAAGAAGTGCATGGGGGCCGGCCGATTCGCACGATCGGCTTGGAGGGCCCTATCAATCCACCTTCATTCTTGCTATTCTTAAGTTGGTTGGTCTGACGACCGAGTAGCAACACTGGCTCAATTCGATCCGGTCCTCTGCTCTTCTCTCTCGCCGTTCCCACCTCACCGAGCTTGATCCCGAGCTCCTTTCTTCGCGACCCTGAAAGCATGTTGCGGGTCGTCCTACCTCCGTTCCGGAGTTCGAGAGTGGCCAAGAAGTTGTATGTAGGGAACTTGACCTACAACGTCAGTGAGACCGACCTGGAAACGTTGTTCACCCAGTTCGGCACCGTACAGAGCGCGCAGCTTATCGTCGACCGAGATACGAATCGCTCGAAGGGGTTCGGCTTCGTCGAAATGGACACGGACGCACAGGCCCAGGCTGCGATCGAGGGCCTCAACGGGTACAACCACGACGGGCGGAACCTGTCCGTCAACGAAGCGAAGCCGCGAGAAGCCCGCGGAAACGGTGGCGGCGGGTACGGTGGTGGCGGCGGGTACGGTGGTGGAGGCGGCGGCCGTAGCGGCGGGTATGGCGGCGGCAAGCGTTATTGATTCGTTTCCGGGGTCCGCAGCACTTGTGCGGACCCGGCGAGTCATTACCACTGCGCGGGCGGCTCGCCAGAGGGCACGCCGGGGTAGCGTGCGAGTTGTCCGAATGGCCGTCCCACGGGCCGCGGCGCTGGGAAACAACGGCATCGCCCTCGGCGTTCTCCCAGTCGAGATTGGATAGCAATGACTCTTGGATATTATCATACCTTACAAAAGTTGATCTCAAGCCGAGTTCGGTGCCCTGTCTGCCACGAGGAGGTTTACTCGGCAGCGGGCGTTCACCCTCAGTGTGCCGAGAGGGTGTCCGATCCGAACCAGGGGAAGAAGAGAGTGACGCCACACGCGCCGCGTACTTCCGAGGAGCTGCCGGCCGGCCAGACATGCGTCGCCATCGATGCCGATCCCGCCCTCATGCCTGCGGTCGAAGATGCGGCTTTCTGAGCGATCGGGAAGCGACTGTGCAGGCGGATCCGGGGCCTCGCACGCGGAAGGGCCCGCCGACAACTCGGTGCGAGGCGCCCGCAGTCTTACTC
>DAIDJG010000512.1 GCA_027451445.1 Singulisphaera sp.
CGCTGGGCCGGTCGGCCTGGTGTCGGGCAATACGGGCCGACATTTCGGGATCGTTCGGGTCGACCGTCGCCGTCGCCAGGTAGGTCACGCTCGAGCACTCCCGAGCCAGGCGTTCCGCCAGTCGGCTCTTGCCCGATCGAGTTCCACCCAGGATCAGGATCGCTTCGCCCATTCACGAGACTCTCCCTCGGGATCCCTAACCCGCGGCCGCGAGTGTGCGCGCCGAAGGGCGCAGCAAGGGGCTCATGCCGTGGTTATCGTCTCTTCCCAAGGACGGGCTTGAAACGAACCAACACAAGGTAGCGGTTGTAGCGGCAAGCGACGAGCTGGCGACCCGAGTTTGGTCATCTAGCCCCAGCCAGACAACCGAGAACCACCAGAACTATCATTTCGCCAAGTTCTACCAATGCCCCCAGAATATCGCCGGTTACCCCTCCCAGCCGAGTTCGGGCAAGCCGGGTCAACAACCACGTGAGGGCCAGCGCGACGACGCCTGCGGCGAGGCCGGGGAGACCGTTGAAGAGAGTCGCGAACAGCAGAATGATGAGCGCAGCGGCAAACGCCTCGTGAGGCGTTGCGGCACTGACCACGTGCCGCCCGGTGCCCTCTGGCCTCGCATAAGCGGCCGAGCCTGCGGCGACGAGGATAAGCGTGCGGCTGATCGTCAACGACGTCAGGAGCGCAATGCCGCGTGCTCGCCCTGACAGTGTTGTCAGTGCGGCAAACTTGCCAAGCAGGACCAACACAATCGCCGCGACCCCGTAGCTGCCCAGGTGCGGGTCACGCATAACGGCCAGGCGACGGGGTGGGTCTCCCCAGAGGAAGAGGCCGTCCCCGGTATCGCCCAATCCGTCGAGATGAAGCCCACCGGATACCGCCACTCCGCCCGCAAGAAGCAGAAACGCGCTGAGAGATGAGGATACCCCGTAGCGAGTGGCGAGCGTGCTCAGGACATAGAACAGCACACCGAGCACAAATCCCACGACCGGAAACGCAAGACGCGCGTCGCGTAGGGCTTCTTCGGAAGCTTCCTGCCCCGTTGTCGGCAGTGGGATCACGGTCAAAAACGTGAACGCCACCTGGAACGCGCGAAGCGAGCGCCGGAGAGGCCCGATTACGGAGTCGTTCGAAATCTTGGAAATGCGCACCTCCGCCCACCTGACGGCATGTCAGGCCGTTCCCCGATGGACGTTCACGATCGCGGCGTACTTCGCCGCAAGGTCGCGGATCCTTGCGAAATCGCCGCTGGCTACGGCCTTTGGCTCGACCAGCGAGCCACCGACTCCCAAACAGCACGCGCCGGCTTTCAGAAACTTCTCGGCCGTATCGAGGTCGACGCCACCGGTGGGCATCAGACGGATCTGGGGGAGCGGCCCTTTGAGCGCCTTGAGATAGGGCGGTCCACCCAGATCGGCCGGGAAGATCTTCACGACATCCGCCCCCGCCTCCCACGCGGCAACCACTTCGGTCGGCGTCAGGGCCCCCGGCATCACGACCTTGTCATAACGGCGGCAAAGGCGGATCACCTCCAGGTTCAGCGATGGCGCCACGATGTATTCCGCCCCGGCAAGCAGTGCCGCACGAGCTGTCTCGGGATCGAGCACGGTACCCGCACCGAGGACCACCGAATCGCCCAGCTCGCGCCGAACTTGCTGGATCACCTCCAGCGCTCCGGGAACCGTGAACGTGATCTCCGCCGCAGTGACCCCTCCTTCAGCCAACGCGCGCACGACCTTCACCAAGGATTCGCCGGACTCCGCGCGGACAACCGCAACGATGCCCCCATCGAGAATACGCTTCAGTGTCGTGTCGCGGCTCATCCTGTAGTCCTTGCAGCCCGGAGTGCATCCCGGATCGTCGTGGATACCATCAACGTTATTGCGCGATCAGAGAAAACCTTGGGTGGCTGGGGTCGAGCCCGCAGGGCGATGCCCCCGGACGTTTTGGCCGTCCGCACGGACCGGGGGCATCGCCCTGCGGGCTCGAC
>DAIDJG010000513.1 GCA_027451445.1 Singulisphaera sp.
TCGTCGCCCTGGAGCACATGGAGGGAATTGAGGATCGGCGCCAGGGGGTTGCGCAACTCGTGCGCGAGCATGGCGAGGAACTCGCCCTTGTGCCGATCGGCCTCGCGAATCTCGCGATAGAGACGCGCGTTGTCGATGAACTGCGCCGCCTGGCGTGCGTAGAGCTCGATGAGGCGCGTTTCGCGTTCGGAGGGGCGATGGAGCTCGCGGAAATACGTGGCGAGGGAACCGATCATCTCGCCGCTGGCGGTCAAGAGCGGCATCGCGCACATCGCGTGATAGCCCGCACGGCGCGCGGCTTCGAGGTGGGGCGTGAGGACCGGGTCGCGCGTCACGCCGTCGACGAAGATCCCGCCGCTGAAGACGGCGGACATCGCGTCGACGGGCAGAACCTCGGAGGCAGAGGGCTCGATCAGAGCCAGTTGGTCCTCGGTGAACCCGATGCTGGCGGCGGTGACCATGGCGTCGCGCTCGCGGTCGCGGAGCGCGAGGACGCCGGCATCGGTCCCCTGAAGACCGGTCACGGCGACGAGCACTTCTTCCAGGACCGCGCGGAGCTCGAGGCTGTGCGAAAGACGCGTGCTGAGGGCATGGAGCCGGGTGACGTCCGCGAGCTGAATGGCCAGCGCGTCGCGGAACGCCGCGAGCTCTTCCTCGTCCCGTTTCCGCTGGATGGCGGCGGACAGGACGTTGGCGACGCCTTGCAGGAAATACGTGTCGTCGGCCGTGAAGGTGCGCTGGGTGGTGCTGTAGACGCTCAGAGTGCCAAACGGAGCGCCTCGGCCGTAGATGACCACGGCCATGCCGCTGAGGATGCCGTGGTCGCCGAGCATGTCGCCGACGGGGAACCGCGTCTCGGTGCGGACGTCGTCGATCACCACCGGCTCGTTGGAGACGAGCGTGAAATGGGCCAGGGTGGTTTCGCCGGTATTGACGAGATTGGGGGCGACGGAGCGCTCGCGCCAGTCGACGCCCGTCAGGGGGAACAGGGTTGCGCCGTCGGGGGCGAGCTCGAGGATCTGGCCCGACTCCACGCCGAGGTTCTGCACGGTGGCAACGAGCGCCTCGTTCAGAAGCGCGAGCACCGGGGTGTCGGCGAGCGCGCGCAAACCGAGCTCGGCGACGATGGACTGCTGGGCCGCACGCTGGCGCAGTTGCACCTCGGCGCGGGTGCGCTCGGCGACGGTGCGGGCCAGCTCCTCGGCGCGCAGGGTTTGTTCCTCGGCGGCTTGCTTCTCGCGCGCGGCTTCAATGCGGAGCCGATCCAGCTCCCAGGTCCGCTTCTGTTCGAGGAGCTCGCGCTCGTGTTCCCTGCGCTGGGTTTCCTGGAGCTCGGCAGCCTGGCGCCGGACCTGCTCGCTGGCGCGGAAGAGCTCGACGAACACGCCGACCTTGGAGCGCAAGACGGCGGGCACGATCGGCTTGGCCAGGTAGTCGACCGCGCCGAGCGCATACCCCCGGAAGACCTGGCGCTCGGAGCTCTGGAACGCGGTCAGGAAAATGATCGGCGTGTGCTTGGACCGGTCGCGCTCGCGGATCAGGGCCGCGGTTTCAAAACCGTCCATTTCCGGCATCTGCACGTCCATCAGGATGACGGCGAAATCCGTTTCGAGGATGCGCATGAGCGCTTCCTCTCCGGAGCGTGCTCGCACCAGGTTGAGGTCCGCGCCTTTAAGGACCGCTTCCAGGGCGAGCAAGTTGCTGGACTGGTCATCGACCAGTAACACGTTAACCCGGGAATCGGGTTCCATTTCCGCATCCTTCCACTGCGAGAGCTCAGGAGTTCCCAGGCGTTGGGCGATCATCGGCGACCAAGCCTCCCGAAGTGCGAACGCTGGATCCGTGCTCAGCTTCCCAAAACGTTGTTAACCGGTTGCCGCTGCAGCCACACGCGCAACACCGAGAGGAGTTGTTCGCTGCTCACCGGCTTGGCCAGGTAATCCGAGGCGCCCGCGTCGAGACACTTCTGGCGGTCGCCCTTCATCGCCTTGGCCGTGAGCGCGATGATCGGCAGGGTGGCGAACTGCGGCCATTCCCGGATCGTCTGGATCGTCTCGAAGCCGTCCATCTCCGGCATCATGATGTCCATGAACACCAGCGAGATCCCGGGCGTCGTCTGCAGGATCTCGCAGGCCCGACGGCCGTTCTCGGCGCGGAGGACGATCAGGTCCCAGCGTTCCAGCTTGCTCGTCATGGCAAAAATGTTGCGCACGTCATCATCCACGATCAGGATCTTCTTGCCAGTGAGCTCCGGATCGCCTTGCAACCCTTGATGCAAGAGCTGTCGCGTCGTGGGCTGGAGGTGGGATTCGACCCGGTGCAGGAACAGGGCGGTCTTGTCCACCAGGTACTCCAGGGAACGCACATCCTTGATGATGGTCGACTCGGCCAGCAATTCTACGCGTTCCTTCTCGTCGGGGTTCAGGTCCCGCGCGGTGTAGACGACGATGCGCAAACCGCGGAAGTTATGGTCCTGCTTGATCGTTTCGAGCAGCTCGAAGCCGTTCATATCCGGCAGTCCCAGGTCGAGGACCACGCAGTCGAACGACTGGGTCTTGAGCGCTTCGAGGGCCTCGACCGCCGTGCCCACAGCGGTCACGCGGACGTCACCCATGCCGATCGCGTTGATGATTCCCTGGCGCTCATGTTCGTTGTCTTCGACGATCAAGAGTTCCTTGATTTCTCGCTCCATGAAGCCCTTCATGCTCGAGAAGGCCTCGTCGAGCGTCTTCTTGCTGACCGGTTTCTTGACGAACGCGAACGCCCCGAGCCGCATCCCGCGCTGCCAACTGTCGTCGACCGAGATGATGTGCACGGGGATGTGGCGGGTGGACGGATCGTGCTTGAGCCGGTCGAGGACGATCCAGCCATCCATGTCGGGGAGCCGGAGGTCCAGCGTAATGGCGTCGGGCTGAATCTCGTGCGCGATCTCGAGGGCCGATTCGCCGTAGGCCGTGACCACGGTCTTGAAGCCGAGCTCATGGGCCTTATCCACAAGGATGGCGGAGAAGCTCGGCTCATGTTCGACGATCAGGATCACACGATCGCCCGCGCGGATCTGGTCGCGCCGGTCCGGAGTCGCGCCGGGCCTGAGGCGAGCACCCGCGGAGCCTTCCCATGCAGGATGGCTGGAGAAGGCGGCACGGTAACTGGGAATGTAGTCCTCGTCGGGGAGGGCGGTCCCGGTGTGTGGCGAGACGGGAACGTAGCCCAGGGGGAGATAGAGCGTGAACGTGCTGCCCTCGCCGACCTTGCTTTGAACCCGGATCTCGCCGCCGAGCAGGCCGACGATGTCCCGGCTGATGGACAGGCCCAACCCGGTACCGCCGTACTTGCGGCTCGTGCCCGTATCCGCCTGCTGGAACGGCTCGAAGATGATCTTCAACTTGTCGGTGGGAATGCCGATCCCCGTGTCGGTGACGGAGAAGCCCACGACCCGATCGGTGCGGTTGAGCACCGGATGGTTGTTCGACCATCCGCCGCTGGCCATACCGATCCGCACGTTGACCGAGCCCAGCTCAGTGAACTTGAAGGCATTCGAGAGCAAGTTGCGCAGAATCTGCTGCAACCGCTTGGCGTCGGTCGCGATCGCGCGAGGCAGGTTGTCTGCCAGCTCGACGCTGAGCGCGAGCCGCTTCGTCTCGGCCACCGGCCGGAACGTGCGCTCGACGTAGCCCCGCAGCTCGGCGAACGGGACGTCCATGACCTCGATGGTCATCGTTCCCGACTCGATCTTGGCCATGTCGAGGATGTCGTTGATCAGGGAGAGCAGGTCGGAACCCGCCGCGTAGATCGTCTGGGCGAATTCGCGCTGCTTTTCGGTGAGGTTGCCTTCGCCGTTGTCGGAGAGCATCTCGGCCAGGATGAGCAGGCTGTTCAGCGGCGTGCGCAGCTCGTGCGACATGTTGGCCATGAACTCGCTCTTGTACTTCGACGTGATCGCGAGCTGCTCGGCCTTTTCTTCGAGCTCCTGCTTGGCGAGCTCGATCTCCTTGTTCTTGCCTTCGACCTGCGTCTTCTGCATGCTGAGCTGGCTGGCCTTCATCTCCAGTTCTTCGTTGGCCCGCTTGAGCTCGTCTTGCTGCTGGCGGAGCAGTTCTTCCGAGACCTGCAGCGACGCGGCCTGCTTCTCCAGCCGCGAGTTGGTCTCGCGCAGCTCTTCCTGCTGGCTCGTGAGCTCTTCCGCGAGCGACTGCGACTGCGTGAGCAGTTTCTCCGTCCGCATGTTCGCTTCGATCGTGTTGAGCACGATCGCGATCGTCTCGGTAAGCTGGTCGAGCAGGCTGACGTGGATCTCGTTGAAGCGATGGAACGAGGCGAGCTCGATCACCGCCTTGACCTTCCCTTCGAACAACACCGGCAAGACGACGATGTTGAGCGGGACAGCCTCGCCGAGCCCCGAGCTGACCCGGATGTAGTCGCCGGGAACGTCGGTGATCAGGATGCGCTCCTTCTCGAACGCACACTGGCCGACCAGGCCTTCGCCGACGCGGAACTCGTTGCGGAGCCCCTTGCGCTCGCGGTAGGCGTACGTGCTGGTGAGCTTCAACACCGAATCGCCGTGCTCTTCCTCGATCATGTAGAACACGCCGTGCTGGGCCGAGACCACCGGGGCGAGCTCGGAGAGGATGAGCTTGGTCACCGTCAACAGGTCGCGCTGGCCTTGCAGCATGCGAGTGAACTTGGCGAGGTTCGTCTTGAGCCAGTCCTGCTCGGTGTTCTTCTGGGTCGTGTCCCTGAGGTTACGAATCATTTCGTTGATCGTATCCTTCAGGGCGGCCATTTCACCCTGGGCTTCCAACGCGATGGACCGCGTCAGGTCGCCCTTCGTCACGGCAGTGGCCACCTCGGCGATCGCACGCACCTGGGTGGTCAGGTTGGCGGCCAGCCGGTTCACGTTTTCGGTGAGGTCCTTCCACGTACCCGCGGCACCCGGCACCTTGGCCTGGCCGCCGAGCTGACCTTCGACACCCACCTCGCGGGCCACCGTGGTGACCTGCTCGGCGAAAGTTGCCAGGGTGTCGGTCATCTCGTTGATCGTATCGGCG
>DAIDJG010000514.1 GCA_027451445.1 Singulisphaera sp.
GGGGGGCGATGGCTGCGGCTTCCCCCTTTGTTTTGCGTCAGCCGGCGTCCGGTCAATCCGGAACTCGTTGTCCTTGATGTCGCGTTCCAGCCGGGCTCGAACGAGCTGCTCGGAGGCAAATACATCCGCATCGTCCTGGGCAGCGCAACACGGGACGGGGTCGAGTTTTCCTGGTGGGTGGTCCTTCCCCGCAAGTACTTTGAAATCAAGGACGGAGTGCGCATCGACCTGCCCGAGAACGACCAATCGGTTATGCCGGGCGAGCCGGGCCGACTTGATGACATCCCCGGCACGGTTCACGTTCCGCTGTCGGCGGTTTACTGGGACGAGAAACATCGCGACGCGAACGGCGTCCAGCAAGGCGTCTCAACCTGGGCCGACGTTCCCGTGCCGGCTGACCGTCCGCCGGTCACGCTGGACGATGTTGCGGCGCGTGCTCGGCGCGACGTGCTCCTGACGGGGACGGGTGGCTTGCTTGGGGTCGCGGCCGATGCGGAGCGAGATGCGTCGACGCTTCGGGGGCAATCGCACTTCGCTCCGGGGACGGTTTCGGACTCCGATTTCGCGGCGGCCGTACGCCGGGGACTCGACGACCTCCAGGCGCTGGGCGAGGTCCGCCAGGCCGGCCCCGGGGACTTGCTGCCGCCGCTGGGCGGGGGAAACCAGAAGCCGTAGCGAGCGGGATGCAGTCAGGAGCCGTCGATTCGTGGATCGGCGGCTCCTCTTCAAGGGAGCGACGAAAGGGATTTGATGAAGGGATGACTCGCGGCCATGTTACGTACGAGTTTCCCGTCGCCAGAGATCAGTTCACAGCCCTCCAGTTCGGCCAGCGCTACATACAGAGCGTCGTAAAAACTGAGCCGAAATCCAGACGTGACGGACGCGATCAGGACGCAAGCACGCGGAATGAGTGGCCGTGTTTCGTACAGCACCGGACAAAAGGCGAGGATGCTCGACAGACGGGTAGCGAACCCGCCTGAGGTGATTCTCCCGCGTCTCTCCGCGACGATGAGCGAATTGCCTATTTCGGCAGGGAAGATGTCCGGCGAAATGAGTTCGTGGATACCGCTCTGATACTCGTCTCGGAGCCGGATCGCCTTGGCCGAATCGGTTTCGGGGATTTCCCACTGGAACGCAGTCGATGCGTCGATGACGTATCTCATTCCTCGTGCATCGCCCGAATAATCTCAGCCCCGATTTCTTGGACCCCAAATTCCTCGAGTGTTTCCTGCCTCACTCGGTCCGCCCTGTCCTTGATCCGGTCAAGCAATTGTCGATCGCGGACGATGCCTTTCGTATTGCAGACAGCTTCGAGGTCCGCGAGCACGTCGGGGTCCATCGCCGTTTTTGTTTCGACAGGTATCATCGTGGAAATCCTCCCATCCTGATTATAGAGCGAACTGGCAACGGGGTGAAAGCGATAGCTGCTTCTACTGATCACCGCCCCAGCAACGAATGTGTTGCCGCCGTCAGCGCAATCGGTATCATGCCAGACCACCAGATGGTTGGTCGACGCTTCTACGGAGAACACCCAAATCAACGGTGAATCTCAAGGCGATTTCGTCTCCATCGTCCTACCTGTGTACAACCAGGCCGATCACATCGAGAACGTGGTCGTCGGCTACGAGGCTGCGCTGAGCCTCATCGCGTGTCCGCACGAGCTGATCCTCGTAAGCAATGCGTGCCGGGATGAGTCGCCCGCGATCTGCCAAAACCTCGCCCGCCGTTTCGAGACCGTGCATGCGATCGACAGCAAGCCGGGGGGCTGGGGCCTGGCGATCAAACTCGGCTTGCAAGAAGCGCGTGGCAACGTGCTGGCCTATACGAATTCGGCCCGCACAACGCCGGATCAGCTTGCCATGCTCGTCCTGCACGCGCTCCTGAATCCCGATAATGTCGTCAAGGCCGTGCGGGGCAGTCGCTCGGCCCTACGAAAGGCGGGCTCGACGCTTTACAATTGGGAATGCCGGCTCCTCTTCCGAGTCCCCGGCCGGGACGTCAATGGGACCCCAAAGGTGTTTCCGCGGACGTTCTCCAAGTTGCTCGAACTCACGAGAGACGACGACCTGATCGACCTGGAATTCATGACCATCTGCCGACGAGAGGGCTACCCGGTGCTGGAGGTCCCCGTTCGCTCGCGACAGCGGCATGGGGGTGAGTCGACGACGCGCTTGAAGTCCGCGCTCAAGCTCTACACGGGTGCCCTGCGCATGCGGAGCGAGTGGGGCGCATGAGCCGGTCGAGCCGCGACACTCCGACGCCAGGACGGCTCGAGGAACTCTCGGCCCTTCATAACGCGCAGTGGCGCGATCCCGCTCAAGTTTCGGCCCAGTGGGCACCCGCGAGCCCGGTCGATCCGCGTTTGCTTGAATGCGAGGCGCGAGGCGATTGGTGGGGGGCCGTCGCCGAGTCGGACGCGACCTTGCTCGTCACCCGCGAATACGAGCACCTCGTCCTCGGGCTCTCCGCCGACCGCCGAGGCGGTCGCGTGTCGTTCATGGCGCTCCTGCATCCATCCGGGCTGGTCGTCGACCGGCACAAGCACGTGGTGCACATCGCCTCGACGCGGAACCCAAATCAGGTCTTCGAGCTCGCGCCCGTTTCGGGCTTGAAGGAGCGTGCGGATTTTCCCGCGGTGGAGACGGAGAACGAGCTCGTCCCGGTGCGTTCGCGCTTCTTACCGGGCTGTTTGTATCTCCACGACCTGGCGATCATTGGTAAAGATCTGCACGGCAATGCGGTCGGCGAGAACGCGGTCGTCCGGTTCGACGAGGGCACCGGAGTGAGCCGGGTGTGGTGGCCCCGTTGTATTGAGGGCGCAGACGAGCCCGCGTTCGATCGCAACCTGATCCAGCTCAATTCGATCGCCGCCGGCGAGGATCTGAACGGGTCGTACTTCTCGGCTTCAACCAACCGGATCTCGCGTTGGCGGCCGGGACATTTGCGGTTTCCGGTCGATCGACAGGGCGTTGTTTTTTCGGGGGCGACCCGCGAGCCGATCGCGCGGGGCTTGACCCGGCCCCATTCCGCCCGGTTGAATCAAGGGCAGGTCTGGGTGGACAACAGCGGTTACGGCGAGGTTGGGTTCGCCCGTGACGGTCGGCTCGAAGCCGTCGCGAAGCTCCCCGGCTGGACGCGCGGGCTCTGCTTCATAGGCGACATTGCATTCGTGGGAACTTCACGCGTCATCCCGCGGTTTCGCTGTTACGCCCCGGGTCTCGATGTCGACTCCAGCGTTTGTGCGCTCCATGCCCTCGACGTGCGTACCGGGAAGGTCCGGGGCAGCCTGGTGTGGCCCTGGGGTAATCAGATCTTCGCGATCGACTGGCTTCCACGCACGGTTTCGAGCGGTTTTCCCTGGCTCGCGGCACGCGAGCGTCCGGAACGGATCAAACGACTCTTCTACGCATACTCCACGGCGCAAACCTCATGCAAGACGACTGCCGACTCCTGATGCTCGGCGCGATGTACGAGAACGGTGGCAACACCACGCACCGGTTCCTCGACGGGCATCCCCAGATGTTCGTCTACCCGTTCGAGTCGCAGCTTGGCACACGCCTGGTGCAGGACGAGCTCTCGTCGATGTTCCCCGTGAAGTACCGCTGGCCTGTTTTTGCCCTCGACGCCACGCCCTACCAGGACTACAAGGCGATCATCGACGAGGAGTGCAAGGTCCGCGCTCGCACACCCAACGTCAGCAAGTTCCGCAACTCGCCGTTCGACTTCTCCGACGATGAGCGCTGCCGGCTGTTCGAGCAGTACGTCGGCAAGTCGGGCCGTTCGCGGGCCGGTAATGTGTTGGCATTTTTCCGAGCCACGTTCGACGCGTGGAAGGATTACAAGCGGACAGGCCGCGAGTGCGTTTACGTCGGCTACAGTCCGATCCTCGTCGTGGATGCTGAAAAGATCCTCCGCGAGCTGCCCAACGCCCACTTCCTTCACGTCGTGCGCAACCCCTGGTCGGCCTATGCAGACACGAAGAAGCGGCCCGTGCCCTTGTCGCTTCATCACTACATGCTCGGCTGGACCCTGAACCAGTACTTCGCGCTCCTGATCAAGCAGAAGTTCCCGGACCGGATGCACATCGTCCGGGCCGAAGACGTCATGAGGAACCCGTACGAAACACTCGGTGCTGTCTGTAAGGCGATGGGACTCGAACCGGCCGAATCGTTGCGCACTGCCTCGTGGAACGGGACTCCGCTCGAAGAGGTCTACCCGTGGGGTACGATCCGCCGCGCCACGCCGGAACAGAACCGGGCGACGGGGCGGGAGCTCTCGGATGAGGAACGGGCGGAAGTGCGTGTCTACACGTCGCAGTATCTGGATGTGTTCGATTATCAGAAAGTGCTGGACGAGGGCTAAGGTTCCGCTCTGCCGCCTCAGCCCGGTTCGTGTCGATCGAATGCGGCGACGCCGGTTCCGATCACGGCCGCTAGTATCACGACGATGATGAAACCACCAACGACCACGGCGCCGCTTTGAAGCACGAGGCCGAACGTGATCGCGACGACCAATATCGCGATCATGATCGTTCCGATGCTGAGAGGCTTCTTCGGTGCCGGCGCACCCAGCGGCCCGGGAAATCGCGACTCCAGCCACCAAAGCAAGCCGCAAACCACGAGCGCGTGGTCGATGCGGCCCGATCGAAGTAAGCGCGGAACATTCCGTTCGTCGACGAGCTCGGTGCTGACTTCCTCGCCGTGATCGAGCTTGATCGCGCTCACCTTGCGAGCGTTCTCGATCAGGATGAAGGTTGTGCGCGAGGTCATGATCGACGGGTTCGAATAGACCGTGGTCAGGAGCTCAGCAGGGTCGCCCGCGTAGCCGGTCTCTTCGAGCAGCTCGCGCGCGCCGGCGTCGCAAGGGTCCTCGCCCGGTTCGAGGAGTCCGCCCGGCGTCTCAAGGCTGTCGGCACCCGAACCGGCGCGGAACTGGCGGACGAGTACGACGTGTCGATCGGCCGTCAGCGCAATGACGTTCACAGCGTCGGCCAGGTGCATGACGTAATAGTTGTGAGACTGCCCGGACCGCCGCGACCGGAACCGTTCTCGGCGCAGCCGGAAGAGCCAGTTCTCTTCCAGCGTCTGATCGTCCGCGCCGTCGTTTTCGCGGATCCACGACGCCAGGTAGGTTTCCGGCCGCACAGGCTCTGGCGGTGGAACGTCGGGCATGGGTCGATCGTCCTTCCCTGGTGTGTTCACGCGAGCAAGACTTCCTCCACGAAGCGGGCGACGCCGTCGTTGTCGTGGTCAGCCGTCACGTGATCCGCGGCCGATCGCACGACTTCCGGCGCGTGCCCCATCGCGACGCCGAGCCCTGCCCCTTCGATCATCGGGATGTCGTTCATGTCGTCCCCGACCGCGCAAATCTCCGACGGCTGGATCCCCCAGAGCTCGGCCAGGTGAAGGATGGCGCTCCACTTGCTCGCGTCGCGATGCAGCACCTCGCACATCGTTCCCAGGTAGCGCGGGCTTTTTTGTACGAAGGTGCGGACCCGAGCGCCAAGCGTGTCCACGACGATCGTTTCGAGCGCAAGCATGTCAGGCCGGTCCCCGATCGCGCAGATGTGGAAATGACGGCCGCCTTCGAGGGTTTCGGTCCACAACGGGTCGACATGGGCGTGACCCTCGTTCTGGCTCAGGTAGTCGTCAAACAGCGGGCGGCCCATGGGGGTCTGCGCGACGACGAAATCGAAGTCGTCGGGAGTCCGGTCGGTAAAGGAGACGATCGGCTCGTCGTGATCGCGAAAAACGGCGAGCACCGCTGCGAGCAAGTCGGCGTCGAACGCGGCACGCCAGAGCGTGGCGTGATTGGCCGGATCCTTCACCAGGGCACCCGAGTTGCACACCAAGGGTGCATTGAGCCCGAGCTGCTCCGCGACCGGCCGGGCCCGCCGGTAGCGCCGGCCGGTGCAGAGGACGGGGCGAATGCCCGCCCTCGCGGCACGCGCGACTGCCTCGGCCGTGCGGGGTCGCAGGGCGCCGTTGGAGTCGAGCAGGGTGCCGTCCACATCAAGGGCCAGGATGCGGAAGGGGACCTGCGTCGATCGGTGTTGTGTGTCGCGTTCCGTCAAGGGAGACTCCCGTTCCGAGGTAGCGGGTCCATCGTACACGAGACATTCCGGATGGGGCAAATGACTCGGTATGCGAGGTGACCGCAGGCATGGCATGTCGGGATCAGGGCCGTTTCATTCTCGCATCGGAAGCCGTTCGCCCGAAGCAGTCCGCAGGCTTTGGAGTGCGGGGGCTTGCTCCCGCTTTCGTATCGCCTTCGCGCTCCGAAAAGGACCCTTCCGCATCCGAACGGCCTGCCCGGACCTCCAATTTCCAGCCGCAATCCCAGCGCGAAAGCGGGAGCAAGCCCCCGCACTCCAAAGCCTCCGGCCTCCGTCTACCAGCCGATACCCAGAATGAAACGGCCCTGATGTAGGGATGGCCAAGCGGGTGATTTTCTTGGTAGCCTGCGCGTGATGAAACCGGAGTTCGTCAGCGCCCATTCGCCTGAAGGAATCGAGTCCGCATGAGCACCCACGCGTTCCAGAGCATGGCCGCCGCCGTCGGCCGAGACCCCGCAGTCCCGCTCAGCAAGAATACGCACCTGCTGAAGTGGGTCGAGAAGATGGCCCGTCTGACCCTCCCCGCGGCGACGCATTGGGTCGACGGTACGAAGGCTGAGTTCGACGCGCTGTGTGCTCAGATGGTCGAGGGGGGCAGTCTGATCAAGCTCAATCAAGAGCTGTGGCCGGGCTGTTATTACGCGCGTTCCGACCCGAGCGACGTGGCCCGCGTGGAAGACCGCACGTTTATCTGCTCGTACTCGAAGGAGGCGGCCGGACCGACCAACAACTGGGAAGATCCCTACAAGATGCGCCGCAAGCTGAAGGAGCTGTTCGGCGGCGCGATGCGCGGGCGGACGATGTACGTGCTCCCCTTCAGCATGGGGCCCGTGGGCTCTCCCATCGCGAAGATCGGCGTCCAGCTCACTGACTCGCCCTATGTCGTCGCCAGCATGCGGATCATGGCACGGATCGGGCTCCCCGTAATTGCCGAGATCGACAAGGGAGAGAAGCGCGTTGTGCCCTGCATGCACACGGTTGGCTCGCCGCTGGGGCCCGGTCAGCGGGACGTGCCCTGGCCGTGCAATGAGGAGAAGTACATCGTCCACTTCCCCGAGACGCGCGAGATCTGGTCGTACGGCTCCGGCTACGGCGGTAATGCGCTCCTGGGCAAGAAATGCTTCGCCTTGCGAATCGCCTCGAACATCGCGCGCGACGAAGGCTGGCTCGCGGAGCACATGCTGATTCTCGGGGTCGAAAATCCTCAGGGTGAGAAGACGTACGTCACGGCCGCCTTCCCCTCGGCGTGTGGCAAAACGAACTTCGCCATGCTCATTCCTCCGGCGGGGTTCGAGGGGTGGAAAGTGTGGACGGTGGGGGATGATATCGCCTGGCTCAAGCCCGATGCCGAGAATTGCCTGCGCGCGATCAATCCGGAGGCAGGCTTCTTCGGCGTTGCGCCCGGAACCTCGTGGAAGACGAACCCGAACGCGATGGCCACGTTGTCGCGCAACACGATCTTCACGAACGTCGCCCTGACGCCCGAGGGAGGCGTGTGGTGGGAGGGCATGACCGACGAGCCGCCGGAGGAGTGCCTCGACTGGCAAGGGAGGCGTTGGACGCCCCGGATCGCCGCGGAGACCGGAGCGAAGGCCGCGCACCCGAACTCGCGGTTCACGGCCCCGGCGGCGCAATGCCCCACGATCGACCCGGCCTGGGAAGATCCGGAGGGGGTGCCGATCAGCGCAATCATTTTCGGCGGCCGGCGGGCCTCGACGATGCCGCTCGTATACCAGGCGTTCAACTGGAGTGCCGGGGTGTACCTAGGCGCGACGATCGGCTCGGAAATGACGGCCGCCGCGGCGGGAGTTGTCGGCAAGGTCCGGCGCGATCCGATGGCGATGCTCCCATTCTGCGGGTACCACATGGGCGATTACTTCCGGCACTGGATCCGGATGCAGCGCGCTTTGTCGGAGACGCCTCGGATCTTCCAGGTGAACTGGTTTCGCAAGAACGCCGACGGCGAGTTCCTCTGGCCGGGATTCCGCGAGAACATGCGCGTGTTGAAGTGGATCATCGACCGCGCCCACGGCCGCGCCGTGGGTAAGGAGTCGCCAATCGGCTGGGTGCCCCGCTATGAAGACATCGAGTGGCGTGGGCTCGACTTCCCCAGGGCGCAGTTCCAGAAGTTGCAGGCCATCGATCGTCAAGCGTGGAGGCTCGAGGTTCTCAATCACGAAGAGCTGTTCATCGAACTGCACGACCGGCTGCCGCCCGAGACGGTGTATGAGCGGGAGCTGCTGATCTGCCGGCTGTGACACTCTTGTTACCAATGATGTCCCGGCTCGTGCGTTATGCTATCGGGAACCATGAATCTTCGGTGCTCTTTCCGACGGGAGATACCATGACCAGAAGCGCAAAACTCACGATCGGCCTACTGATGCTCGCGTGTGTCGGTGCGGGGCCTGCCGACCGACCCCGACCCACGCCCTTCCAGGCAAACGACCTCGTGGGCCATTGGCTTCTTACGATGCCGGCGGGATTCGAGTATGACGCCACAATTGAGCGAGTTGGCGACGATGGACGCTTCCGTCTCCAGTGCCGGGCCGCAAACCTGCGCGGAGTGTATGAGCTTCGTGGGCGAAAGCTCTCGGCCGTGGTTCCCGACAACGAAGTGATGACTGGTTTGGCCTGGGAGGTCAAGAACCGGAATGTGTTGATCCTGACGGAACACCCGGACACCGCGAGCGTCGGCAGCGATTATCGGAATGCGACGTTGAGTCGACAAACGGGGCGGAGCGAACGAATTCCGGACCGAAGCGGTGATGTTGTCCGCTGACGACGGATTGTAGAATGGATGAGGGACGACAACCGCTCGTTGTGCGGAGGTGATACCTGTGCCGATTCATGATTGGACTCGCGTGGATTCAGGTCTATTCCACGCGTTTCATCAAAGCTGGATCGTCGCGCTTTGCAATACGTTGAACGCGGGGATCTTGCCGTCTGATTACTTCGCGCTTCCAGAACAATCGATCAAGGGCCCGATCCCCGACGTTCTCGCGCTTCGCTTGTCCTCCTCGGATGAAAGTCCCTCCGAGCCCACCCCTGGTCGGGCGGTCGCTACCGCTCCACCCCGCGCGCGACATGTCCGTCGTCTCGAAGAGGAACTGTACGCACGAAAGGCCGATCGTGTTGCCGTACGCCATCGCCACGGCGAGATCGTCGCTGTCGTCGAAATCGTCTCGCCAGGTAACAAGGCGAGCAACCGGGAAATGAACGCCTTCTTGCAGAAGACCTGGGAATTGATCTCGCAACGAGTTCACCTCCTCATCGTCGATCTGTTTCCTCCTACGAAGCGAGACCCTCAAGGGGTCCACAAGGCGATTTGGGACGAACTGGAAGACGACGAGTTCTCACTAGCGGGCGACAGGCGTTTGGTGGTCGCGGCATACGATGCGGGGCCGCCTGGCGTCGTCTACGTCGAACCCGTCGCGGTGGGCGACGCGCTGCCAGAAATGCCCCTGTTCCTCAAGCCGGAGTTTTACGTCTCCGCGCCGCTGGACTCGACTTACAAGACAACTTGGGACGCCTTCCCCGCACCTTTGAAATCGTTGCTGGAGCCGTCGCTTGGGTCTCCATCATTATGATTGACATTGATGTAAATTAAATGTAGCGATCTGAGGGAAATCGTGCGAGAGCCGCCTGGTTATCGCGTGTTATTTCCCTTGTCCGACGGGCTCCGATCGTGTGACCCAGTGGCGCCGGATGTAACCGTGTGGGCGACACGCGTGACGTCAGCGCCTGAATCCGTGCCATCCTTGCACGCCCGATAGCCGGGGCTATCGGGGAGCAAACGCCACTGCATCGGCTCGTACATCGGCGAATCGGTGGCGACCGAGCCCACGTCCGAGGTCTTCCAGAACTGTCGCCAGGTGTCGAGGACGGAGGTGCAGTGCCAACCGTCGGCGCGGAACACCGCCAGCAACGGGAGTGCTCCGTTGCGGTAGACGTTCCGCGCCCCTTCCCAGCGTGCGGCGGTTGCACTCAGGTCGTGGTCCGGGGCCGAGCTCCGGACCACCTGGCCGCCCAGCTCGAACAGCGTGTCCTGAACGTTGAGCGCGACGGCCTCGACGAGATTGGCCGGAACGGCAATGCTCGCGGCGAGGACACCCGAGTCGGGATTCCAGACCACGCACCGGGCGAGCGAAATCGCAGGCCTTTCTTTCTCGGTTCCGGCCACGAAGATTTTGCCGATGACCGAGTTGCGGATCGCGACCTGGCCGTTGAGGCTGCCGAGGTGAATCTGCCCTGCGCCTCCGAGACGGCTATAGAACAGGCAGTTGACGATCTCGAGCGGAGGCCCCGGCGGGAGTGGTCCCACCAGTAGAAGGAATGCCAGATCGGCTTGATACGTGGGGAGGAACCGGCTGGTGGCTGAGCAGTTCATCAAGCGTGCAAGTCGACCGGGAGGGCCGTCGGTGTGACTGAGAAACGTTTCGACGTGGGCGTCTCGGAAGGCCAGACCCTCAAACGAGACAACGTTGCCCTCGCCCACGTGGAATCGCGCGCTTAACGTTGGCTGATAGCCGGCGCCCGCGCGAATGGTCAGGCTCCGGGCCGGAGCGGCGTGGGGTGGCACGGTTATGTTGGGAAAATCCAGGTCCGAGCGAATCTCAATCACATCGCCGTCAACGGCCGCTTCGATCGCCTGGCCCATGCTGAAGTGTCCGTGATCGGACCGCCCCTCGTGAATAACAACGAACGAGCCCCCTTCCTCGGGTGCCGGACGGAGTTGGTCCTGGGACACGGGCCGTCCGACCGCGGCCAGCGCTCGAAGGTAGGCAGGACCCGGCCCCACCAACTCCCAGTCGGGACCGAGCTGCGTGAGGTGCGTCTCCTCGCGGATCCGGGTCGTGCGTTCGCGAATCAGGCGGAGCGCGGCGTCAGGTGGTGCGAAGTAAACCTCGGCCCACTGGAAGTGTGGCTCGGCGGACTCGCGGGGATTGACTTCCGCGTCGCCCCAGTACGCCTTCCACCCGCCGACCCCGTTGGCGGGCCTCCCTTCGGGGATTTTCTCGTAATCGCGGCCCACGATCAGCGGGTCGTTGCACATACGGCCGGTGTAAAGGTTGTCGCGGCCGTGCCAGTCGAGGTCCGCTCTCAGATTGGCCCAGACCTCGTTGGTGCCGACGAGTTGGCCGGTCTGGAATAGGTTATTCTCAGCCTCAACCATGACGGGAGGTGCGCCTGGGCCGCGCACCACCGCGAACACGGTGCTGCCGTGGACGATCGTGTTGTGGCGCAGGCGAATACGGGTCACACCGTCATTTGAGGACAGGTGCAGCAGCCCTCCCTCCCATGCATCACGGATCACGTTGTTTTCCAACATGACCTCCGCACCGCCGCCGAAGGCCAGCAGATTGGCTCGGCCTTCGTTGCTGATGAAGCAATCGGCAACCCGGAGTGTGCCGCCGTCGAACGAAAGGGCAGGCCCATACTCATTCATAATGCGGCAATTGACGATCTCCCAGGGTGCGCCTCCGCCGACCAGCATGTAGGTCCGGATGCCCACAACGTCGCAGCCTTCGATCTTGAGGGGAGCGCCCTGGACCTTGATCCAGAATGGTGAAATCACCTCCTGAGAATGGACCCAGCGGGCGTTGTTCGATTCCGGCTCGGCCGTGACGAACCGAGGCCGATACCCAGGGGCCGCCCGGACGTTGAAGGACTTGTTGTCCCCGGCGCTGATCTCGATGCGCGGCACCCGGAACGGGCCGTTGCCGTGAACCTCAATCGTGTCGCCCTTGACCGAGATCGATAGGGCCGCAACCAGGTGCGGGAACCGGGCCACTGGCTTGCCGTCGCGCACCAGGACGAACGGGTCGAGCTGATTGTTCGACGTCGGGTCTGGGCCACCAGCTTGTGCTGTCGTCTTGATCTCCGCCGCGAGGGTCGCCGCGTCTGATCTGGCCGGGGACCGAGGGCCTGTCGTTGCAATTCGTTGCACATCGGCTCCGGGATCCCGGCCGCCCGGTCCCGAGTGATAGCCCGGGCTATCGGGGAGCAGGCGCCACTGGGACGGGTCGTGAATCACCGGATCCGCGACGACCGAACCTGTGTCCTCGGATTGCCAGCCGTTCCGCTCGCCGCCGATCAAGGGAATGTCCTGCCAAAGCACGCCCGCGCCGAGGGAGCTCGCGAACGGTGCGAGAGCGTTCCGGTAGACGTTGCGGTCGCCTTTCCAGCGCACGCTGCCGGTCTTGGTGTCCGCCGCGGGGAGCCAGAGCCCGAAGAGCGGGCCCGTGAGCTCAAACAGCGTGTCCTGCGCCGAAAGGGCGGCCTCACGCCCCTGGGGCCGGTCTTCGATCCACGAGCTCGTGACGTCGGCGCCCGTGTCGGGATTCCAGTAGACGCAGTGGTCCAGCGACAGTCTGGGCGCCCCTCCATCGAGGCTGTGGATGTAGAGTCGGCTCAAGACCGAGTTGCGGATGACGGCACTGCCGTGCAACTCACGGAACTCGATCTGGCCCACGGTTCCGTTGCGGCCGTACAAGAGACAGTTGATGATTTCCAGGGGCGCCTCTCCAGTGGGGCAACCATCGTGCAGCAGGGAATGGCCGGATTCACCCGTCGCACGAAACCGCCCCGACGCGGCGCAATTTGCCAATCGAAACACGCGGCCCACCCTCCCCTTCTCAGGGCCGGCACACGCCAAGTGGGCATCGCGAAAGGTCATGCCTTCGAACGCAACGGCATTGCCCAACTGCACGTCGATGCGCCCGCAGAGCGTGGGTCGGTAACCCGGCGCCGCACGGAGGGTGAGGGTTCGGGTTCCTTCGGGCAGGCTCCAAAATGTGACGTCCGGGAATTCTCCGTCAGAGCGGATTTCGATCACGTCGCCGTCCGTCGCGGTGCCGAGCGCCTGGTTCAACGTAGGATGACTGCCGACAGTGCGGCCATTTCGAACGAGCGCGAGCGGTCCCGCTTCCTCGGGCTCGGGGCGAATGTGTTCCTTCGGCACGGGCCGACCCGACGCGGCGAGGGCTCGGAGGTAGGCATCACCCGGCCCGACGATGTCCCAGTCGGGGCCAACTTGGTCGAGGCGCTGGGCCGCGCGTGCCTGCTCCGTGATGCGCCTCAGCGCTGCGAGCGCGTTCTGGGGCTCCAGCCGATAGATCTCGGCCCAGGCGAAGATTGACTCCGGGACCGATTGCGCGCCGCTCTCATCTGGGCCCCAGAGCGCCTCCCAGCCCGCGATGCCCTTGCGAGGGCGGCGCTCGGGGTTGGTCTCGAAATCGGTGCCTCCGTAGGGCGGCTCATTGATGAGCTTGCCGCTATACAGGTTGTCGCGGCCGTGCCATTCGAGCTCGTCCTTGAGATCCGCCGTCAAGCCCTTTCCGGACCAGGCGAGCATATGGACCTGAAACAGGTTCTCATCCGCGTTGACCACGATCTTTTCAGGGCCCGGATCTTTATTGAAGGAGAGGAAATCGCCCGAGTGAACGATCGTGTTTCTCCGTAGGTGCAGGCGGAGTGGGATAGTTCCGTTGCTGCCCAGGCCGATCATGAAGCCGCCCCACCCGTCGCGCAGGACGTTGTTTTCGAGGTGAGCGTCGGTCCCCGTGTTGAAAGCCATAAGCCCCGCGCCAGAGGCTCCTTCGTTCGCCACCAGACAATCGACGATGCGAACCTGCCCGCGATCGTGGTGCGACACCGCGTAGCCGTTCTGGGCGATGATGCGGCATTTGACGAACTCCATGGACGCCCCTATTCCGGCAAAGGCGGTAGGCCGTGTGCTGAAGAAGTCGCATCCTTCGAGCCGGAGCGGAGCGCCCGAGCAATGGAACCAGGCGGGGTCGGGGGAAGTTTGCGCAGCGGTGATGAAGCGAGGACGAAAACCGGAGGCCGCGCGCATCGACAGGGGTTTGGCGTCACCCCCTTCGAGTCGGACGCTCGGAACGCGGAAGGGGCCGTTTCCATGGACTTCGATGATGTCGCCAGCCTGCCTGGCGGCGAGCGCCGCGGTGAAGTGCTTGTAATGTTCAGCGAGCGGTTTTCCGTCCCGCACCAGTACAAATGGCTCGGGCCAGTCAGGAGTCGGCGCGGCGTCGGCCACCGGCGATATCGCGGCCACCGGCGGGCCCTCCGCCTTCGAGACCGGAACGAGCCGCGCGCTCAAAGCCTCACGACCCCCGCGCTCGACCCGGAATTCTTTCGTATATGTTGTAAAGCCCTCTTTCTTCACCTCCAGCATGTGTCCCCCCGGCGCGACGCGAATCGTGACGGACTCGCGCGGTGATGTGATCGCGAAACCCTGGGGTTTCCCATCGACGCGCACCTGAACGTCGGGCTCATTCACGGTCAGGTCGATCGTTCCCTCGCTTGTGCGGAGCGTCAGCACGTACGCCGCCGCCATCAAGAAGGGCACCGCACAGGCTGCCAGGAAAAGGCGACGCCGTTGGCGTGCGGGGGGAGCCCCCGCCTCAGAGGCGACGGCCGCGAGGGCGTCAGCGGCCGCGCGCGCCGAGGCGGGCCGATCGTCCGGGGACTTGGCCAGAAACCGTAACACGAGGTCTGAGACGTTCAACGGAACCCGCGGGTCGACCTTTGCGGGCGGCTCGGGTTGGGAACTCGTCAACTGGGCTAGCGTCGACAAGGCATCGTCACCGTGGAACGGTAATCGGCCGGTCAGCATGTGGTACAGCACGCAACCGACGCTGAAGAGGTCGGACCGTGGCGTGACCATCTTTCCCCTGGCCTGTTCGGGGCTCATGTATTGGGGGGTGCCGGCCACGGCCTCGGGGAGCGTAAGCGAAGGGTCGCCGTCCGCGGCGCGAACGAGTCCGAAGTCGAGCAGTCGCACTCGCCCCGAGCTGGCCTCGAGCCAGATGTTCGCGGGCTTGATGTCGCGGTGGATCAGTCCCTTTGCGTGCGCAGCGGCGAGTCCGAGGGCGGCCTCGCGCGCGATCCGCAGCGCCTCTCCGACGGGGAGTGCACCCTCGCGCCGGAGGCGCGCATCGATCGACTCGCCCTCCAGCCGCGGCATGGCCAGGTACGGCACGCCCCGGTCTTCACCCGCCTGAAAGATCGGGACCACATGATCATCGGCAAGCGCCGCGACGGCCCTGGCCTCGCGGAGAAACCGTGCGCGGGTCTTCGCCCCTTCGGCAAGCGACGGCTTCATGACCTTGAGAGCAACCGTGCGCCCAAGGTGGGGATCCTCGGCCTCGAAAACCATCCCCATGCCGCCTTTGCCGATCAACTTCAAAACGCGGTAGGGGCCAATCCAGCCGATCTCTCCTGTTGCTTCGGGAGGCCTCAAGAATTCAAAACACTCCTCGGTCGCGTCGGGGTCCGTGGGACGAACGGTACCCGGCAGACGCGAGGCCGTGATCGTTTCCTCGGTGCGTCCCACGAACCGGCCGAGGCCCTGGTTCTTCGCGATGAGCTGTTGAATCGCCTCATCCTGCGGCAGCCGTCTGAGCCGATCCGCCGCGGTACGGACGGTTTCGGTAAACTCGTCCGCGCCGGACACCGAGCCGGCGAGGAAGCTGCAGTGCTCGCAGGACGAGAGATGTTCATCCAGGCGCGAAGCCTCCGGATCGGAGGTCAGTCCGAGCAAGTGTCGCTCCAGCACCTGGGCGTTGGGACAGAGCTGTAGAAACGGCATCACGCACTCCGATTCAGTAACGCCTCAGGGCACCGTCAGCATGCATCGCGGACTCTGAAGGAGATATGCGCGGACCCCGCCGACTCTGACACGACTTCGTCAAATTATTTTGGGTCGCCCGTCGATCGCGCGAATTCGCCGGTCAACCGAGCAAGTCGTGGAGCTCGTGCCGGAGCTTGCGGAGGACGCGTGACCGGGCGGCGTAGGCGGCGCCGACGGTGATTCCCAGTTCGGCCGCAACCGATGCGGCGGGGCGTTCTTCCACCACTTGCTCCCAGCACGCGCGCCAGGTCGTCGGCTCGAACTCGCGCTGCATGATCTGAAGGGCGCGCGCCGTGATCCATGCGGCGTATTCGCGCTCCTCCAGGTCGTGCAGGCTATCAAGCGCTGCCGGTTGCTCGTCAGACGCATCGCTTCCGTTGGCGACGACGGACCGGCGCCTTAGGGTCTCGCGCAGACGGTTCAGAAGCACGGTTCGCAGCCAGGCGCGGAAGCTTTGGTTCGCGTTATAGCGGAAATCGGGCAGCTTGCGGACGAGCAGCGTGAACACATCCTGGACGAGATCCGCCGCATCGCCGTCGCTCATCCCTGCC
>DAIDJG010000515.1 GCA_027451445.1 Singulisphaera sp.
GTGTTGCTTGCGGGCGGCGGGATCACACCGGGCGCTGTGTACGGCGCGAGCGACAAGATCGGTGCGTATCCCGCGCTGGATCCCGTCACGCCGGACGACATCGCCGCGACGATGTACTGGGCCCTGGGAATCGATCCCGCCACGGAGTTTCGCGATACCCTCGGCCGTCCGCTCCGCATCGCGACGGGTGAGCCGCTGACGCGACTGTTCTCTTGAATCAACTCGGTCAACCCTCGGTTTCACGTTCCGTTGATGGAGTCCCTGGACGTTCTACGACGGCGAGGCCCGCCTTCTCGAGCCGGCTGGCGATTTCCGGCCAATACCGGGTGAAGCTCTGCTCGGACATCGTATGCGAGCATTCGATCGTCTCACGATCGAACCGGCCGACGACTTTCGCGCCTCCGGGAGCCCGTCCGAGCGCGCGACGGACCGAGTTGACGCTCTCGGCCCTCACGAAGAATCGCTCCACGGTTATCTCCTCCAATTCCGCGGTAATCCGTATTATAGGCGGGCGCACCGCAAACCCCATGAGAGAGTCTGCACCGATGAGTGAACCACCCTCAACGATCCGCGCCCACCAGTCGGATCAGGTCCTCGAAGTTTCCTGGGACGATGGCCTGTCGGCGAAGCTCCCCTACCGCTACCTTCGCGGCGAATGCCCGTGCGCATCGTGCCACAACGAGTGGACCGGCGAGCGCATGTTCGACCCGGCCACCCTTCCCCTGGATCTCAAGCTCGAGGGGATGGAAGGCATCGGCAATTATGCAGTTCGACTCGCCTGGAACGATGGTCACTCCACGGGGCTCTATAGCTGGGACACATTGAGAAGGCTGGCCCAGGAGTGCCCGTCGTGAGGACAGCGGCAACTCAACGATGATTCACGCGCGAAGCAGGCAAAACACCTCTTGGACGTCGTGTTGTCGATCCCTGGTGCCCTCGTAGAAACGCGATTTCACGCTGCATCAGTTCCACCCCAAGACGGAGTTCTCCCAATGTCTCCAAAGTTTTCATGTCCCGACTTTCGGTGCTCGTTCCGTCCCACAAATTGGACGTGATCACCACGAATCCGTCGTCTGCAACAAAGTACTCCAGACCCAGTTGCTTGGCGATCATGTCCAGCACCGAAGCCGCCGATACATCTTCGACATTCAAGTCGATCGTTGAGTTCAGGGTTTTTTCAGCCAACCGCAATCCCACGGGGTCAGCATAGACCGAAATCTTCCGACCTCCTTTCTGGTTCGTCGTGGAAAGAAAACGGATCGCGTCAGCCAACGACGTGTCCTTAAAGTTGACGTCCACCTTCGTAAAGAGCTGGAGCCACGTTGTTGCCGCCGCTGCGGTCAGAGAACGCCGGAGCAAACACGGATTGGGTGTTTCGTGTAGCACTTCGAGAGTATTTCGTCCTTGCTGTGAGTTCCCCTTCCATCGCGTCTTCTTGACCTCCGGCTTCACAACGGGCGGTCGGCCCGGAAGGGCGTCCAGTTCCGTGCGCAGACTTAAAATCGCCGACTCCAGTTCCCCAACCAGCTCGCTGACGGCTTCGGGCAGTTCCTGGTCCGGCAAGAAGAATTCGAGCGTGATGACGAGCAAGCCGTCATCGCGAACGTAGTACCCAAGATCAAGTTGATGCAGAATCCTGCTCAACGCGCTCGCAAGCGGGACGTCCTCGACATCGATGGTCACCTCCGAGCGCAGCGTGTGCTCGGCCTCCTGAAGGGAGACCGGGTCAACATAGATCCGAAGACCTTTCGATCCATTTTCGGTCGTTATTTCCTTGATATATTTCAAGACGTCTTCAAACGCAGTGGGTGCAGGGAAATTCATTTTGACCAACTTTTGAAGCTGCAACCAGGCTCGCGCATACGGCTCGGTGATCTTGGGAGCAAGATAGACCCTCTGTGGCATTGGTGCGAGGTCGCGTTCAGGAACGTCTTTCGCGAACCCACCCAGAGGCTGAACCTCCTCGCGCATCGGCGGGGCAGCGAAGAGCCAAGGCGTCCCGACTACGGTCGCCAGCAGAGCAACCCAGCATAGAACCCGCGCGTGAAGCATCGAGTCGTCTCCCAAAAAGTCGAGTGACACCCGCCCGGTCGAGCGAATGAAGGAGTTGACATCCCGCGAATGGACTGTACTCCGAACTTAATCGTCAACATAGCGGTGAGTCAACGACGTGAGCGAATTGCGAACGCTCGTTCATTCGCGTGAGTCGCTGTGGACCACGAGTTTCAGCCCGCGCGATATCCGGTATGATAGAGATTCGTTCGACGCGCCAATCCCGTCTTCGTAGGGAAGCCGCATTGTTGTGAGCGACTCGTTGCTGACCGTCGCCATTCCGACCTACCGAGGCGCCGGCTATCTCGCGCAGGCACTTCGAAGTATACTCGCCCAGGAAGGCGTTGGCTTCGATGTGCTCGTTTCGGACGATCGTTCCGACGATGAGACTCTCGGCATCGTGCGTTCCGAGGCCGGTGACCGCGTGCGGATCTTCGAGAACTCGGAACGGCTTGGACTCGCCGGGAACTGGAACCAGTGCGTCGCCCGGAGCCGGACGCCGTTCGTCGCGGTCTTCCATCAGGACGACGTGATGCGTCCGGGTCACCTCGCCGCGCATCTCGCGGCGTTTGCGGCGTCGGATCGGATCGGACTGGTGGCCAGCGCGGCCGACGTCGTCGACGAGCAGGGTAAGCCGGTATCGGACGCCCGCGTCGTTCGAGGCGGGCTTGGCGTTGAGGATCGTCGCTTTGGGCCAGGAGAGGCCATACCGTTGATGGTGCTGGGAAATCCGTTGCGCTGCTCAGCCGTCAGCTTGCGAAAAGAGGCGATCACCAGCGTTGGAGCGTTCGATCCCTCCTATCGCTACGTCCTCGATTGGGATGCCTGGCTCAAGATCGCCCGCCGCTGGGAGATTGCGTGGAAGGCGCATCCGACCGTGGCGATCCGTTGGCATTCGGCGAGCGAAACCCACCGATTCAAAACGGGAACGGCTGATCTGGATGAATCTGCGCGTCTCTTGGCCGCTCTCTTCGCGCAGGAGGCCATTCTTCCGTCGGAAGTCTCCGGGCTCCGTCAGAAGGCGAAGCAGGCTCTCTCCAGGGCGTTCCTGACTCGCGCACACGAGGCGCTACGAAGCGGGGACGGAGCACTCGCGCGACGATGCCTCTGGCGGGCGTGGCAAACGTGGCGGGGAATTGCTGGCGTGATCGTCGCAGATCCTCGCCTTGCGGCCCAATTCGCCGCGATCCTGGCGGCGCCCGATTGGGCCGCGCGAAGACTGAAACGGAGCTGAACCGCGCGGGCGAACGGCTTCACCCGAACAACGTGGCTACGGGACACGAGAAACCCGGGACGATGTCGCCGCCATCGAGCGTGTCGCTCGACTGTAGGCTTAATCCCAATCGGTCGTCGTGCCAGATCGTGACCGTTCGGTTTCCGGGATCGACGACCCAGATCAGCCGAACTCGGGCTCTCAGATAATCCTCGATCTTCGCATTGAGACTCGAAGCTGTATCGTTCGGAGAGATCACCTCGACGACGAGGTCGGGCACGATCCGGCTATGACCTTTCGCAGGTCCTTCAGGGTACAATCGTTCCTTCCGTGTGAAGGAGACGTCAGGGATGCGTACCTTATCCGGGTCGTCGGGAAAAATCTGATAGCTCCCTTGGGCTCCGTTTACGAGTCCCAGGTCATGCGCCTTGACGTAACCTCCGACAAGGATCAGCACGGTAGCCGCGATTGCGTCAGATTCTTGCCCCATATCACGTTCCACCAACCCACCATCCACCAACTCCGGCATGGGCCGGTCGGTGATCGCGAGGAGATCTTCGGGACGGTATCGTGTCTCGACGACAGTCGCCATCGCTGCAACCTCTGTTGCCGTGGATCGTATCCTAAGACGATAATAACCGTTTGCCGCCTCACTGTCCCCAGGAATTCGCGAAGCGTGCCCGCATGAGCCTCGACGTGATTGCCCCACCCCCGTGTTCGACCCGCCAGGCGGAAGCCAATGTGGCCCCCACGCAGCTCCCCGTGCTGCCGCTGGCCCCGCTGACGCTACCGCACCTGCCAGCAACGCGCGCCGAGATGAACGCACGGGGCTGGGACGCGGTCGACGTCGTCTTCGTCACGGGCGACGCCTACGTCGATCACCCCGCGTTCGCGATGGGGATCCTCGGACGGGTCCTCGAAGCCGCCGGCTTTCGAGTCGCGATCCTGAGCCAGCCGGACTGGCGTTCGGCCGATCCGTGGCGCCAGTTTGGCCCGCCTCGACTGTTCTTCGCGATCAGCGCGGGCAACATGGACAGCATGATCAACCATTACACGGCGAACAAGAAGGTCCGCAACGACGACGCCTACAGTCCCGGCGGCCGCATCGGGCTGCGGCCTGACCGCGCGACGATGCCCTATTGCCAGCGAGCACGCGAGGCGTTTCCAGGCGTTCCCGTGATTGCCGGCGGCGTCGAAGCCTCGCTCCGGCGACTGGCTCATTACGACTACTGGAGCGACACCGTCAAACGCTCGATCCTGCTCGACTCCAAGGCCGACCTCGTCGTGTTCGGCATGGGGGAGCAGCCAATCGTCGAGATCGCGCGCCGGCTCGCCGCGGGCCAGACTGTACGTGATCTGCGCGATATGCGCGGTGTCGCGTATGCCCTCGGCGCCAGGGAAGAACCACCCCAGGACGCGCTCGTGCTTCCTTCTTTCGATGAGGTCAAGACCGACAAACGGAAGTTCGCAATCGCCACGCGGACGATCCACCAGGAGACCAACCCGCTCAACGCTCGCAGGCTGATCCAGTATCACGACCGCCAGGCCGTCGTTGCCAACCCCCCTGCTCTGCCGATCAGCCAGGAGGACATGGACCGGGTATACGGCTTGCCGTTCACCCGACGGCCCCATCCCATGTACAAGGGCGAGTCGATCCCCGCGTACGAGGCCGTGAAAGATTCGGTGACGATCATGCGCGGTTGCTTCGGCGGCTGCACCTTCTGTTCGATCACTACGCATCAAGGCCGAATCATCCAATCGCGCTCGCAGGAGTCGGTCCTGAACGAGTTGCGTGCCCTGGGAAGAGACCCGGAGTTCAAGGGGGTCGTGTCCGACATCGGCGGGCCCACCGCGAACATGTACCAGATGCGCTGCACGAGGCCGGAAGTCGAGGCGAAATGCAAGCGGCTCTCGTGCGTCCATCCCAAGATGTGCAAGCTGTTGGGGACGGATCACGGCCCTCTGGTACAGCTCATGCGAGAGAGCCGCGAAGTTCCCGGCATGCACAAGGTCCTTGTGGCGTCAGGGGTCCGGATGGACCTCGCTCAGCAGTCGCCCGAGTATCTTCGCGAGCTGGCCGCGCATCACGTCGGCGGACATCTCAAGGTCGCCCCGGAACACACCGATCCCGAGGTGCTCAAGCGGATGAAGAAGCCCGAGATCAACGACTACCAGTCGTTCGATCGCGCCTTTCAGGCCGCCAGCCGGCGTGCGGGGAAGAAACAGTACACCGTCCCCTATTTCATCGCGTCCCACCCCGGCAGCGACCTCGACGCCATGATTGACCTGGCCCTCTTCCTAAAGCGCAATGGCTACCGCCCCGATCAGGTCCAGGACTTCATTCCCGCCCCGTTCGACATCGCCACGTGCATGTACTACACCGGCCTCGACCCGATGACGGGCGAGGAAGTGTACACCGCCAAGAATCTGCGGGACCGGAAGTTGCAGCGTTCGCTACTTCAGTTCTTTAAGCCCGAGAACTATTTCGAGGTCCGCGAGGCACTCTTAAAGGCCGGTCGTGCCGATCTGATCGGCTCGGGCTGCGACGCTCTAATCCCGTCAAACCCGCCGAAGGCGGCTTTGCACGCGCGAATGGAAAAAGCGAATCGTGCACTCAGCGAGGGGCGTTACGTCCACACCGTCCCGACCTCCGGTTCAGCACAAACTCCCAAAGCGCCGCAGCCTTCGGGTTACCGCCCCAAACGCAAAACCGCTCGCCGCAGGCCGCGTTCCTCGTAACCGTCGGAACCGTCGGTCACTCCTCTCGCTATCACGAGCCCTTATGAAGCCACGATCGAAACGACCTGCGCCTCGCATTAAGCCCTCCACCGGTTCTCGACCGCGACGGCCGATCGGCCGCGCGAACGAATCAAGCGTTCCTCCTCGCGCCGCGCAGCGACCGCAGCCGCCTCATGAAACGCTGCACGTCGCCCCTGTGAACGTGCTCGCCGACGCAGCAGTGACGATTGCCGACGCGGTCGAAACTCGTGTGTTGGTCGAGCAGAAGCGCGCGGATCGCGCACTTGCGCTCCTTCTGAGGGAGCGGAGAGACCTCGCGCCACCGGATCACCGGTTCATCAGCCAGAGCGTGTTCGCACTCTTTCGCTGGCGAGGCTGGATCGAGCCCCTGCGGCTTGCGAGGACCGACGCACGCTTGCTGCTCGCCTGGCTCCTCGATGCCTCCCAGGTCCACCCCGTCTGTCGGGTCTGGTCGCAGCGCATCGGTCAGGATCCGAGCCGGATGACCGCGCTGGGCGAAGCGCCCACCTGGACCGCGAAAGCGGAAGGTCTCAAGCGCTGGGTGGGCGGACGTGCGGTGAACGCGGATCCCTGGCGTCTCTTCCCCGATTGGCTCCGAGATCATCTGCCGTTGCCGCCAGGGGGCTCGTCGCCCAAGATGAAGTACCTCGAGTTTCTGTTTGCACTCCAGAGCCGTCCGTCGTTGTGGGTTCGCGCCCAGATCAGCGAGCCGAAAACGCTCTGGTCCGAACTCGGTGCTCTCGGCATCAAGCCCTGGATTCACCGACGGCTCGAGCACGCCGCCAAGCTCCCGAGCGAGTCCGACGTCCATCACCTCGAAGCGTTCACTCAGGGGCGTCTGGAGATTCAGGACCTCGCCTCCCAGGTGGTTGGCCTCGCCTGCGACCCCGACCCCGGTGACCGCTGGTGGGACGCTTGCGCCGGGGCCGGCGGCAAAGCGCTCCACCTGGCCGCCCTGATGGGAGGAAAGGGTGTCGTCGTCGCCACCGACACCCACGAAGGTCGCCTCAAGGAAACCGCCCGGCGCGCTCGCAGGAGCCCGTTTCGGAACCTCACCACCAAGACCTGGGACGGCAAGCACGTGGCGGGGAAACCGCGTAGCTTCGACGGTGTGCTCGTTGACGCACCCTGTTCCGCGATCGGCACGTGGAGACGCAATCCCGACGCGCGCTGGACGCTCGATCGCGAAGCGATCCCTCGTCTCGCCGCCATCCAATCGCAACTGCTCAAGACCGCCTCAGCGGGCGTCCGTCCCGGCGGCACACTCGTCTACTCGGTCTGCACGCTTACGCCCACAGAGACGACGGGCGTTGTGCACGAGTTTCTCAGCGCCCACCCCGAGTTCGAGCTCGAGCCGTTCACGAATCCCCTGAACGAGTCGACGACGAACGGGACTCTTCAAATCTGGCCCCAGGACGGCGACTGCGACGCGATGTTCGTCGCGCGCATGATCCGCAAGAGCTAATCGAGAGCACCGGCTTCCGTCAGCGATCGCCACGCAGCACACTCCAGACGATCCAGAGGCCGATCACGAGCGCGATGGAATAACCCGTATATGCTAGTGTGACCGGCCCGACACGAAACACCAACGAAGAGGCGACGACCAGTCCCGCGAACACAATCCCCGCCGCCAGGATATTGCTGGCCCTCGTGAGCTGCCGCACGAGCCGCTCAAAATGCTGAAGATCGAAGTGGACCTTCAACTCCCCGCGCTGGATGGAATCGAGCGACTGCCCCAGAACGTCAGGGAGCAGCATCGCGACGCGTTGAACGTCCTCGGCCATGCGAGCGCCGTGCGCCAACAAACGCCACGGATGATAACGTTTGAGGGTAAGCCCACGTATAAACGGCTGGAGCTGGCGCGCGATGTCGAAATGCGGATCGAGATTGCGCCCGACGCTTTCGATCGTCACGAGCGACCGAATCAAAAGGACCAGGTCGGGCGGAATGTGCAGATGATGAGCGCGGATCACCGCAATCAGCTCGCGCAATAAGAGGCCGAGGTCGATGTTGTCCAACGTCAGGTCGGAGTACGCCGAGACAAGCTCCGCAGCGTCTCGTCGCAGCGCCTTGCGATCGACGCGCTCGCCCCGAATGTCGAGGGCGTCGAGGGAACGCAGGACCCGATCCGTATCCTGCGCCAGGAGGCCCATCAGCAGGTCGGCGATCAATTCGCGAGCTCTTGCATCGAGCTGGCCGATCATTCCGTAGTCGAGCGGGGCGATCACGCCGCCGGGCAAAACGCGCAGGTTCCCCGGATGGGGATCGGCGTGAAAAAAACCGAACTGGAAGATCTGCGTCATCAAGATCCGGGCGCCGTGGACCGCGACCTGCGCAGGATCGATGCCCAGGGCCCGAATCCCCTGGATGTCCTGGATGCCAACGCCCTTGATGAATTCCATCGCAATCACACGCCCGGTCGAAAACGCGGGGACCGCAAAGGGGATGTGCGCGGTCGGATCGTTGAGGAACTGCTTCTGACAGCGCTCCATACTTCGGCGCTCGACATTGAAATCGAGCTCGCGTTTCAAACTACGCTCGAACTCCCGAACCAACGACGAGGGCGCGTAAGGCACGAGAAACTGCAACCGGCGCTCCGCCAACTGAGCCAGGTTCTTCAAGATATCGAGATCGGCCTGCACGACCTTCTCAATTCCGGGCCGGCGGATCTTGAGCGCGACCACCGTCCCATCAGGAAGCACCGCACGATGGACCTGGGAGATCGAGGCTGATGCCACCGGTACAGGATCGAGCGCCTTGAAAACCTCGGTGGGCGGCCGGCCGTATTCCTCGCGCAGGATCTCCTCAGCCTCTTCGAACGGAAACGGCCGCACATCATCGCGCAGCGCAGCGAGCTCACTCGTATACGCTTCCGGCAGCAGGTCGGGACGCGTGCTCATCAACTGCCCGAGCTTGACGAACGTGGGACCCAGATCCTCGCAGACCAACCGCAGGCGCCTCGCACGGTCCTGCGGCGGCACGTCGTCTCCAAGCGCGACACGCTCAAGCGGCCGAACGATCCCCTCCAGGTGGAGCGCTGAGACCACGTCCTGGTAACCATATCTTACTAACGTCGCCAGGATCTGGCGGTATCGAGGCAGATCCCGAAGATGGCCGACCGTCTCTCGAATCGTGGGCATGAGATCCCCAACCGCTCGTGACTCGCTCCCGACCGCATCTCAGCTTAACCAACCCGCAGATACGACGCCAAGCAACCCATACGCCGCGGGAACTCGCCCGATTCGGGTGGAACGCTGAAACCGAATCACAAAACAATTCTTTTGAATGACAATATGCACGTTCTCTGAGTGTAAAGCCCGCGTGGTCGTGGCCTTGCAACCCGGCTTTGAATCCGTTAGAGTTGAGCTCGTAATTTGAAATGCTGCAACGTGTTGGATCGGGACCATTCCCATGCCCATCTCGGATCAAGCGGGCGTTCGCACCCTGGAAACCGCCGACGACTTCGACGAAACTCGGTTGGAGGGGATTGGCTTCGTCTTCCACGGTACGCTGCCACCCGAAAACGGCAAACGCGCGTCCACCAAGGCGGGCCAGAATTTGCTCCACTTCGCTCGATGCGGAAAGCTGGAGAAAGTGACCGACGGCGAAGTGAAGTTCTGGTTTCGTTCGATTCGTGTGGCGAAAAGTCACCTCGACGAAACGGTCGGGCAAAACCGGTGGAAGTGGTGCAAGGTCTGCGAGCGGGAAATCACGCAAAAGATTTTGAACGAGCATTGATTCGATTTCAAGGATCGTCTCGTCCATATCCGCTTCGCATCTCACCGATTCGTTAAGGCAAACGGTGACGCCGAGCTTACGACTGTAGAGTTCACGCTCCGGGTGCGATCTACGATCGTTGATCGCACGCTCATTTGCGCGTGAAAGCCACCGTCGTTACAGGCCGACTAACAACGGAAACGGCCCGCTTTCTCTCCGCGAGAAAGCGAGCCGTGTGCGTTTCGGTATGCTGAATCGGGCGACCGGTCAGAGCGTGAAGTGGAATGTCTTGGTGATCACGCGCCAGAGCCACCAGCCGAACGTGTGAGTACCTCCATCGATCTTGGCAAAACCGCGGAGACCCGGCTGGAGCTTGAGGTCTGGGTTGTCCATCGGGACGATGACCTCGTAGACGGCCGTGATCGGCTTGACGGCACCGGTCTTCGGGTCTTGCTTCGTGGCGATGTCACCACCGACGGTATTCGAGAGTTCGGGCGGGATCTCATCCCGGTTCCGCTTGGCGATCTCGCCGACGTGGCTCTTCCACGTTTCTTCGGAATCGCCATAGATCTTGATCCAGGCCCGCTTGTCGACCTTGACGAGGTCGATGTCGCCCTGGTCGAGGATCATGTGCGCTTCGAGCTTGTGCGGGTCGCCCACTTCACAGAACGGCTTGCCCGGCTTGACCCATTGGCCAAGCTTTTCGTGGTGCGGCAGGCCCATCACCTGGCCGTCGCGGGGGGCATACAGATTGAGCTTCCCGAGCTGTTCGTTGATCTTGTTGACCGCGGGATCGAGTTTCTCGTAGAGGTCGTTTTGCGTCTTCGCCTGGGCCCGGCTGTCGAGGTCGGACAGCATGCCGAACCACGCCGCCTTGGCGAAGCTGACACTCTGCGCTTCCTGAAGCTGGGTGCGCTCGCGCTGCTTTTCGGGGTTCGAGAGCTGTGCGATCAGATCGCCCTTCTTGACCCAGTCGCCGTCTTTGAACCCAAGGGCCACGAGCCGGCCGGGAATCTCGGCGTAGATTTCCGCGGGTTTGGCTGCCGTCAAGACTAACGTCCCCTGAACCCGTAACGGCGTCGGGATCAAGAGGATTCCGGCGACGATGGCCACGGCCACCGCCGCGAAGCTGGCCGCGCGTGCCTTTTTCACCTTACGCATCCTTCCGGGCTGGCGAACAAACTTGAACATCTGGTAGCAAGGGAGTGCCAACAAGGGAACCAGCGACCCCAGCGCCAGCATGTAGCTGACCGACTGGAGCTTGTACGGCTTCAGGAACTGGCTCAAGAAGTACAAGATGCTGAACGTGACCACCCAGCGATACAAGTAGCTGGCAATCGCATAAATCACGAACAGCGACCGCCGCGCACGAGGCATATAACTCTGCACGGGGATCTCGAGGCCGAGCACTTTCTCCTGGATCAGATAGGTGAAGAACTGCGTGCTCTTGATTCGCAGGTTCGGGATCTCGAGCCAGTCGGCCATCACATAGTAGCCGTCATAGCGCAACAGCGGGTTCGCGTTGAACAGCACGGTGTTGACCGAGCATATAAACATCGTCGCCATTGCCAGGCTATTGGTGAGCCCCGGCTCGCTATAGAACCAGACGAACGTCGCTATGCTCGCAAGGAAACATTCGACATAGATGCCCGCGGCGGAAATCCAGATCCGTTTCCATTTGCTGGGCAAGAGCCAGCTATCCGTGACGTCGCAATAGAGCGCGGGGGTGAGGACGAGGAACAGCATCCCCATCTCGTGCACTTCACCGCCGAAGTGTTTAGCGGTGAGTCCGTGCCCAAACTCGTGGATGATCTTCACGACGGCGAGGCTGCACCAGAACGCGACGATCGTGCGGATTGTGAAGAAGCTCTGGAACTCGGGGAGCTTCGCGTGGAACGTCGACCACTGGCTCGCCACCAGGGTGATGGCCGCCAGCATCATGCCGACGCTGAAGGTGATGAAGTAAGGCGTGTAGATCCAGCGGAAATACGGGTACATCCCCGTCAGGAGCTTCTCAGGATCGATGATCGGGATCTTGATGTAGAGGATGTTGGCGAAGAACTGCCCGATCTTCTTCCAGCGATTCTTCCGCCTGCGCTTGATCAGGACCTTCGCCTGCTCGGCGGTATCGAGTTGAGCGATCCCCGCTTCATGGAGCTGGGCGATGAACCGGGTCAGGTCGTCGATCGAGATCGTCTGCGGGCGGTACTTGCGCTCGAACGCGCGCTTGACGTCTTGCAGGTTCTGCTTGCCGTCGAGCTGCTGGAGCAAGAAGTATTCTTCCGCTTTGAACCGGAAGTACTTGAGCCCGATGGGGTCCTTGACGACGTAGTGTGTCATCCCCTCATAAAACTGAGGCTGGACGATCAGGTCAGGCCGAAGCTTGGGCCGCAGGTGCTCGGCGGCCTGCCCCATGGGCATGACGGGAGCTAATGATGGAGCGGAACTCATAGGTCTGCGGCCCTCACTATCGTGCACAGGAGTCGCGCGGATCGAAACGCTTCGGTGACGGATTCGTGCCAGGGACGTTCAAGAAACGAACCGAGCATCGGAGCCGCCCGGAGACAGCCCCCTCATTCGTCGGTCAACGGTTCAGGCCGATGTTCGCGCCGACCGCCGGCGCAGAGTTGGCCTGGCCTTCCGAACTCAAGAAGATCGTCATTTCGGCATGGAACCCGGGTCGAAGCTCGTGCGTCGGGTTCTCGAAATCGGCATAGACGCGGACCGCGGTTTCGGCGACAGCTCCGATCTGGGGATCGATGAACGTGATCTTTCCCACGAATCGTTTCATTTCGAGCGGCAGTTTCTCATCCCGGCGCCCCTGGAGCAGCAGGCGAATCTCGACCCGCTGGCCTTCCTTGACGCGCGACGCATATTCCAGCGGAACATAAGCCCAGGCTCGCAGTTTGTTGAGGTTTCCGAGCTTGACGACCGCCTCATTCGCGCGGACGCTTTCGCCGGGGTTCTTGAGTCGCTCATACACGACCCCATCGAACGGTGCGACGATTTCGTGCTCGGCGAGCGTGCGCTCAGCCAGCGCGAGCTCTGCCTCTGCAACCTTCACTTGCTCGGTTGCCTCGATCCGCATGGCCTCGGCAACCTTGACTTCAGCTTCGTTCTTGCGAACCTCTTCCTGGGGGACGAAGTCCTTTCCTCGCCTCACGAGGTTATAGCTGGTCGCAAGCACCGCGATCGCGAGTTCCTTTTGGGCTTCAGCCTTCTGAATGGCGCCCTTGTTGGAGGACGCTACCTTCGCTTTCGCGACCGCGAGCTCCGCCATCTTGGAATTGAGGTAGCCGATCGGCTTGCCCTTGATCGCCTCGGCGCCGATCTGAAGCTCCATCCGTTCGATCACCCCCTCGCGAAGGGCGGCGACGTCGGCCTTTTCGATCCATTCGAGGGTGGCGGGCTCCTGGAGCACCAGCACGTCGCCGGCCGAGGCAGCACCCCGTCCGTTGGGGGCGGGGTTTTGCGCTAAGGTTGCCGCGGAGAGGGCCGCTAGGAAGCCCGCAGCCAGCGCGGCGGCTTTTTTCGAGATCAACATGGGCGAGGCTCCGTTTGTTTCAACCGGTGGGGGAAGAATGATCACAAAGGCACATCAAGAGACACGAAAGAGCGGAAAACGGGGAGTTCTCGCGGGCCCTTCCTGAGTCCCTCTCTGTGCCTCCATGCTGAAAGTTCCTCGCGTCCCTTATTTCAGGAACGGCCAGCGGAACAGCACTGTTTCGTAGAAGACCTGGATCACGTCTCGCAGCAGCACGTAGGCGAGCCGTGCGTTGCCGCAGTCGATCCTCGCCCGCACCTCGGCGCCAGGCCGGAGTGCCTGGTTGCGTTTCAGGAATTCGCGACGAACGTTCTCACTGAACCCGACCGTCACCTTGACAACGTGCTTCTGTTCCACCAACTCGGCCTTCGAGGCAATCTTGCGGACGAAGCCTTCGTAGCGGTGTTCCGGATCGGTCGCGGTGACGAAGTACGCCGAGAGTGCTGAGCCGATCGCCTTCTTGCCCGCCTTGATGTCGTTTTCGAGCTTGCTTTGCGCTTCGAGCACAGGGCCCATGTCGTCGTCAGGCACTTCGACTTCGAGAATCCACTCACCTTCGATCCCGGAGACCGTGATGAGCTCGGTGCCGACTTCGACCGGACGATCCACCAGGTTCTTCTTGGTTTCCCAGGTGGTCACAATGCCGTTCTGAGGGGCAAGGATCTTCATCGTCTCGAACTGTTCTTCGAGAATCGCGATTTGTTCCTTGGCACTCTTGGCCTTGATCTTCTCGCCCTGGAGCTGCCCTTGGAGTTGCACCTGCTCTTCAGGCCGCATGTTGGTCGAGTTGTGCAACTGCTTCATGAGGTGCGCTGCTTGCGAATCCGCCTGTCCGGCTTCCGCGATCAGACGCTTGTGTTCCTTCTCCAGGTCCTTGCTCGTGATGAGGCAGAGGAGGTCGCCCTTCTTCACGAAGTCGCCATGGTTGACGGGCACCTGCGTCACGACCCCCGGCACCGGTGCATAGGTCGTCCGGCGCTCCTCGGGCAGCAACGCGCCTCGGCCTTCGATCGTCAGCTTGTACGGCACGAATGCCAGCACACCGATCAGTGCCACGATCGCCAGGAGCACGCCAATGATCTTGGCCAGCGTCCGCCCGCGGAAGAACCGCCAGGGCGACCCCATGACCTTGAGCAAGGGAAGCAGGAAAATCTTATCGTGCTCTTGCGCGTTCCAGAGAGCGGTCGAGGCATGCCGCGACACGACTTCGGTCCGCGCATGGGCGTCGGTCGATGCGACTTCGTCGCCGATCTGCTCGGCCACGAGGCACCCGAACGGCACCTTCTCCTTCTGCTGGTTCGGCTCGGTGGGTTCCTGGTCGGGCTTGTGCAGGAGCGTGATGATCACGGCCTTCGAACCGGACTCATCGACATACACTTCGAGCGCGTCGCGAATATCGGGCGAGAAGCCCTCGGTGTTCCCGGTGTAGATCAGGTCTTCGCCGGACCGAATCACGACCTTGCAGAGCCGGTTCAGCTCGCGGATCAGGTTCGAGCGCTGTTCGACCACTTCCTGACCGCTCACGGCCTCGACCAGCACTCGGCCGCCGATCTTGAGGGCGACGCTGAAACGGTCGCAGCCGACCAGACGCTTCCCGTCGTTGGCGACTGAGTACGCCGTCTCCTTCAGGTCGAGCGAGCCGTGAATCTGGTGCGTGAACCCTTCGAGCTGGTTCCACAGCCGTTGCTGCGACATCATCTGTCGCATCTGGCGGTTCTTGAGGTAGCTCGCCGCGAGGTCGCACAGGTCGCTCACAAAGCGGAGCGTGCTCTTCTGCGTGGCCGCGCGTCGGGACGGATCCATCAGGACTTCGATGAGTCCGACGACCTGCTTGTCCACGATCAATGGAGCTATGATCAACGCGAAGCCCGTGGGATTGCCGGCGTTGGGCACGCCTTCCACGCTGGCTCCGGGCGGAATGATTTGTGCTTGGGAGGCCTGAATCATGCACCCGAGCAGCGCATCGTGCGGCTGAGTGCGCACGCGGCCGTCGAGCAGGCCCGTCAGGCGAAACTCCAGTTGGTGCTGGAGCTTGAGGCTGCCCCGGCCGTCGAGCAGCCAGAAGGCGCCTCCCGAAGCCGCCACGGCGGCCACGGCGCGATTGAGAAACTCCACATAGAACTCGTTCGGCTGAATGTCCGATTCGGCCAGATCGGCGATCTCGGCCACCAGCTTACGGATCTGGTTCTTTGTCTGCTCGAGCAGACCTGGATCGATGGTCTCTTCCGTCATGGTGGTTCCGGGTGTTAGGCGCCAGAATCCGAACCGCCTCGCCAGCCGCCACGCCTCGGCCAGCCCTCAAAGGCTGTCGCAATTGCTCGTATCATCGACACAATCGCGTTGAGCGTTTACGGCACACCGATAACGGGACCGCTTGCAATCCAAACTTCCCAGATTTTTTTCGCGCGCCGCTTGCGGCGCACAACCTTCTTGCGCACTTTACCAATGAACATAAAAAAAACCCAGGGTCGACGACCCCGGGCTTTCTTGATTTTTTTTCGCAAGAGCGGCGCGATGCTTACTCAACGACCCCTTGCGGGCCGCCGGGGCCGCGAGCCGGCGGGGTGAACGACGAGTGCTGCTGGACGGAGCCGGCGCGGCGGCGCACGTCAAGCTCGATCGCGCCGAACGTCTGCTCGTGGCGCTGGATCGTCATGCCCAGTGCGGTCAGCAAGCGCTTCGACGTGTAAAAGTTCATCACGATTCGCTGATTCGCCTTAACATCCTGCCGGCCAGTCGCGAACGGCTGAGGATTGAGCCCGAAATCGAGGATGACCTCTTCCGGCGTCGCCGTCACTCGACAAAAGTTCGAATAGGACGGCATCGTGCTCGAATCGTCCACATGGACTTCCGTCTGCTGCGCTTCGCCCGCTTGCTGTTCAGCCATTTCGTTCTCCTGGTTCGATTTCCCGCCCTCCTCGCAGAGAATCATGCGGGAGGTCAGCGTCCCACTCGCACGCTGCGCGTCACTACGAACGGGACATGTGCGCGCTGAGTTTTCCCGAAAGCATGCCTCAGGATCAAGTCGTTTTTCCCGCGATTCCTGATTCCACCAACCGGTCTAACTCCGCAAGTGTGCGAATCGATGCGCCATTTTGTGCCAACACATAAGCACGTCCGGCAGCGCCTCGGTGGGTTGCGGCGTCCGGGTCATCTAGGTCGTGAATTACGGCTGCGCGGAGTGCAGAAGCGTCGGCGACTTCGCGGGCACCTTGACGCTCCAGGAGCTGCTCGACCGTCTCCCGAAAGTTGTCGGTGTGGGGGCCAAAGAGCACGCTTGCGCCGAACGCGGCGGGCTCCATCATGTTCTGACCGCCTCGGCCGGGCATAAGACTTCCGCCCACAAATGCGACATCGGCGAGCCCCCACACCGCCGAAAGCTCGCCGATCGTGTCCACCAGAATGACCGCCGAGTCGTCGCCGTTACGGTGTCCGTCCCCGATCTCGCTGCGCCGCACGATCTTCTCGCCCTGCTCGCGGAGCCAGCTCGCGACTTTCTCAAAACGATTGGGATGTCGCGGGACGACGATCAGGCGGAGCCTGGGATGGAGCGTACGAGCAGCTCTGTAGGCGGCAAGCGCAGCAGCCTCTTCGCCCTCCATCGTGCTCCCCGCGACGAACACCAGATCAGTTCCCGCCAGCCCGAGCGTCTTGCGCAAGGCCAGCGTTTGCGGATTGTCGCGCTCGCTTTCCAAACCGTCGTACTTCACCGAGCCCGTCACGCGGAGCCTCTGCTGCGGCACGCCCAGGTCCACGAACCTTGCAGCATATTCCTCGGTCTGCACCGCGATCGCATCGATCCGTCGCAGGGTCGATCCAAGCGGTCCCCGCAGCTTGCGGTATCCACGATGACTGCGCCGGCTGAGTCGGCCGTTGATGATTGCAACCTGTGCCCCCGCGCGTTTGGCGGCGCGGATCAGGTTCGGCCAGATCTCCAGCTCAACCAACACCAGCACGGTCGGCCGGATGTTCGCCACGGCGCGCCGGGTGGCCCAACTGAAGTCGAGGGGTGCATAAAACGTCACGAGCTCCGGATACGTCCGGCGCGCAACGGCGAGCCCCGTATCCGTCGTGGTCGACACCACGACCTCCCACCCCGGCCGTCGTCTCGCCAATTCCGCAAGGATCGGCCTGAGCAGCAGCACCTCACCCACGCTGACGGCATGGATCCACAAGCAAGGCCGATCGCCGATCCGCAGCGGCGCTCGTCCCAGGAACTTTTCCGACCACCCGTGGCGGTATTTGCCGTCGCGGATCGCTCGGATGAGAATCCAAGGTGCGGAGAGACCGAGAACAACCAGATACACGAGGTTGAGCAGGATGGGCATCGCGGGAAATCCTTTCCCTGCCCAGTTGCCTCAACGACGAGGCAGCCATCCCGGGCAATCCCTCACGATCGTAGCAATCCTTGTGCCCGGAACGGCCGGACATCCATGCATCTCGCCTGACCTACGAGCGCAGCATGCTCCGATCCACATGCTCGCGCCTTCCTTTAACGTTCGAACGCAAAAGAGGATCGGCCGTACTCGACGGGCCGATCCTCGTGGTGATTCGATCACGTTCCACGCGGAGAAACGTTAGAAAAGATCGCTCGATTCCGTCTTCCTCATGCAACACGCTTTGAATTTTTTACCGGACCCGCACGGACAAGGGTCGTTTCGACCCACCTTTTTGCCAACGTTCCGGACCGGCTCGTGCTTCGTGTCGCCACTCTGGTGGCTCGCCGCGATTGCCGCGTCCTGCTGGGCGCGAATACCTCCTCCCGCACCAACCGCCGCCGGCTCGGGAGCGGGGGCTTCGTGAATCGATTTCGCCTTGTCGAGTTGCCAGCGCGAGCCAAGATAGTTGAGGAAATCGGGATCGAACTGTTCCACCCGGAGCACCAGGTCCGTCACCTTGTCGCCGACCCCGGACCACATCTCCGAGAAGATCTTCATCCCCTCGCTCTTGTACATGACCTTCGGGTCGATCTGAGCATACCCTTGCAGGCCGATCGAACTGCGCAGGTGGTCCATCGCCCGGAGGTGTTCCATCCAGCTCCCGTCGAGGATCTGAAGAAGAACCATCTTCTCCATCTCACGCATCTCGGGACGGTGGAGCGTATCGAGCGCGTTGACGAGCCGATCATGCGCCTCGTCTCTGGGCAACCGGCTCAGTTCCTCGGCCGATGTCTCGACCCCAAGCTCCTGCCGTGCCCAGTGCACCAAGTCGGCGAGGGCTTTCGAGTCCGGTGTCGTCGAAGGCTTGCCAGACGTAGGCTCTGGTCCAAACGCGGCCTCGAACCGTTTCTCGAGTTCATCGGCGAGCTTGGCCCCCTGGTACCGCTCGCGCGCCACCTTGAGCAAAAGCGCTTCGATTTCCGGACGGAGCAGCGGTTGCAGTTCCTCAGGCTCGATTACGGCGTGGAAGCGCTGAGACGCCCACGCGGCGAGCCCTTCCCGGTCGTACCGGGGGCCATGCGTATGGGTCCGCTCCTGGAGGTAACGCGTCAAACCGACCCTAACCGGGAACTCCGCCTCCTTCTGGGCGTAGAGTTGCCGGACGCTGACTTGAATCCGTCCAATGACCTCCAACTTCGTCAGGCCCGCCCACTCCGCCGGGTCGGTCACGATCCCGAACTTATGGTGCAGCCAACCCGCGAGGGAGCGCCTGCCCCAGTCGTCCTGAAGGAACTCACGGGACGGGCTCAGATCCACGGTCCGAATCGTCTCGATCGCCTTCTCGACGATGAAGTCCTCGAGCCCATTACGGTCGAAGTCGAAATCGTCCTTGTCGTACTTCGCAAACCGGCGCAGGTCGCGATCCTTGAGATTCAGGCCATAGCGAGAATTGGCCCAGGTCGCGAGCGATTGCCACGTCCATTCCGACGGCTCCGCGTCGGCAGGCAGATTCTCTTCCGCAGCTTCCCGGACCAGGTCCGTCGCTTGCCGCTCAGCCTGGTGCTTGGCCTCCTCCTCGGCGGCCTCATACTCGGCCCCTTTGAAGTCACGCCCGTTCAGCTCAACGCCAAGACGCTGGCCGCACCACTCCGCGAAGCTCGCGGCGCCATAGTCGTCGGCCATGAAACGTCCGACCGCGTCGCGCACCTGGCTGTCGATCATGTCCATGACCGCCGCCTTGGGCGGCATGCCGTCGAGCAGGCGCTGACGGAACGAGTAGATCCGCTTGCGCTGTTCGTCCATGACCTCGTCGTACTCGAGCAGGTTCTTGCGGGCGTCGAAGTTCCGCTCCTCGACCTTCTTCTGCGCACCTTCGATTCGCTTCGAGACCATCCGGTGCTCGATCGCCTCGCCTTCCTCCATGCCCATGCTCGCCAGGACGCGCGAGACCCACTCGCCGGCAAACTTGCGCATCAGGTCGTCTTCGAGCGACAGGAAGAACTTCGACGAGCCCGGGTCGCCCTGGCGTCCGGCACGGCCGCGGAGCTGATTGTCGATGCGCCGGCTCTCATGCCGTTCGGTGCCGATGATGTGCAGGCCACCCAGCCCGGCGACCTCGCGACCCTCGACCTTCATCTCGGGTTCATACTTCTGCACCGCGGCGTCCCATACTTCCTTGGGAACTTCGAGCCGCGTGGGATACAGCGGACGTCCGTCTTCGTTCGTGAGGACCTTGAGGTCGGCCCACGCCATGAACTCGGGGTTCCCCCCGAGGATGATGTCGGTTCCTCGGCCCGCCATGTTCGTGGCGATCGTCACGGCCGCCTTACGGCCCGCCTGCGCCACGATCTCCGCCTCGCGCTCGTGATACTTCGCGTTCAGGACCTGGTGCGGGATGCCGTGCCTTTGAAGCATCTCCGACAGCTCTTCCGACTTCTCGATCGACGTCGTGCCGACAAGGATCGGCCGGCCCGTCGCATGGATCTCGCGGATCTCCTGAATGATCGCGCCGACTTTCTCGCGCTCGGTCCGGTAGATCAGGTCGTTGTAGCCCACGCGAGTCAGAGGCCGGTTCGTCGGTATCGCGATCACGTCGAGGTGATAGACCTTGTAAAACTCGTTCGCCTCGGTCATCGCGGTGCCGGTCATCCCCGAGAGCTTCTTGTACAGTTTGAAGAAGTTCTGGAGCGTGATCGTCGCCAGCGTTTGGTTCTCTTCCTTGATCTTGACCCGTTCCTTCGCCTCCACCGCCTGATGCAACCCGTCGGACCACTGCCGCCCTGTCATGAGCCGGCCGGTGAACTCGTCAACGATCACGATCTCGCCGTTCAGTTCAACGTAGTCGCGATCCCTCCTGTAAAGATGATGGGCCTTGAGCGAATTGTCGATCAGGTGGGGCCATTCCATGTTGCCCGGCGTGTAGAAGCTCTCGAGCCCCGCAATCCGCTCCGCCTCGCGAATGCCCTCGTCATTGAGATGGCAGGTCCGTTCCTTCTCCTTCACTTCGAAGTGCTTGTCACGCTGGAGCAACCTCGCGATGCGGTCCGCCTCCGCATACTTTCGCACGTCGTCGAAGGCCGGCCCGGAAATAATGAGCGGCGTTCGCGCCTCGTCGATCAGAATGCTGTCGACCTCGTCGATGATCGCATAGTGCAGCTCACCCTGAGCCTGCAACTCCCGCGTCGGCTTCATGTTGTCGCGCAGATAATCGAAGCCGAACTCGTTGTTCGTCCCATAGGTGATATCACGCGAGTAGACGAACTGCCGCTCTTCCGAATCCATATCCGATTGGATCGCACCCACGGTCATTCCCAGACCGGTGAAAAGCGGGCTCATCCATTCCGCGTCTCGGCGGGCGAGATAGTCGTTCACCGTAACGACATGGACCCCATGACCTTCTAGCGCGTTCAAATACGCCGCCAGGGTGGCCACGAGCGTCTTACCTTCACCCGTCACCATCTCGGCGATATTGCCGCCGTGTAGCACCATGCCGCCCATGAGCTGGACGTCATAGTGCCGCATCTTCAAGAACCGGCGACCCGATTCCCGGCACGCCGCGAACGCCTCGGGCAGGATCGAGTCGAGCGTTGCACCGTCCGCCAGCCGCTGGCGAAACTCCGCCGTCTTCCCCCGCAGCTCCTCATCTGAAAGCGCCTGCATGGCCGGCTCAAGGGCGTTGATCGCCTCAACGATCGGACGCATGCGGCGAATCTGGCGCTCGTTGGAATTTCCGAACAGTCGGATCAGGCCCTCGGACACCCCTTCCGAGAGCTGCGTCATCGCATCCGTCGTCTTGTCCCAAAGATCACTCAGCAGTTCCATTGCCATGGTCGCAATTGCCCCAGCCGATAGAAACGGTTTCGCCGCGATAAGTTCTTGATGACACCTATCTTACATCAGGCATTGGCGATCCGTCAAGCCTCGGCGAACGAGGCGGCTCGCGGGTCGCTCCTTAAGACATGGACATCCATACGCCAAAAAATCGCCCGGTTGAGCGATTGCGGCACGGGGACTTGAGGTCGAACTCCGACTCCTCACACCGTACAATGCTCAAAGCATCGCAAGACTCCCCAAAGCACGCCCCTGTCGCGGAGGTTTGAGGCTTGTTGGACATCGCGGCATCGTCCCCTCGCCGTCTCATTGTCCTCGGGAGTGGGACCTCCACCGGCGTGCCCGTACTCGGTTGTGATTGCGCCATTTGTACATCGGACGACCCGAGGAACCAGCGAACGCGTCCGAGCGTGCTGTTCCAGTTCCCGCGGGGCAATCTTCTGGTGGACACCACGCCGGAGATGCGGATTCAGCTCCTGCGCGAGCGGATCCGGCACGTCCACGCGATCGCCTATACGCATGCTCACGCAGACCATCTCTTCGGCCTCGACGATGCCCGCCTGTTTCCCAAGCACATTGGCGGCCCCGTCCCGATTTACTGCGAGGCTGAAACCGAAGACAACATCAGGCGCGTCTTTCACTACGCCTTCCACGAGCGAGCGCTCCAACTGCCCGCCGGCTTTCTCCCCAAGCTGACCTTCGAGCGCGTCGCACCCGGCCATCGCTTCGATGTGCTGGGCCAGTCCGTTTTGCCCATTCGCCTCGAACACGGCCGCTTCGCCGTCCTGGGCTACCGAATCGGGAACCTCGCGTACTGTACCGATGTTAGCAAGATCCCCGACGAAAGCTGGCCCTTGCTGGAAGGGCTCGACGTCCTGATCCTCGACGCCCTGCGCTACGAGCCACACCCCACGCACTTCAGTCTCGGCGAAGCGCTTGACGTCGTGGCTCGTCTCAAGCCCAAGCGCACGATCCTCACCCATCTTTCGCACAGCTTCGATCACGGTCCGACCGACTCTGCCTTGCCCCCATCGGTGTCCTTGGCCTACGATGGGCTCGCGCTGGAGTTCTGAGCCGAGGTCCTCCCCCTCGTTGACCCGCCGGAGCGTTTGGGAATGTTGCCGGATCCGACTCTCGCCTCCCGCCTGGCCCGCCACGGACAGGACCACCTCCTCCGATTCTGGAACGACCTTGACGCCGACGCCCGCGCCCGGCTTCTGAGCGAGATCGACCGGATCGACTTTGACCAGGTCGATCGTCTGGTCGCGACCCTCGTCCAGGGGAGCGCCTCGACCGTCCCCGAACCCGACCAGGTCCGCCCCATCGACGTCTTCCGCCTCCCTCGGACCGACGCGGAGCGCGTCGAGCACCGCCATGCCGCGGACGTTGGCGCAAAAATGCTCGCGGCCGGCGAGGTGGGCGTTGTGGTCGTTGCCGGTGGCTCGGGGACCCGACTGGGCTTCGACGGTCCCAAGGGCACGTACCCGATCGGTCCCGTTTCCGCCGCCAGCCTGTTCCAGATCCACGCCGAAAAAATCGTGGCCCTGGGCAGGAGGCACGGCAAACCGCTGCCTCTCTACGTGATGACCAGCCCCGAGAACCACGAAGCCACCGTTCGGTTCTTCGACGATCACCAACGATTCGGCCTCTCGAGCGTCCGCTTCTTCGTACAGGGCCAGCTCCCCGCCGTCGACCGCCAGTCCGGCCGACTCCTCCTCGCCGGCAAGGGGCGGATCGCCCTTAGCCCCGACGGTCACGGCGGCACACTCGACGCCCTCGCCGCGCCCGGACCGGGAGGTAGTCCCAGTTGCCTCGACGAGATGCGGACACTGGGCATCCGGACCTTGTTTTACTTCCAGGTCGACAACCCCCTCGTCAAGATCGCCGACCCCGCCTTCCTCGGCCTCCACCGCGCCGCGGACGCGGAGATGTCGTTCAAGGTCGTCGAGAAACTCACGCCCGAAGAAAAGGTCGGCGTCGTCGTCCGCGTGGACGGCCGGCCGACGGTGATCGAATACTCGGACCTTTTCCCCAAGCTGGCCGAGCTGGCCGAGCGCCGAGTGCAGGAAGGCCACCTCGAACTCTGGGCGGGCAGCATTGCGATCCATCTGCTCGAACGCTCGTTCATCGAGCGCGTGGTGGGCAACCATTCGCTCCCGTTCCACAGGGCGGTCAAAAAGGTCGGCCACGTGGACGAGTCCGGAAACCCCGTCGAACCCAGCACACCCAACGCGGTTAAGTTCGAACGATTCATTTTCGATGCGCTCCCCTTGGCCGAGCGCTGGACGCTCGTGGAAACCGATCGGAGCGTTGAGTTTGAACCGCTCAAAGAAGCCACCGGCGCCGATTCGCCCGCGACCGTCCGCCAGCGCATGAGCGACAACTTCGCCGACTGGCTCGAACGCGCCGGCGCCTACGTCTCACGACGGCCGGACGGCTCGGTGCCGTTCGGCATCGAGATCAGCCCCTTGTTTGCCCTCGACGATGCTGAGCTGAAAGACAAGATCGAACCGGGCCGCGTGATCGAAGGCCCGGTGTACCTGGGACCCGACGAACTGAGGATTGCCCGCTAAATAACCTTGCACGAACCTGGGACGCGGTGGTGTCATGTGTCCCCGACCCCAGCTACCTTGTGCGGCTGGTGAAGGAGGTCACTGGCTAGCATCGAGGAAACCCGTGTCATTACGTACACGACCCCAGCCACCTTGTGTGGCTGGTGAAGGAGGTCATGGGCTAGAGACAGGTGAGCGCGCGGAGGAACACCGTTTGGCTCGAGGTCATTGTCGAGCCACCGACCTTCTTCACCACCCGCACAAGGCGGGTGGGGTCGTAATCTGTCGGTCGAACGGGTCTAGCCACGGACCTTCTTCACCACCCGCACAAGGCGGGTGGGGTCGCGGGATCGTAACCAACTCGCCTCGCGCCCAACCATGGCGGTGCAGACACTCTGATGTATGTTCAAACAGAAGCCGCGTGCCCCGGCGCGTTCCAAGTTCCCGGCAGGTTGTTTAGGAGAACGGAGTCAACATGTTACACGCCGTTGTGATGGCCGGTGGCAGCGGAACCCGCTTCTGGCCCAAGAGCCGCCGTCAAACCCCCAAGCAACTCCTCCGCCTCTTCGGCGATTCGACGATGCTCCAGCAGACCATCGCGCGGATCGCACCCATGGTCACGCCGGACCGCACTCTGATCATCACCGGCTCAGACCAGGCCGACGCAGTGCGCGCCCAGTTGCCCGACCTGCCCCCCGAGAATGTCGTGGCCGAGCCCTGCCCGCGCGACACGGCGCCTTGCGTCGGCCTCGCCGCCCAGATCGTCGCGCGCAAGGACCCCGGCGGCACCATGATCGTCATGCCGGCGGACCACGTCATCCAGCCCGCCGACACCTTCCGCACGACGGTACGCGCAGCGTTGGCCGAGATCGACGCCGACCCCACCGCCTTCGTCACCTTCGGCGTCAAGCCGACCCACCCCGAGACGGGCTACGGCTACATCGAACGGGGCGATGCCCTGCCCTCTCGCGAAGGCATCTCGCTCCATCGCGTCGCCCAGTTCCGCGAGAAGCCCGATCGCGCCACCGCCGAGCAATTCGTCGCGTCGGGCCGCTTCGCCTGGAACGCCGGCATCTTCCTCTGGCGAGCCCGCGCCATCCTCGACGCCCTCCAGGCCCAGCGCCCCAAGCTCGCCGCGGCCCTCGACCGCGTCGGCAAGGCGCTTGGAACCCCTAAAGGCGCGGCGGTGCTTGCGCATGAGTTTCCCTTGATGGAACGGATCCCCATCGACAAGGCCGTCATGGAGAAGGCGGCCAACGTTCGCGTCCTCGAGGTCGTCTACCAGTGGAGCGACGTCGGCGATTGGCGGGCACTCGTCCCCTTGCTGCCCCACGACGAACAGGACAACGCAACGCAGGGACCGGTGATTGCCAACGACACGAAAAACTCGCTCATTGTCGCCGACGAAGGCAAGTTGATCGCCTGTCTCGGAGTCGAAGACCTGGTAGTGGTCCAATCGGGAGGTGCCACACTGATTGCGCGGAAGGACCAACTGGATAAGCTCAAGGCACTCGTGGAAAAGCTTGATCCGGAATACCTGTAGCCTCGAATGTCGAATCGTTTCACCTGAGGGGACCGACTCTTTCGCCGTTTCTTTTGCGTCCACGGCCCTGAAAGGGCCGGACAAGAAAGCCCAGGGCAACGCCCTGGGTTCAAAAGACACAAAAACATGATTTTGCCCTGAAGGGGCGAGACAAACAGTTGCCGCCCTTTCAGGGCGAGTGAAAAATAAGGGTGGCACCGTCAACCCAGGGCGTTGCCCTGGGCTTTCCTGTCTGGCCCTTTCAGGGCCATGGGCGCAACAGAAATGATGGAACTCGCAACGACATCCATCGGGACTTTTCAACTTCCCAGGGCTGGGGTGGGGGGGCGTCGCGCGGCAATGGGTTGCCTGGAACCCCCCACCCCAGCCCTCCCCCACAAGGGCTGGCGACCCGACACTTTTCACGGGGGGCCGAAAAGGCACACGGCATCGGCTGGCCAGCCGACGAGAACGAACATGGCAACGGTGGCTGAAAAACAGCCTTGTTCGAGCGATCGCCGCCTGTTGGATCATAAGTGCAAACCTTGCAAGGAGTTCTACCAGGAAAAAAGTGTCGGGTCGCCAGCCCACAAGGGGGGAGGGAGCTAAATCCTTCGTCTGCTTGGGCTTAGGGTTGGTTGAACGGTATTGGCGCTAAGGGATGATCGCACTGCGGGGACGAAACGGTATCACCCGCCGTGATCCCCGCCACGTCCCATCGGCCGGCCGATTCCCATTCGCAACGCAACCTCATATGAAAGTTATTAAAAACGAAACGCTCTTGGGATCCGGTGAGAGTCGAAGCGTTGGATCCGCGCGCTGACTGACGCCTTGAACCGAGGACGCCGAACAGCCGAGCCGCTTATCCTGGCAGCGGCCTATGGCCGCTCGATCGGAGATATCGTAAACTCTCCTTGCCCACATTGTCGTGGATGGCGAAATCGCCGACCAAGGCCGACGTCGCTGTATCGGATCGGTCCCGGCTTGAACTTCCTGTCCCTGGTATGACTCTGCGCAGCGTGAAGCGGTTGCGGCTCCCGTCAGAATGCTCGATTTCACACGACTGACTCAACGATTCAATGTACGATGATAGGTGACCTTAGAACGCTTCAGGATGCCCGCGATGGCCAACCCATTCTTCGAGCACCCCATACTCAACTCGCCCTACAAAGCTCCGCAGCGCACTTGGGAGCTCGATAAGAACGGTCAGCCGACCCAACAGGTCATCGATACGCCTCGGCGTGCCGAGTTGATCACACCAATCGCAAAACAAGAGGACGGGCATTGTAGGCGCCCAAGAGTTCGTGCGCGAAGATGGAAAACCTTGGGTGGCTGGGGTCGAGCCCGCAGGGCGATGCCCCCGGACGGGTTGGCC
>DAIDJG010000516.1 GCA_027451445.1 Singulisphaera sp.
CGCCGGCGTGCGCGGGAAGTACCGGTGGCCTCTTCTCTGGGCCGCGTGACTCGTCCCCGGCCGTCCGACCAGCCCGACATGGCCCTCATGGACGTTGACCAGAAACCGCGAGTTTCCCGTCGATTAAATTGGCCGCACACACTCGGAGGTCGGCCGCGTCATCGTTGAAGACGAGCAAGCGGGGAAGGAACGAGCTGACTACGGGAAGCGGGTTCTCGAAGGTCTGGCCGCACGGCTTCAAGCGGAATTCGACAAGGGCTTCGACCAGTCCAACCTCCGAAACATGCGGGCGTTTTTCTTGATTTACCCGATTCGTGACGCACTGCGTCACGAATTGTCCTGGACGCATTACCGGTTCCTACTTCGGGTCGAGAACCCCGACGCCCGAACGTTCTACGAGGCCGAGGCGGTGAACGCACGTTGGTCGACTCGCGAATTGGGCCGCCAGATCAACTCGCTCCTGTTCGATCGTCTGGCGCTGAGTCGTGACAAAGCAGGGGTGATGTCGCTGGCGCGGAAGGGACACGAGATCACACAGCCATCCGACCTGGTGAAAGACCCGCTCGTCCTCGAGTTCGCGGGCCTACGTCCGCACGAACACTTCCGCGAATCCGATTTGGAGCGAGCTTTGCTTGCCAAGCTCCAGCAGTTTCTGCTCGAGCTTGGCAAGGGCTTTGCCTTCATGGGCCGGCAGCAGCGGGTCACGCTCGAGGGCGAGCATTTTTTCATCGACCTCGTATTCTACAACCGGCTCACCCGCTGCCTTGTGCTGCTGGATCTGAAAGTCGGGAAGTTGACGCACCAGGATCTCGGGCAGATGCAAATGTACGTCAACTACTACCAGCGTGAGCTGACGGCCCCGGACGAAAACCCGCCGATCGGAATCATCCTTTGCGCGGATAAGAGCGAAGCGGTCGTCCGATACACGCTGCCCGAAGGGAACACACAGATCTTCGCGTCGCGCTACAAGCTGCATCTGCCAACGGAGGCAGAGCTGGCCACCGAACTCCAACGCGAGCGCCAGGAGATCGAACTGACCCGCAGCCTGGCCGCGGAGACAGACGAGTCGAAGTGACGGCTGCAATAGTGGCCACGCACGAAACGCAGGGCGTTTGGCGAGATTGGAAGCATCTGGGTGTGTTTGATGGAGTCGATTCGAGTGACCAGGGAACGGTGCACACGTCATAAACGACCTTGGCTTTGTGTCTGGCCAGAATCCGCCAGTCGTCGGCCACCGGCATTTTCCTGATTCGTGGGGTTTTCTTGCGCAGGAAACTATAGTGGCGGGGGTCGGGGGTCAGGGGTCAGTCCCTACCGTTGCCGGTGTTGCCGGTATAACGAGCGATGTCTCGTTACAGGAGACTGGGGTAATAGGGATATTTCTTAGGAAAATATCCCTATTACCCTAGTCTGACCCCGTTCGGTTCTCATGCGGGTCGTTTACGGCAAGGCTTACAAGCCGGACAGTCGGGGGAGGATTCGCCGTCAAACGCGGCACTGGTGCTGGGGCGGAGCAACCGAGATCAAGCCACGAGATGCAGGTCCCTTGTCCTCCGCCCAGTCGGTCACGCCCTTATTGCGGACGGCGGGACGACGGTCGTGTGAACGCGTTACGTGAACCGGAGCTGACGGTCTAAACTTCGGACAGACGGTCGCGACGAAGAGTTCTCACTCATTCGATAAGCGATTCCGCTATGCCCCTGCTCGAACATTTTCATGCTCCTCTTCACCCCGAACGGCACTGGGAGGCGTCTTACTCGCGTTGGGCGAGCGCCATTGCCGACGCGTTGAACGCGGAGCTCTTGCCGCCGGATGATTTTGCCGAGCCTGATACACATGCGGTCGGCCGGGTGGAAATCGGCGGAGCGACATTCGAAGCGCCCCGGCGCGAGCGGAAGAAAATCCGCGAGTTCGCGGATTTTTCCTTTGAACATTTGAAGGTAGCGGGCGTATACTAAGTGGTCGAACGTTTATCTGCGCCCGTGCCCCGAGATGTCTCGAGGGCGCTCAACCGTCGGATGGGGAAAGCGTGCGCGAGGGTCGGTAATGGCATCGCGAACAAATCTCGCAACGACCGGTTCCTCGACCTGGATCCATTGCGCGACGGATAGGTCCGGCTACTCAACGTCATGCGGGGAAGCCGAGGCTCGCCTTGGGATCGCCCTATCGCAAGTGCATCGCCACGTTAAGCCAAATTCAACCGAGATCGCCGTTCAGACGATTGGGCTGCGTGAGATCATGGATTCAACCTCCAGAGAGACGCCCAAAAGCATATTTCGGATTTCTCGTAAATTTCGGAGGCCCTTTTTTGAGGCGAATGCGCATGATGATGCGCGATGCGCAGTTTGGATACCGTCTTTTGGCTGCGATCTCCAAGCGATTGGTGCTGTCCAGACGATCGTAAGGTGCGCATTAGATGGCAAAACCCTGCGAAGTCCGCATTTTCGTCGTGATCGCTTATCGGAAATTCGGAAATTCGGAACCCCTTGAGAAATAAGGGCTTCGAATTCCGAATGGAGAGGATATCGGAAATCTTCGGCTGGCGAGTGATGATTCGTGTGGGCCGCAGGGAATCAGTCGCGACCATGCTGGGATGACGACGGAGGGCTTGACGTTCAACTTGGGACGGCAACGGAACTTAGACGAATGACGACATGAAGCTTCCCCACCGTAGACCTCAGGCTCCGCGTGAGGAATCCCCCTCCCGCGGAGCGTGAGGTCTACGGTAATTGACCGCTTGTCTCACGAGGAGAACGCCTTGCACTCCCCAACTCTATCCTTCTTGGTGACGCACATCGCGCCGGGTGCATTCGGCGAGTCAGGGTGCAACCGTGAGTCTTGTAGGGTGGGCACGGCCCACCGCGATCTTGGTCTAAGAACGGTGGGCGGTACCCACCCTCCGACATTCGGCTCATTCGACGGTCACGCTCTTGGCCAGGTTGCGCGGTTTGTCGATGTCGCAGCCGCGCAGGCGGGCGACGTGATAGGCCAGGAGTTGCAAGGGGACGACGGCCAGCAGAGGCTGGACGACTTCGGGCATGTCGGGGATGGGGAGGAAAACGTCCGACAGAGCGGCGAGGGCCTCGTCCCCCTCGGTGCCGACGGAGACGACGGTGCCGTGGCGGGCGCGGACTTCCTCGATGTTGCTCAGGGTCTTGGCGTGCAGGGAGCCCTTGGGGGCGATGAAGACACAAGGGGTGTCGCGGTCGACGAGGGCGATCGGGCCGTGCTTCATTTCGGCAGTAGGGTAGCCTTCGGCGTGGATGTAGCTGATCTCCTTGAGCTTGAGCGCCCCTTCGAGCGCGACGGGGAAATGGAGATCACGCCCCAGATACAGGGCACTTTTGGCCTGGGCCATGCGGGCGGCGGCGGCTTCGATCTGGGGTTCCGTGGCGAGCACTCGCTGGAGAGCGGCGGGTACGGCTTCCATGGCGTCGACCACGGCGAGGCCGTCGGTGAAGGAGAGGTGGCGCAGGCGGCCCAGATAGAGGGCCAGGAGTGTGAGTACGGTAACCTGGGCCGAGAACGCCTTTGTGCTGGCGACGCCGACCTCGGGGCCGGCGTGCAGATAGATGCCGCCGTCGGCCTCGCGGGCGATCGTGCTGCCGACGGTGTTGACGATCGCCAGGGTTGGGTGGCCCTGCCGCTTGGCCTCGCGCAGGGCGCCGAGGGTGTCGGCCGTCTCACCCGACTGGCTCAGGACGAAGACGAGCGTGCGGTCGTCGAGCGGTGCATTGCGATAGCGGAACTCGCTGGCGTACTCGACCTCGACGGGCAAGTGGGCCAGGCGTTCGATCAGGTATTCGCCCACCAGCGCGGCGTGCCAGCTTGTGCCGCAGGCGGCGAAGACGACCCGGCGCACGCGGCGGAGCTGTCGGGCCGACATGTTCAGACCGCCGAAACGCGAGGTTCCTTCGGCCCGTCGGAGGCGGCCTCGGCAGGCGTCGAGCACGGTGTCGGGCTGCTCGCGGATCTCCTTGACCATGTAGTGGGCGTGCCCGCCCAGCTCCACGGCGTCAGGCTTCCAGTCAATCCGGTCGATCCTCGGCGTGATCTCTCCGCGCTCTCGGTGGTGGATCTCGAAGTCGTCGGGCGTCAGCCGCACGACCTCGCCGTCCTGCAGGAACGCGACGCGCGCTGTGTGAGGCGCGATCGCGACGGGATCGCTCGCCAGGAGATGTTCCCCTTCCCCGAGGCCGACGACGAGCGGGCTGCCGAGTTTGGCGCCGATGACCTCGCCGGGGCATTTCGCGCTGACCACGGCCAGGCCGTACGTCCCCTCGAGCCTGGGCAGGGCACGCTGGACGGCCGCGAACAGGTTGTTGCCGTCTCGCGCCAGCTCGCGGGCGATCAGGTGGGCGATGACCTCGGTGTCGGTCTGGCTGGCGAATGTGTAGCCCTCGGCCTCGAGCTCGCGCCGCAGGGCGGAGTGGTTCTCGATGACCCCATTGTGAACGACGGCGACTTCGGCGTTGCGCCCGCCGATGTGGGGGTGCGCGTTGCGGTCGCTCGCCGGTCCGTGGGTCGCCCAGCGCGTGTGGCTGATCCCGCAACTCCCCGGCGCGGGCTCCTGCTCCAGCGATTCCTCGAGCACCCGGACCCGCCCTGCTCGCTTCCGCACGATCAGTCGATCGCTCGCGATCGTGGCGAGCCCCGCGCTGTCGTAGCCTCGATATTCGAGGCGACGCAAGCCTGCGACGAGAATCGGGCTCGCCTCGTGCATGCCGGTATATCCAACAATTCCGCACATGGGCGGGCCTCCTTGAGCCGTTCTCCTCCTGGTTGCGTCTGCGAGGATTATAGACGCCCGCGTCGGATCCCGTCAGGCGAGTTCCGGTTCGGGTGGGAAGCGCCGACGGTTCCTGTTAGAACGTTCCCGGCACGCAACGCGTTCGCCGAGGGCCCCTGCATGCGTATCGACCGTATAGACCTGACGATCGTTCGCCTGCCGCTCGTGCGGACATTCCGCACCAGTTCGAGCAGCAAGGATGACATCACGCACATCCTCGTTCGCGTCGAGGCCGGCGGTGTTGTGGGTTGGGGCGAGTGTGCTTCGCCGGCCGACCCGTATTACTGTCCCGAGACGGTCGAGACGTGCTGGCACATCCTCAAGGACTTCCTCGCGCCGAGTGTTCTGGGGCGCGAGTGGGAGACGATCGACGAGCTCGTGGCCCTTTACGGTCGTGTGAAAGGAAACAACTTCGCCAAGGCGGGCCTGGAAATGGCCTGCTGGGATGCCCTCGGCCGGCGTGCGGGCAAATCTTTGGCGGAGTTGCTCGGAGGGACGCGGACTGAGATCGTTTCGGGCGTGAGCCTGGGGATCGAGCGCGAGGTCGAGGCCCTGTTCGGTCTGATCGACCAGTACCTGGACGAGGGCTACCGCCGGATCAAGCTGAAGATTGCGCCGGGCTGGGACGTTGCCGTGGTGCGACGGGTGCGCGAACAGTATCCCGACATCGCCCTTCAAGTCGATGCGAACTCGGCTTATACGCTCGACGACCTGGACACCTTGAAGCAGCTCGATGATTTTCAGCTCCTCCTGATCGAGCAGCCACTGGCCCACGACGACATCATCGACCATGTCCGGCTCCAGGCCGCTTTGAAAACGCCCGTTTGCCTTGATGAGAGCATTCACTCGGCCGAGGACGCGCGCAAGGCGATCGAGATCGGGGCGTGCCGGGTGATCAACATCAAGGTCAGCCGCGTCGGGGGTCTGCGCGAAGCGAAGCGGGTTCACGACGTCTGCTTGGCGAGAGGGATTCCTGTTTGGTGCGGGGGCATGCACGAGTTCGGCATTGGCCGCGCGGCGAACCTCGCGGTTTCGAGCCTGCCGGGTTTCACGCTGCCCGGCGACATTTCGGGCTCGGACAAGTATTATCGGGAGGATCTGGTCGAACCGCCTCTGCTGGCCATCCGAGGCTCGATTTCGGTTCCTGATCAAATAGGCCTGGGTGTGACACCGGACGAAGAACGAATCCAGCGCCACGCACAACGTGCGTTCACGGTTGGAGGTTGAGCTTCACGCGAGCTCTCCTTGGAGAGAAGTGTCATACCTGGTAAATTGGCAGGAGGGGAAAAATAACATGGAAACCATGAATATCTCTTTGCCCGCAGAAATGAAAGCGTTCATCGAGGCGGAGATGGCCGAGGAAGGATTTGCTTCGCCCAGCGATTATCTCCTGAGTTTGGTTCGGGAGGCACAGAGGTGCCGGGCCAAACAGGCACTCGAGGCCAAGCTGCTCGAAGGGCTGGAAGGCCCCGCGGTGGAGATGACCGCCGAGGATTGGGATTCGATCGAACAAGAAGCCCAGGACCGGTTTTCCCGTGAGCAGCAGGCCAAGTAATGGGTGTGATCATCCGTCACGGGGCTGCCCGAAGCGACCTCGTGGAAATCGTCTATCGGTCTATCTACGAAGGCACACCCGCAACGGGCCGACGCTTTCGAAAACGGGCTGAGGCCACGTGTCGGCAACTGGCCGATATGCCTGGCCTGGGTGCACTATACGGCCTGGAACACCCAACTCTTGCCGACATCCGATACTTTCCCATCGCTGGATTCAAAAACTATCTCGTTTTCTACCGACCCGTTGCCGGGGGTGTCGAGCTCTTGCGCGTGCTGCACGGCGCGCGGGACCTTGAGCGCATTCTCGCGGAAACTTTTGGCATCGCAGAGTCGTCCGAAGACGAGCCGATCGAGCCGTGATGCTGGCGTTTCGTTCTTGTCATGAGGACTGCGTCGATGGCCCTGCCTTCTCTGTGCGACGTTTTGCTCTCGAAACAGGCGGACATGGTCGAGCGGCTCCGGGAGTACGTCGTTTTCGAGTCGCCGAGCCATGACAAGGACGCGCTCGATGGCCTGGCGCGCGTGATCGGAGCCCATTTTGAGGCGGTCGGGGCGGATGTGGAATATGTGCCGAACATGACAGGCGGCGACCATTTGTGCGCACGCTGGGGGGCGGGAACAGAGCGTCCCGCATTCATCCTCGGGCATTTCGACACCGTCTGGCCTGCGGGGACCCTCGCGCGGCAGCCGTTTCGGGTTGAGGACGGGCTTGCCTTTGGGCCGGGGACGTATGACATGAAGTCTGGCCTGGTCATGGCGGAGTTCGCCCTGTGGGCGCTCCGGGCGCTGAGCCTGCACCCGCCCCGGCCGGTGGTGGTGCTGTTCACGTCGGACGAGGAGATCGGCAGCCCCACGACGAGAGGCTGGATCGAAGCCCAGGCGCAAAAGTCGGCCTATGCGCTGGTCCTGGAGCCTCCGCTGCCCGACGGTGTCCTGAAGACCGCCCGCAAAGGGGTGGGAAAATTCACGATCGAGGTTGATGGAAAGTCGGCGCATGCCGGGATCGAACCGGACAAGGGTGTGAACGCGATCGTGGAGCTCGCCCACCAGGTCCTGGCGATCCAGGCCCTGGCGCGGCCTCCCGAGACGACGATCAACGTGGGCGTGATCCAGGGGGGGACGATGACCAACGTCGTGCCTGCACAGGCGAACGCGTGGGTCGATGTGCGCGTGGCGAGTCGGGCCGAGGCCGAGCGGGTCGAAAACGCGTTACATGCATTACGGCCAGTCTTGCCCGGGGCGACCGTGAAGGTGACCGGGCGCTACAACCGGCCGCCGATGGAACGCACGACGGGCATCCAGGCGCTCTTCGAGTCGGCTCGCGAGGTTGGGCTGGCCGTCGGCCAGGAACTCTCCGAAGGCGCCACCGGCGGCGCAAGCGATGGCAACTTCACCGCGAGCGTTGGGCTTCCCACACTTGATGGTCTGGGAGCCCGGGGGGCCGGTGCGCACGCCGTCAACGAACACATCGTGATCGATTCCCTCCCCGAACGCGCGGCCTTGATCGCGGCGTTGTTGATGAAGCTCTGAGGAGAAGGTTCGAGACCGATGAGCGACGAGATCACCATCCGACGTGCCGAGACCCCCGCCGATTACCGTGCGTGCCAGGAAGCGCAGCGCAGCGCCTGGGGCCTGACGGACGAGAGCTACGTCGTGCCCGTCGCGACCATGGTGGGTGCGCAGCTTCACGGCGGGCTGGTGCTGGGGGCGTTTCTGCCCGACGGCTCGGCCGTAGGGGTTTCGTTCGCGTTTCTCGGCCGCATCGAGGGTCGAGTCGGTCTGTACTCGCAGTTGACGGGCGTCGTCCCCGGCTGGCAGGACCGTGGCCTGGGTTCCCGCCTGAAGTACCACCAGCGCAATATCGCGAGGGCCGAGGGACTCGCCGTCATCGCCTGGGCCTTCGACCCGCTCCAGGCCGGCAACGCGCGGTTCAATCTCGACAAGCTGAGGGCGACCGCCCGGCGTTTCGTCGTCGATATGTATGGTCCTCGCACCGATGCGCTCAACGTGGGGACGCCGACCGACCGGCTGATCGTCGAGTGGGAGACGGCGGCGGAGACGCGTGGTGCGATCGATCCAGAGGCGGTCCGAGAACTCCCCGCGTTGATCGACACAGTTGAGAACGTTGCGCTGCGAGAACCGATCGACCGCCAGTCGCCTCAGCTTTTCCTGGAAGTGCCCAGTGACATCAGCCGTTTGCGTCGCGAGGCGCCCGCGCTTGCTGAGGCCTGCCAAATGGCCGTGCGACGTGCATTCCTCACCGCATTCGACGCGGGTTATCGGGCGGAAGGGTTTGTTCGGATCGCGGCGGGCGAGGTGAAACGTTGTGGGTACGTTTTGCGATTGGAGCCGCTTTCCGTCAGTAGCTAGTGCGCGGCGTTTCCGGCCGCTTCGCCGCGACTTATCCTAGGAGTACGGCAGATACTCGACTCGGTTGTGCATGTCACCGGGCTCATACACCTCTGTAAGCAAAACGAGATCGTGGATCGCCTGGCCGTCGGAGATTTCTCGTTGCCGCGCGTATACAAGTCCGGCAAACTCACGGCCGATACTTTGCCAGTGACTGGCAATTACGAGGAGATCGCGATCCTGGCTGAACAAGAGGCGTCCCAAATGGGTAGCCCTATCCAACAAACGTTCGTCGTCCCAGTCTGCGGTACCGTCTTCGAACGCAGTTACGACATCGACACCACGTCTCCGGAGACCTTCGGTGACTTCTGCCCGGATGTGCTGGTCCATGTAGAGCCGGATGGTCACCGGATCAGCCCTCGTTCCCTGAGCCGCTTATGGCCGGGTGTCTCTTCGTGGGTCGCGCGCAATTCCGCCTCCAGTTGTTCTCCCTCGTCAATAAGCCGGTCCATCTCGGGTTTGTGATCGTGGTAATAGGCGAGTGAAGAATAAACCTGTCCGAGCGAGAGGTACGGGAAACGATGCTGAATCGCGGCTGGATCCAGACCTGCACGATGCTCGATCGCAATCATGGCGACCTTGGTTCGCGTCCCTACGATAATGGGCTTGCCGGCCTCGTTAAGAGTGATGTGTGCATAGTCGACCGTGGCCATTTTCTGCTCTCCGATCCGAACGTGGGAGCGCGACAGTTCGTGGGGGAACGCCACCCTCACCTTTTCTCATTTTATAGAGACCGTCTTGTGAACGCGAGACCACTGGTTCAGAGCATCTCCAGGCGCACTGACGCCCTGCTGTGTCACCGCACGCGCCTCGGCTCGTTTAAGAACTAGTCCCCGCGTTCCTGGACGGCTATAGTGATTTCCGGCGCCGCGGTGAGTGAGTGCGTGTTCGGCCGGAGGGAGCGGTTGATGACCTGCATTTGTGCCCAGTCGGTCGCGAAACTAGCCGCCGCGCTCGCGCCTTTGAACGCGAACCTGGGCCTCAACGCGAACCTGGGGGCGGCGGCGAACCTCGCGGCATCGGCGAACGCCGCCCTGGCCGCCAACGCTGCCCTCGGTGCGAGCCTGGGCCTCAATGCGAGTTTGGCCGCGAACCTCAACATCGGCTTCAGCGCCAGCGCAATGGCCAGTCTCACGGCGTTGGCGAACTTCTCGGCCTCAATGCGGGGTGCCTTTCGGATCAACCTCGCCGCCGCGGCCGCGGCCGCGCTGCTGAACGAGCTGTTCGGTTCGATGGATGCCAACGGGCTCGCCGGCGCGGTCCTCGGGGCGCCGGTAGGGACGCTCCCCCAGCTTCAGAAGCTCGCCGCGCTGGCCAACGCCGCTTCCGGGGCGTCGGGCCTGGGCGTGAACCTGTTTGCCGCCAATGCCCAGGCCCAACTTCAGGCCGCCGCGAACGCCGCGGCCAGCGCCAATGCCAAGCTCAACGCCAGCCTCTCGGCCAAGCTTGGCCTCAGCGCGTCCGCAGCCGCCTCGCTCCAGGCCAAGCTGAACGCCATGCTGGCGATGAAAGCCGCGGTGTCGGGTGCGTTCGGCATCAACCTCGACGATGCGTTAGGCCTCGATGCACTCAACGCTGCGCTCGGCAACATCAACGCCAACATGGCCTCGATGCCCTCCTTCGGCTCGTTGTTGCCGCCGGCCGCGATGAAGAAGCTGATCGATCTCCTCGATGCGCTGGGAGCGATCAAGCGAGGGCTGGGGATCGACCTGCTCGATCCGAGCGTGAACCTCAAGAAGGCCCTGAGCGATAAATTCGATGAATCCAAGTCTGCATCCGACTCGACGCTCCACGACAAGGCCAGCAGCACAGACAAGTCCGCGTCCGACTCGACGCTCCATGACAAAAGCAAAGCCGAAGACTTGCAAAAAAGCATCAACAAGCTGACTCAAAAGAACTTCAGCGACACGCTCGGCAAGGTCCCCACGGTCCCCACCGCCGCGCAGTTGCTGGCGTTGCTGGCGAACAAGATCCTGTCCGAACTGGGCATCCCCCTCGGCCAACAAACGCCGTGCGACCCCGTGAAATGCGCGATCGCGATGATTCCACTCATGCCCTGCCCCATTGCCCTGGCCGCCGCGTTGAAACATATGAAAGCGCCTAAAATCCCCAGCTTCAGCTTGAGCACCAGTGCCTCGGGCGGTGCCACCGCTTCGGCAACGAGCAAGACCAGCGCCACCGCCTCAGGCAGCTCGAGTGCGAGCGCCACTGGCAGCGCATCGGCCAACGCCACCGGCAGCGCATCGGGCAAAGCGAGCGGCAATGCCGCGGCCAATGCCGCCGGGAACGTGAGTGCTGGGATTCCGGGGCTCGGCACCGTGGGGGCCGGTGGGAGCGCGGGCACGTCGGCCGGTGGGAGCGCGGGGGGCGGCGTCAGTGGCGGCGTCGGCGCCAGCGCCGCGAGATCGGCCAGCGCCGGTGCCAGTGGAGCCGTGGGCGCCAGTTCGACCAACACGGCCAGCGCCGGCGTCAGCGGCAATGCCCAGGCGAGCGTGAGCGGGAACCCCCAAACCGGCATCACCACGAACGCCAACGCCACTGGCAATGCGGGCACAACGACCTCCAGCACCACAACCACGACGAATCAGTGGACCACCAATACCAACGCCAGCGGCATCTCCCAGGTCGCCAGCAACTGGAATGTCCAGACAAATACGAGTCGCAATACCCAGACAACGACCAACTGGAACGTTAACGCCGGTGCGCTTGGCAGCTCGAGCGGCGGCACGAGCTCGAGCAATCAGCAGTCAACGAACACAAACGCGGGCGACTCGTCGAGTACCCAGTCGAGCACCCAGTCCGGCAGCAGTGCCGGCGGCAACAAGACCCAGACGACGAACGATACCACAACGAAGCAAACCTCGGGCACAGTGACTACGGGATCAACGACGCCGTGATCCGGCATTCGGCCCGTTGCGGTTTGCCCGAATGATTCTGACGCGGAGCTCCCACGTTGTTCTGTTTTTGCTCGATTCCTCAGCTTCAGCTCCTGGCAAAGTTCAACCAGTTGAACTCGAACCTCAACTTTGGTCTGAACCTGCCGCCGGGCTTACCCGGACTTTTGTCGGCGTTGCATTCGCCCGGTGTGGCTGCCGCGCTGAAGGCCTCCGCGGCGCTGGGGGCGAAAGCCAGCGCCTCCGCAAAAGCCCAGGCGGCCATTCAGGCGGCCGCGAAAGCCCAGGCGGCCGCGAGTGTGTCGGCGAAAGCGGCCGTCAGCGCCAGTGCGAGCGCGAGCTTGCAAGCGGCCGCCAAGCTGACCGCTGCGGCGCAGTTCGCGGCGGCGATGAATTCGGGGCTGGGAATCAACATGACGTTTCCGTCGGCCCTTACCATGCTCGAGGCGCTGCTCAAGTCGCTCGCGGGTCTGGCGGCCACGCTGGCGGCGCTGCCGCTGGATGCTCTGGCCAAGCTGCTGCCGCTCGCGGATCTCGCCCGGGTGCTCGATGCGATGAAGAAACTCGGGCTCGATCCGCTCCATCCCGGCGCCGCGGCCCAGTTGAACGGGGCCCTTGCCGCCAACGCCGCCGCGAGTGCCAGCGCGTCGGCCCAGGCCAGCGCGAGTGCGAGCGCCTCGGCGCAGGCCCAAGCTCAAGCGCAGGCGGCTGCAGCCCTGTCGGCCGCCGTCAAAGCGGGTCTCGGAATCAACCTTGCTGCCGATGTCGGGCTGAAAGCGACCGCAAGCGCCCTGGGGGCGCTCAGCTCGAACATGAGCGCCATGCCTTCACTCGATAAACTCCTCTCGCTCGCCTTGCTGTTATCGGTCGTCGAATTGCTCTCTGCCCTCGCGGCCATCAAGGCGGCGCTCGGGGTGGACATGCTGGGAGGGAATGCGCTGAGCCAGCTCAAGAATGCACTCTCTGGCTTGAACATGGGTGCACTTGCGGGTGCCGTTGCCGCCAGCGGGTCAGCGTCGGCAGGCGCAGCCGCCTCGGCGGGGTTATCGGCCTCGGCGGGGTTATCGGCCTCGGCAGGGTTATCCGCCTCAGCGAAGGCATCGGCCTCAGCCTCAGCGAAGGCATCGGCGTCAGCGAGCGCCAAGGCGTCACTCGCAGCCTCGGCGCACCTCAACGCGATGATGTCGGCCGGTCTCGGCAACCTGGCCGCGGGGCTCCCGGCCGTGCCGATGATTCCGTTGGCGCTCGCCCTTTTGATCGAGACGATTATGCATGAGCTCGGCATCGATTTGGTTTCGTTCCATCCGTGTCAGTAGGCCCTGTGCGTGTCGCGCTTCGCGTTTGCCAAACTTTCAAGGTGACTTCTCATGGGCATGCCCGCCGCACGTTTGTTCGACCTTGTGCTTCAGAACGGCCCGCACTGCCACGCGCCGATCCATCCGCCGGCCCCGGTGCC
>DAIDJG010000517.1 GCA_027451445.1 Singulisphaera sp.
GAGTACGCGGCGCAGGCCAAGGTGAGCTACGTATCGCCGGAGGCCCAGTTCACGCCGAAGCAAGTTGAAACGCGAAGCGAGCGCGACAAGCTCATGTTCCGCGTCAAGCTCCAGGTGCCGACCGAGATCGTGGAGCCCTACATCGAGCGCATCAAGACCGGCGTCCGGGGCGTGGGCTACGTGCGCCTGGACGACGCGGTGGCATGGCCCGAGAGGCTCGAACGACGTTTCCCCAAACCTTGAACGCGAGGGTCCGGATGTCGACCTTGACCCAACCTGTCGCGACCATCACCGGGCTCACCCACCGGTATGGAAAGACGCGCGCGCTCGATAATATCGCGATCGAGCTTCCCTCCGGCTGCATGGTCGGACTGATCGGCCCGGACGGCGTCGGCAAGTCAACGCTGATGGGCATCATCGCCGGCGCGAAGAAGATCCAGACCGGTACCGCGAACGTCCTCGGCGGCGATATCGCCGACCGCCGGCACCGCAACGCGGTCTGTCCCCGTATCGCCTACATGCCGCAAGGGCTCGGGAAGAACCTGTACTTCGAGCTCAGCGTTTTCGAGAACATCGACTTTTTTGCACAACTGTTCGGGCTCTCGCGATCGGAGCGCAAGACCCGGATCGCCGAACTCCTGAAAGCCACGGGCCTCGACCCATTCCCAGATCGCCCGGCCGGGAAACTCTCGGGGGGCATGAAGCAGAAGGTGGGGCTCTGCGGCGCCCTGGTTCACGACCCCGATCTGCTGATCCTCGATGAACCAACGACGGGCGTCGACCCGCTGTCCCGCCAGCAGTTCTGGACGCTTGTCAACAACATTCGGAGCGGCCGGCCGGGGATGAGCGTCCTCGTCTCGACCGCATACATGGACGAGGCCGACCAGTTCGATTGGCTCATCGCGATGGACGCCGGCAAGGTCCTCGCCACGGGCACGCCTTCCGAGCTCAAAGAGCGCACGGGGTGCGGGACCCTCGAAGAGACCTTCGTGGCCCTCTTGCCGCCGGAGAAACGAGGCGAGGCGCACCGGCTCACGATTCCGCCACGGGTCGAGACCAACGCCGAGCCCGCGATCGTTGCCAAGAACCTGACCCGCAAGTTCGGTAAGTTCGTCGCCGTGAACTCCGTCAACTTCACGATCGAGCGCGGCGAGATCTTCGGCTTCCTCGGCTCCAACGGCTGCGGCAAGTCGACCACGATGAAGATGCTCACGGGCCTGCTGCCGGCAAGCGAAGGGGAGGCATGGCTGTTCGGGAAACCGGTGGACCCGAATAACGAAGACGCGCGCATGCGCGTCGGGTACATGTCGCAGGCGTTCTCCCTCTACGGCGAGCTCACCGTCGCGCAGAACCTCTGGATTCACGCCCGGCTTTACCATTTGCCTGCCGAGTCGAGGCGACCGCGCATCGATGAGCTGGTCGAGCGCTTCGGACTCGGGCAGTACATCAACGACCTGCCGGAATCCATTCCGCTGGGAGTCCGGCAGCGGCTTTCGCTCGCCGTAGCGGTCATCCACGAGCCCGAGTTGCTGATCCTCGACGAGCCCACGTCCGGCGTCGACCCCGTGGCGCGGGATGAGTTCTGGGAGCTGCTCATCAATCTGTCGCGGGAAAAGCAGGTCACGATCTTCATCTCGACCCACTTCATGAACGAAGCGCTGCGGTGCGATCGCATCTCACTGATGCACGCGGGGACCGTGCTGGCGTGCGATACACCCAACGCCCTTATGGCCGCGCGCGGAACCGAGAGCCTCGAGGAAGCGTTCATCGGCTACATCGCTGACGCCATCGGTGAGCCCGCGAAACCCAACCAGGCCGCCGCCGAGCCGGTCGTCGCGGCCGAGCCGGCGAGCGAGCACCCGGTGTCGGAATCGTGGTTTCAGGTCGGCCGCATGCTGGCCTACACCCGTCGCGAGGCGCTGGAAATCCGGCGCGACCCGGTGCGGCTCGCTTTCGCCTTCGTTGGGTCGCTCGTGCTGATGCTCGCGTTCGGCTTCGGGATCACGACCGACGTCGAGAACATCCGCTTCGCGGCCCTCGATCTCGACCAGACCCCGGAAAGCCGGGCCTACGTCGCCCAGTTCGAGAGCTCGCGCTACTTTATTCGCCAACCTCCGATGGAGAGCCACCCCGAGGAGGCACGGAGGCTCAAAGCGAATGACATCTCGCTGGCGATCGAGATGCCGACGAACTTCGGCCGCGACGTCAAGCGTGACTCCGGTCCCGAGGTCTCGACCGTGGTCGACGGCGCTAACCCGTTCCGCGCCGAGACCATCAAACAATACGTCACCAACGTCAACCAGCTTTACGTGCGACGCAACCCGAACCATCCCTCCAGCGCTCGCTTCCCAGCGCACTCGGGCGGCATCCAGACGCGCTACCTCTACAACCCGACCTTCGAGAGCGTCTACGCGATCGTCCCCAGTATCCCGCCGATCCTCCTGGTCCTCATCCCAGCCATCCTCATGGCGGTCAGCGTCGTGCGCGAGAAGGAGCTCGGCTCCATCGTCAACTTCTTCGTGACGCCCACCACACGCCTCGAGTTCCTGCTAGGGAAGCAGATTCCCTATATCGCGATCGGCATGATGAATTATTTCCTACTCATGCTCATGTCGATCGTGGTCTTCCAGGTACCCCTCAAGGGCAGCGGGCTGATGCTGACGGTGTGCGCCTTGCTTTACGTGACGGCAACCACAGGGATCGGACTGCTCGTCTCGACCTTCACCCCGAGCCAGGTCGCCGCGGTCTTCGTGACGGCGATCCTGACCATTCTGCCGACGACCCAGTTCTCCGGTCTGCTCCAGCCGGTATCGACGCTGGAAGGGCGAGCGCGGATCGTCGGCTCACTCTGGCCGACGACCTACTACATGCACGCGAGCGTCGGGGCGTTCACGAAGGGGCTCGGTCCCAAACTTCTGGCGGGCGACCTGGTGTGCCTGGCCCTCTTCATCCCGGTGTTGACGGTCCTGACGGCCTCGGCCCTTAAGCGGCAGGAATCGTAAGCATGAAGCGCTTGATCAACATCTTCTGGCTCGGCACCAAGGAGCTGCGCAGTCTCCAGCGCGACACGGTGCTCGTCATCTTCGTGATTTACGCGTTCACGTTCGCGATTTACACCCAGGCAACGGGAACGTCGTCGGAGGTCAACAATGCGTCGATCGCGTTCGTCGACGAGGACCAGTCGGCGCTCTCGAAGCGCATGTACGAAGCGTTCTACCCCCCTCGGTTCAAGCTCCCCGTGGTCATCAAGGCCGACGAGGCCGATCGGATGATCGATAACGGCAGCTTCATGTTCGTGGTCGTCGTACCGCCTCGGTTCGAGGCCGACGTTCGCGCGGGCCGTAATCCGGAGGTTCAAGTCAACATCGACGCCACCGCGATGCAGCAGGCGAGCATCGGCGCCGGCTACATTCGGAACATCCTGACCGACCAGGTGTGGAGCTTCATCCGACGCACGGAAGACAAGCCGGAACTACCCGTAACGGTTGTCGTCCGCAAGGCGTACAACCCGAACGGCATCACTTCCTGGTTCACCAGCGTTGTGGCGATCATCAACCAGATCACAACCTTGACCATGATCCTGACCGGCGCAGCGCTGATCCGCGAGCGCGAGCACGGGACGATCGAGCACATGCTCGTCATGCCGCTCTCCGCGTTCGAGATCGCCCTGGCCAAGGTCTGGGCGAACAGCCTGGTGGTCCTCGTCGCGGCGACGATCTCGCTCTTCCTCGTGGTGAAGACGATCCTCGCCGTACCGATCGCAGGGTCGCCGGTGCTCTTCCTGGGAGGCGTGGTCCTCTACCTGTTCTTCGGCACCGCGCTGGGGATCTTCCTGGGAACGATCACGCGGTCGATGGCACAGTTTGCCCTGTTGATCATCCTGATCATCATCGTGCTTCAGTTGCTCTCGGGCGGAAACACGCCCGTGGAAAGTCAGCCGTGGTGGATGCAGCGCCTTACGCTCGTGCTGCCGTCGCGACACTTCGTTGCGTTCTCGCAGGCAATCATCTACCGAGGCGCCGGAATCGAGACAGTCTGGCCGCAGTTCCTCGCTGTGACGGGCATCGGGCTCGGACTCTTTGGGTTCAGCCTGAGCTTGTTCCGGAAATCGATCGCTGTCAGCCGCTAAGGACCGCGCTGTTTTCACGAAGGATTCGGCAAGCCTGGATTGCTCGGGAGAATCTTCGACATGAGCACGGACATCGAACGCCCGCTCCTTGCAGAGATCCGTCACGGCTTCGACGCCCTGCGGGGGAACTGGCTCTGGTTTGTGATACTTGGCGTGGCGTTGATCGTGCTGGGGACCGTGGCTCTCGGCTCGGTCGTGATCGCGTCCCTCGCCGCCGCCGTGGCGATCGGTGTGTTGCTCATCATGGGGGGCATCGGCGAAGCCGTGGGGGCCGTCTGGTGCCGCGGCTGGAGCGGGTTCTTCCTCCACCTGCTCTCGGGCGTTTTGTCGATCGTCGTCGGCCTCCTGTTCGTGCGCGCGCCTGGGGGCGCATTGGCGGCGTTGACGCTCCTGATCGCCTGCTTCCTCATGGTGGGCGGGATTTTCAAGATCGTCGCCGCGCTGAGCTTCCGGTTCGCCGCGTGGGGCTGGTCGCTCGCCGGCGGAATCATCGACCTCGTCCTCGGGGTCATGATCTGGCAGGAGTGGCCGGAGTCAGCCCTTTGGGTCATCGGGCTGTTCCTGGGAATCAACTTCATTTTCCGAGGGGTCCACTGGATCGCCCTCGGCCTGGCCGTCAAGTCGTTGCCTCGGCTCCCGGCGAACTGACGCCCATGGCATGATTGCAGAACCTGAAACGTGGGATTGCCGTATATGCTTCTATCGCGTGAGATTTCCTTGGCAAGGGTGATGCAGACTGGCCTCGAGCGACGCTTCGCCCTCCTTCGGTCAGCTCCCGCGAGCCAATTTCCCGAGACGGAGCGAGCCATGACGAGAATACGCAAGGAATTGGTGGCTGTGTTCGCCGACCGGACAAGCCAGCAATGGATCGTGCGGGATCCTGAAGGCAACTTCTGGCTCATCCCACCCGTACCCAACCCCTGGGATCATCGTCAACCGTTCCAACCGAGTGAGGAAACGGACCTTCTTCCGGTTCCCGGACATTACAAGGACACGATCGGCTTGCCTTTTTGAACGATCGCGGGTGTACCGTGACACGAGAGCACGACCGGCTCGACGAAGCACGCGGGCAGAAGGCCCCCTGGAAGAAGTGGGGGCCCTATCTCAGCGAACGACAGTGGGGGACGGTCAGGGAGGACTACAGCGAGGGAGGCGACGCCTGGAATTACTTTCCACACGACCAGGCGCGCTCCCGCGCCTATCGCTGGGGCGAAGACGGGCTGGCCGGCATCTCCGACGACAAACAGCGCCTCTGTTTCGCACTCGCGCTCTGGAATGGGAAAGACCCGATCCTCAAGGAACGCCTGTTCGGCCTCACGAACAGCGAGGGTAATCACGGCGAGGACGTCAAGGAGTACTACTTCTACCTCGACAGCACGCCGACCCATTCGTTCATGAAGCAGCTCTACAAGTACCCCCAGGCAGCCTTCCCTTACCCCCAGCTCGTCGACACCAACCGCGGCCGCGGCCGGAATGAGTTCGAGTATGAGCTGCTCGACACGGGCGTCTTCGACCAGGATCGCTACTGGGACGTGTTCGTGGAATACGCCAAGGAGACCCCCGAAGATCTCCTCATCCTGATCACGGTGCACAATCGCGGACCCGAGCCGGCCACACTGCACGTGCTGCCCACACTCTGGTTCCGGAACCTCTGGTCCTGGCACGGCAATCCGGACCGACCGAACCTCGAGCAGACCGGCGCCGGGATCGTCAAGGCGACGGACCCCTTGCTCGGCGAACGCTTCCTCTACGCCGAAGGCGAGCCGCCTCTCCTGTTCACCGAGAACGAGACCAACACCCTGCGGATCTTCGGCGTCGCCAATCGCACCCCGTATGTCAAGGATAGCATCGACAGCTACATCATTCACGGCCAGCACGACGCCGTGAACCCAGCGCTCAAGGGCACGAAGGTCGCCGCGCACTACCAGCTCACCGTGGGATCCGGCCAGTGCCAGCAGGTCCGCCTCCGCCTCTCCGACGTCGCCCCGAATGCGTACTTCCCGCACAACGGTGCGCCCCGCTCGCCGTTCGGCAACGCGTTCGACGACGTGATGCAGCAGCGCCGCGATGAGGCGGATGAGTTCTACGCGTCCATCACGCCCCCCTCACTCGACGCCGATGCCGCCAACGTCATGCGCCAGGCCCTTGCGGGCATGCTGTGGAGTAAACAGTTCTACCACTACGACGTCGACAAGTGGCTGGAGGAGCGCGGCTCCGACCCCTTCAAGCCCATTCGCAAGGCCTCGCCGCGCAACGACCACTGGCACCACATGTTCAACGGCGACGTCATCTCCATGCCCGACAAATGGGAATACCCCTGGTACGCGGCCTGGGACCTCGCCTTCCACGTGCTGGCGCTCTCGCTCGTAGATCCAGACTTCGCCAAGCAGCAACTGCGGCTGATGCTGCGCGAGCGCTACATGCACCCGAACGGCCAGATCCCGGCCTACGAGTGGAACTTCGGCGACGTCAACCCACCGGTGCACGCCTGGTCGACGATCTTTACCTACCGCCTCGAAAAAGGCCAGCGCGGCGAGGGGGACAAAGAGTGGCTCAAGAGCTCCTTTCAGAAGCTGCTGCTCAACTTCACCTGGTGGGTCAACCGGAAAGATCGCTCAGGGCGAAACGTTTTCGAGGGGGGCTTCCTCGGCCTCGACAATATCGGCGTCTTCGACCGCAGCGCACCACTACCGACCGGCGGCTATCTGGAACAGGCCGATGGTACCGCGTGGATGGCTCTCTTTTGCCAGAACATGCTTGAGATCGCTGCGGAGCTCGCCAAGACGGACCCCGACTACGAGGACATGGCCCTCAAGTTCAGCGAGCACTTCCTGTGGATCGCGTCGGCAATGGGTCACCTCGGTCAGGAGACGGGGATGTGGGATGAGGAGGACGGCTTTTACTACGACGTGCTCCGCATGCCCGACGGCCACGCACAAAGGCTTAAGGTACGTTCGATGGTGGGCCTCTTGCCCTTCTGTGCCGTAACGGCCTTCGATGGAAAACTCCTGGCGCGGTCGCCCGAGATGGCAGAGCGGCTCGAGTGGTTCCTTGCCACGCGGCCGGAACTGTGCGCCGAGATTCACGACCCACGCAAACCCGGAGTCGCAGGCCGCCGGCTCGGCTCGATCCTCGATGAGTCCAAACTGCGACGCGTTCTCGAGAAGATGCTCGACGAGGGGGAGTTTTTGAGCCCCTATGGAATACGATCGCTGTCGCGCTATCATGCCGACCATCCGTACGTCATCCAGGCGGGGACGACCGAATACCGCGTTTCTTACCTGCCGGCGGAATCCGATACAGGAATGTTTGGCGGCAACTCGAACTGGCGAGGCCCCATCTGGATGCCTGTCAACGCCCTGATCATCCGGGCGCTCATGCAGTACTACCTCTACTACGGCGACGCCTTCACCGTAGAGTGTCCCACGGGCTCGGGCCGGCGCATGAACCTCTATCAGGTCGCCGAGGAGATCGCCCGTCGCTTGAGGGCCATCTTCCTCAAAGATGCCGACGGCCAGCGCCCGGTGTACGGCGGCGCCAGGAAGTTCCAGAACGATCCACACTGGCGCGACTGCCTGCTGTTTTATGAGTATTTCCACGGCGACAACGGCGCCGGGCTCGGCGCCAGTCACCAGACCGGCTGGACCGGGACGATCGCGCGCCTCATGCACCTCTTCGCGAGCGTGACGCCTGTTGAGAGCCTCAGAGAAGGCACCCGGAGTTATTTCGACCAGAGCGTTGCCGTGGAGGCC
>DAIDJG010000518.1 GCA_027451445.1 Singulisphaera sp.
CTCGATGATCGCCCATTGTGCGTCGGTGAGGTCGGATGGATAGGATTTGCGCATGGATGCATCCCTGCTTGTTGGGGTGTCTGTTGATCTCCTTTTGTGCCAACAGTTTACAAAGTTTTCGGCTTACCGGATAGCCTCTAAGGGCCCAGGGTTTGATGGAGGTGAGGCGTGCGTCACGCGGGTTTTGGTCTGATTATCTCCCTTGCTTGCGCGTCGGGTTAGTGTAAGAGTCCAGGGTTTGATGGAGGTGAGGCGTGCGTGAGACGGTCGCTCCACTTATTTGAGACGCCACCACAAGTTGGGATCGAGTCCTCGCGCACGATACGCGGGTTCGACCTCCTTGCGGAAGCGAAGCGAGTCGTTGGGATAACCTGCCGTTGGCCGAATTCCGGGAATGCGTGCGGCCCAGTGGGCGTTGAAGACGTCCATCCAGTATTCGCGGACCGTCTTGCTCACGATCGAGGCGAGGGCCACAAGTCCGTCGGCGGCATCGGCCCGGGGGACGAGGCTCAGTTCGAGCCGTCGACCACCACTTCGCAGAGTATATCGGCTCAGCTCAGGTCCTTCCGGCCCTCGGTCGATCCAGATATCGGGGAAGACGTCCATCAGCGGTTCGAGATAGAAGTGGCGCCCGCCGTGCTTGTCGCCTCGAACAGATGTGGTCTGGCCTTCGATGGTGCTCTCCCAGACTTCGGTAAGCAGTCGCGCGAATGCCGCGAAGTGAACTTTCGCCTTTGAGCCCGACTCAGCCAAGCCTGCGTTGAACCGCCTGGGGCCGACGACGACCGAGCGCACGGCCACGCAGCGCCAGGGTGCGCCTGCGAAGGCGTTCTCGGCGAGCGCGCGGGTGAGCCTCGCCACGGTTTCGGGGCAGGGGAGGGGCCAGTCCGGACTGTCGAGCCACGGGATCAACTCGACATCTTCGAGCGAGCCGGCCCCGAGCGACGCGAGCAGACTACTCAATGAGCTGGGGACGACCTGACCGGTACCGGCCAGCAGGGCGAGGCAGGCGGCTTCCAAGCGGTCACGGCCGCGACCGTTGCTCAGGAGGGCCTTCGAGTCGTCGATCCAGAGCCGGTCCGGATCACCCCCAGCGCGCGCCACGGTCGCGGCCAGATCCACCCAGACGTCGGGCGGGCGCTCGTCGGGACCCTCGGCGATCACGGCCGACATCACCAGGGGACCCAGGTTCGGTCCGTAGCCCGCCTCGTCGATCCCCACCCAGCGCATGCGTGTCTCGTCAGAGTTAGGAGCGGGCGCTCAGGCGGCGGAGACTTCCTCCGGCGAGGCTGTCTCATCGAGCCAGATCGCGGCTGGCGCACGCCCGAGAACCTCGGCGGCCAGCGAGGCGTAATCTTCCGCCCCTCGACTCCCCGGGGCGTACTGGAAGATCGACTGGCCGAAGCTCGGGCATTCCGCCAGCCGGATGTTCCGACGAATTCGCGTGTGGAACACGCGCGTATCGGACCAGGGCGTAACGCCATTGCGCCTCGCGTCGAAGTAGTGGTTCAGATCCTCGATCACCTCGCCCCCCAGCCGCGTGCCTGAATCGTAAAGGCAGAGGACTACGCCGCCGACCTTCAGGCCGCGGTTGATCCGCCGGGCGACCATGTTGACTGTTTCCAGCAGCTTCGAGAGCCCGTGGAGGGCCAGGAAGTGAGCCTGGAGCGGGATGAATACCTCACTCGCGGCGCAGAGCGCATTGAGCGTCAAGATACTCAGGGACGGTGGGCAGTCCATGAGGATGTAATCGAACGGCTCGGGATCACTGTTGAGCTGGTCGCGCAGGATGACCTCGCGGCCGACTGTACCGATCAGTTCGAGCTCCGCGCCGGCGAGGTCGATATGGCTGCCGCAGATGTACAAGTTCGGCGCGACTTCGCGCCGGACGTCGGCCAGCGGGGTGTTCTGGGTCAGGACTTCGTAGAGCGAAGGTCCCGACCGGCCGGGAAGCAGTCCCAGGTGAAGCGTAGCGTGCGCCTGGGGATCCAGGTCCAGGACGAGCGTCTTCTGCCCCTCCGCTGCAAGCGCTGCCGCCAGGTTCACCGTGGTTGTTGTCTTGCCTACCCCGCCCTTCTGGTTGAGCACTGCGATCCGTCGCATGGCTGAGTCCCTTCGGCTGTTGTGGGGCTTGACCTGGGTGTGCTATCGGCGCCCGTTCGCCTTGCGCGGCGTCGACGATCTCACTGGCCTCGCGTCCCGAAACTGCGCAACGCCATCGAGAGGGCCGCGCAGCAGTCCGCGCGGCGATCCGACTCTGCGCCGCAATCTAGCCGAAACATTCCCCGGCGCAAAGCCGAATTACGGCTGCTCCGCGAGATCGGCCCGATCTACGGCGAATGCCCACACCCACGAAGGCTGGCCGGGCAGCATGTCATTGTCCGTTGTGACGATCAGCACGCGCCGGCCGTCCTGGAGGTCCGGGCCCCAGGCCAGGCCTTCAATCTTGGTGGGAAAGTCGGCCCCTGCCAACCCAAACTTCGATTCGAGCAGGTCGAGGAAGAGCCGCTTCGACACGGCCTTCACACCAGTGGGCAAACTGTCGAGGGGAAGGCCATTCGAGGCGGTCGTTCCGATCGCGCTGACATCCGTCGCACCGTTGGTATCGACGAGGAAGAGCTTCTTGAACGCCGCGTCCTTCCCGCCTTTCCCCTCGCGTTCCAGCACCAGGAAGCGGTGCCCGTCGACCGCGAGAATCTCGCTCGCCGCGGTTTTCGGACTGCCGAGCGTATAGACGTACTCGCGCGTTGCGCCGTCGGCCAGGTCGATCCGCACGATCCGGACGTTGACGCCCTTGCGGCCGCCGTCCTGGATCAGGGGACTCTGCATCATGCCGAACAGGGTAGAATGGTCCGGCGTGATCGCCAGCCCTTCCATACCTTTATTCGACACCCGGCCAAGCGTGTTCGACTTGATCTCCTCATCCTCGTCGCCGGACGGGTGCGCGACGTTGAACTTCGTCGGCACGTTCCAGACCTTGATCCGGCGCCCCTTCGTATCGAACTGATAAATATACGGTCCGTACTCGTCGGACATGAAGAGCGTACCGCCTTGCCCCACGCGCACGCTCTCGGGGTCAAACCGAAGTGGGCTGGGAGCGGACAGTCCGATAAACGGATCGCCCTTCTCATTGACGAGCGGGTGGGTCTCGAGCAGCCTGAGCGAGAGTGCCTTCGCCTTCGGATCGGCCTGGATCTCGAGCACGTGGAACCGATCTTCCGAGCGGCTCGTGCCGTCGCCGAAGCCTCGGTCGTTCGCCACGTAGTAGCGGTTGCCATGTCCCGAGTATTCGATCGACGATCCCCAAGATCCGAGCTGATCAGCGGGAATCGAGTCACCTTGTGCGTTGACATACCGACCCTGGAACCCGGAACGGTCGTGAGCATCTCCGGGAAGGCTGGCCTTGCCAATGAGCTCGATATCCGCCTGGACCGCAGCGCAACAGAGCAACGCACCCAGGAATCCCAGTCCGCCGAACGCCCGAACTCTCGGTCGTGCCATGATGCACACTCTCCCCATGCCCGAAAGGGGCATGTCACAGGTTCCCACAAGGACCATCCGCCAACGACCGGGATATGATAAAGAGGCGATGCGCAGTTTGAATGAAGATTGGATGAAGTGCAATGTGGAGTCGATTTGAGATGAGCAAGTTCCGATAGCGGGGCTGAGGGGTTGATACCACGAATCGAACGACCCGACCCAAGGCGTGGCTGGCGCCTCAGGCCGGGTCGTGGTTGCAGCACGGTCGGCGCGTTTCCCGACTTTAGCGACCTCGCCGCCGGGAGCGAATTATCTTCGAGTCGCCTTTCTCACATGCGACGTCGTGCTGGTGGGCGCCGGACCGGCCAGGATGCTGCGCCCGAAGGTTTGGACATAGTTGGTTCCCGGCTTACCATTCTGGCCTTCCAGGAAGTTGCCTGCGGTGTCCGATACGCCGATCGGAGAGGTGCCGTTGACGGTCAGCCGGTACGTCGCAAACAGCGAGAGGCTTCTGAGTGGCGTCAGAGTGACCGTGTGGTTGGTGGAGTTGTAGATGACGGTCGTCAACGGGATCGGCTTGCCGGCGTGGCCCCGGTTGATCCTGACGAGGGTGTAGTTGTTCACAATCTGTGCGGTCGTAGCGTTCAGCGCTTCGTCGAAGGTCAGAACGAAGCTCGTCGGCTGCCGGTGGAAACCGAACCGTTGGAGGCTGCTGACCGTCGGGCCGGCTGGGCCGGTTGCAGTGCCGCTCATGACGTTGAGAGTGAATGCCTGCGACCCGTTGGCGCTGTTGGAATCGGTGGCGGTGACGGTAAAGGTTGAGGATCCCGCCGTTGTGGGGACCCCGCTGATGAGTCCGCCGGTCGACAGGGTGAGCCCTGTCGGCAGTGATCCGGACGTGATCGCGTAGCTGGCTGTGCCACTGACACCCGCTGTCGTCAACTGCTGGGCGTAGGCCGCCCCTACGGTTGCTGGCAACAACGACGTCGTCGTGAAAATGATGGGTCCATTCACGGTGAACGTGAATGCCTGCGTGGCGGTGTCGTTGGCGGTGTCCGTGGCCTTGATGGTAAAGCTCGAGATGCCGGAGACTGTAGGTTGTCCGCTGATGACGCCGGAAGTCGAAAGCGAGAGACCGGCGGGGAGACTACCGGAGGAAACGGTGAAGGTGGACGCGCCTGTGCCTCCCGTCGTCGCGAGTTGCTTGCTGTAGTTCGCGTTTACCGAGGCGGCCGGAAGACTGGTTGTCGTGAATACGAAGCTCGCCGCGTTCACCGTGAAGTTGTAAGTCTGGGTGGCCTTGGCCCCGGCGGTGTCCGTCGCGCTAATCTGAAATGTCGAAGAACCGGCCGTGGTCGGAACACCAGTGATCGTGCCCGTGTTGCCGAGGGTCAGACCGGCTGGCAGAGTCGTGTTGTTGGCCAGTGTCCAGGTGAGCGTCCCCGTACCACCGGTCGCGGTGAGTTGCTGGTTGTAGGTGGCGTTCGCCGTCGCGGCGGGGAGCGTCGTTGTGGTGATCGTGATCACGGGGTTGACCACGATCTGGTAAGCCTGGGTCGCCGTATCGTTATTCGCGTCGGTCGCAGTGATGGTGAAGGCGGACGTACCGGTCGTGTTGGGCGTTCCGGCGAGGAGTCCGGCACTGCTTAGCGTCATCCCCGCCGGCACCGCGCCGGAGGTGACTTGGAAAGTGACTGCACCAGTGCCGCCGGTGGTGGTGAGTTGCTGGCTGTAATTCGTCTGATCCGTTGCGTTGGGTAGCGAGGTCGGGCTGATGGCGAACGATGTTGCGTTGACGCCGAGGGTGTATTGCTGGGTCGTGGAGGAACCGACGGTGTCGGTCGCAGTGACGGTGAACGTTTCCGAAGTGGTGCTCGTGGGGGTTCCCGTGAGTGCGCCCGTACTCGAGAGCGTGAGGCCGGCAGGCAGCGAGCCGAGTGTGACGGCGTAGCTCAGTGCGCCGGTACCGCCGGTCGCTTGAAGTTGCTGGCCATAGACCTGGTTCAACGTGGCTGTCGGCAACGTTTTTGTGGTGAACGTAATCGCCGGGTTGATGAGGACGGTGTAGGTCTCCGAGGCTTTGGCCCCGACCGAGTCGGTTGCGGTGACGGCGAACGTCGAGGAACCAGCACTGGTTGGGGTTCCTGTGATCGATCCATTGGGCGAGAGCGAAAGCCCCGGGGGTAGTGCGCCGGAGGAGACCATGAAGCCGAGCGTTCCGGTACCACCCGTCGCCGAAATCTGCTGGGTGTAGGCGACCCCGATCGTGGAAGGAGGCAGCGACGTTGTCCCGAAGGTGATCGTGGGGCTCACCTGGATCGCGTAGGCCTGCGTCGCTGTGTGACTCGCAGAGTCGGTCGCGGTCACGATGAAGTTGGACGTTCCCGCGGTGGTGGGAACGCCGGTGAGCGATCCGGTATTGCTGAAGGTCAAGCCCGGAGGCACGCTTCCCGAGGTCACCGCGAATGTGACCGTGCCGGTGCCGCCGGTCGTCGTGAGCTGCTGGTTGTAAGCCGTCCCGTTTGCGACGTTCGGGAGACTGGTCGGGCTGATTGCGAAAGCAGTGGCGTTGACGCCGAGGGTGTACGACTCGGTTGCCGACGCGCCTGCGGTGTCGGCGGCTTTAACGGTGAAATTCGAGGAGCCCGCGGTGGTGGGGGTGCCCGTAATCCCGCCGGATGGCAGGAGGTTCAGGCCGGCCGGCAACGTGCCACTTGCGAGACTGTATGTGAGCGTCCCGGTGCCGCCGGTCGCGGACACTTGCTGGGTGTACGCGGTATTGAGAGTCGCAGTGGGGAGCGCGAGCGTGGAGAAGGTGATCGGCGGGTTGACGTTGATCGAGTAGTTTTCGGTGCCTGTGGCGCCGACGCTGTCTGTGGCTGTAACGACGAACGAGGACGAGCCGGTCGATGTCGGCGTTCCGCTGATTGCACCTGTCGACGGGGCCAGAGTCAAGCCAGTGGGCAGCGAACCCGTGGTCACTGTGTACGAGAGCGATCCCGTGCCGCCGGTCGCGGACACGGTCTGGCTGTAGGCGGTGCCTGAAGTCGCGCCGGGAAGCGCGGTGGTGGTGAACGTGATCGCAGGATTAATGTTGACCGTGTAATCTTGACTGCCCGTCAAGGATGCGTCGTTGTTGTCCGACGCCCCGATCGTGAAGCTCGCCGGACCGGTTGTGGTTGGGGTGCCGCTGATGACTCCGGACGACGCGTTCAAAGTCAGGCCGCCGGGGAGCGAGTTGTTCGACACGTCGAACGTGTAATTCCCCGATCCTCCGGACGCACTGACCGTCGCGCTATACGGCTGTCCCAGAGTATCGTCCGGTAGCGTGGTCGGACTCAGCGTGAGGCCGGAGAGCAGAAGCCGCTCCTCCAGGCCGGCCACGTAGCCGTCTGGTCGAAATGCCCAGACCTTGCGCCGCAGCGCGCGCCGGTGAGGAACCGAAAGACGTCGCCCCTCGTAGCCTCGCATGCTCCACCTCATAGCCAAAACGTCGATGGGGGTTCGACGTGATCCCGGCCGGCCGACGAAGGCCCGCCACCTTGATCGAACTCCGATCCTTGATTCGTCCGGAATGTTCCGTATTCCCAGGTTATGCTATCAGACCGATCCCTGAATCACCCGGAATTGATAAACACCGTGGTCCTTGTACGGCGGCTGCGGGTTCCCGCTGTTGTTTGACGAAGGCCATCTGTCCTGGGAACGCCGGCCGGCCTCGTTCGTGAGGTCAACCGGAGAACCTCGGTGAGAACACCTGGTACGGAACGCGGGCGAAGATGGTGAGAACTTCGGTGCGAGCTTGCGCCCTTCTTGAAGCGGATGCGACCGTGCGGGCGGGTCGGATACCGAACGTGTCGAGGAAACGGGTTGGTTCGGTGCATTGGCCAGAGCGCGATGACGTACGGCCGGTAGAGCCGTTGGCTTGCAATCGGGCGGCGCAAACGTCAATCTCGGGTGTGATCACCGCGATTCTCGAAGGGAGAACGCGCAGCGCGGCGGTTCGGTCCGTCCTTTGCAGAGGTTGATCTCCAACACACCATACCGAGAGGGGCCACCGGGATGTTCGACGTCGAATTCAGTAAGGAAGCGAAGGACGTCCTCAGCGAACAAGTCATTACCGCCGATTCGCCGGGACCCGTGCTGCACGACTTCCAGGTGGTACTCGACTTCATCGGTCCCAAGGGGGTGGAAGCCGGCGGAAAGAACAACCTCTTTCCTATCAAACACCTGGAAGAGGTGAATGAACGACTACACCGGCCGCTTCGCTTGAAGATGAAGCGGCCGCTCCTCAAGTCGCACCCGTACCTGGAAGGGTTGCACCTGTTACTCCGGGCGTCCGGACTCGTCCGGGTCGATGGGCTCGGGAGCAAGGCCCGGCTCGTGATCGACGTTGCGATGAAAGGGCAATGGGACGCACTCAACGCGACTGAGCGGTACTTCAACCTCCTCGAAGCGTGGCTCAGGTTCGGTCGCTCAGAGATGGTTGGCGAACCGGGTCACGCCGACGCTTTGCTCTTCAGGACCCTGATCGCGTGGCGGCAGATTCCCAAGGAGGGCAGACGATTCCACCTCAAGGGCGCGGATCGCGCCTACATGTCTGGAATTGAGGGGCTATCCCTGGTGGCTCTTATGGACTTGTTCGGATTGCTGAGTGTCGAGCACCCCAAGGGAGAAGTCGCCTCCTGGCAACCCGCTGCGGTCCATCACACACCCTTCGGTGACGCCTGCATGAGCCTGCTCTGCTCCCAATGGAGCCACTACGTCAGGGGCGGCGACCTTTTCGCGTCCGCCGGTCAATCAGACGCTCCGCTGCCCGTTGAAGATGACGAAGCCGAAGACAGCGACGAGGCTGAACTTGCCGAAGCGCGTCGCTTCGGGGTCTGGCAACCGCTGTTTCAACCCTATTTCCTGGAGTGGGAGGAGAACCTGCAGCTTCCGGTGCTCGAGCACCACGAAGGAACATACATTTTCAAGGTCTCACTTGCAAGTGTATGGCGTCTCATCGCCATTCCGTCGAGTGCCACCGTCGACGATCTGGTCTCCGCGATCCTTCAGTCGATGAAGTTCGACTTCGACCATCTGTATGAATTCACGTACCGCGATCGCTTCGGAGCGAAGGGCCGCGCGGTGCACCCCGAGATGGATGAAGGCCCATGGGCGGATCAGGTTCCGATCGGTACGCTGCCGCTGGACCCTGGACAGGTTGTGGACTTGCTGTACGACTTCGGCGATTCCTGGAAGTTCACAATCAAATTGGAGCGCATCGATCCGCCCGATGCAAAACTGAAAAGTGCCCGAGTCATCGAGCAGCACGGCAAGGCCCCCAAGCAATACGCGAATTGGGACGAGTGAGAGGATCCGCCAGGAGAGCCGAAGTCGACCGGTTTGGCGCGAAACTCCGGCGGCACAGCGCAACCGTGCAATCCTTGATCCAGCGAACAACGCAACGGTGTGTTGCTCTACGATGGGCACGATCGCGTCCGCCGCGAAACGCTGAAAGAAATCTCCAACCCTTCTGTGCACAATCTTGGCCCTTCCTTCCGCGCCGACGTCATTTGTAGTCGATTGACTAAGGAATTCGTTCGGGCTATCCTGCCTGATTCAAGGCTGCGGAAGGCAAATCGAGCCAGTCGGTCGGGGTCGTTCGAGTTCCCGGCGCAACGTGATTCTGGATGCGGCAGAGCGGGGGAGGCAACGATGGCACGGACCCGGATCGGGATCGTCTGGGGGTTGGTCGCGGCGCTCGTTTTGGCCTGGGGGTCCGCCGGAGTGCGAGCTCAGGAGCCGGCGGAGGCCTCGGCCGACGAGGCGCGCGAACGGCAGGCGATGGAGCGGTTCCTCGCGCTCCTGGAAAAGAGCCCGAGACGCGGCACCGCTCTCGACCGGGTCTACGGCTATCACGTGGAGCGCGGGACGCTTGATGGGTTCCTCAAAACGTACCGCGACCGGACCGTCAAGGATCCGAAAGACGGTACGGCCTGGATGCTCCTGGGTCTGCTCGAAGCCCAGCGCGGCCGGGACGCCGCGGGAGTGGCGGCCCTCAAGCAGGCGGAAGCCGCACGGCCCGACGACCCGCTCGCATCGTTCTACCTCGGTCAGGCCCTCGTTCTCGTTGGTCAGCCGGACGCCGCTGCCGAGGCATTCGAACGCGCGATCGAGCGCAAGCCCAGCCGGGCGGACCTGCTGCCGATCTTCCAGGCCCTGGGACGCGTCCACCAGCGGGCGTATCACTCGGCCGAGGCACTCGAGGTGTGGAACCGGCTCGAAGCCCTGTTCCCCGACGATGTTCGCGTGCAGGAACAAATCGCGTCGACGCTCGCCGAGGAGAACGAGCCCGCGAAGGCCCTTCCGCGCTACGAGGCCCTCGGCAAGAAGGCGACCGACCCGTACCGCAAAGTGCAATTCCGCGTCGAGGCGGCTGAACTCAAGGTGCGGCTGAATCGCGCGAAAGACGCGCTCGCCGACTTCGAGTCGCTGCTCAGCCAGCTCAATCCCGATAGCTGGCTCTATCGAGACGTCCGTCGCCGGATCGAGGAAGTGTTTCTTCGCAACGACGACCAGGCCGGACTCGCCACCTACTACGAGGGATGGATCAAGAAATCGCCTGAAGACGTCGAGGCCATGGCCCGCCTCGGTCGAACGCTCGCCTCGTTGGGACGGGCGAAGGAAGCGCAAGTTTGGTTCGACAAGGCCGTGAATCTTGCCCCGTCGCGCAAGGAGCTGCGCCTCGCCTTGGTCGAGCAACTCGTGCAGGAGAAGAAGTTTACGGAAGCCGCCGCTCAATATGAGGCGATGGCCAAGGCCGAGCCGAACAACCCCGACATCGTCCGCGACTGGGGCCGCTTGCTGCTCAAGGACATCGACCGGCCCGAGGCCGAGCGCAAGAAGGCTGCCGCGGCTGTCTGGCGTACGCTGGTTAGCGCCCGTCCGAACGATGCCCCGACAGCCGTGCTGGTCGCGGACCTCTTCCGCCAGGCCGAGATGCCGGACGACGCGGTCGAGCTCTACAAGAAAGCGATCGCGCTCGCGCCGGAATCGCCCCAATACTACGAGTATCTCGGCGAGTTTTATCACAACCTCAAGAAGTCGAAGGAAGCGCTCGAAACCTGGGGGAAGATTGCCGAGGGGAAGAACCGGACCGCAAAAAACCTGGGACGGCTGGCCGAGGTGCTTGCGGGGTTTGGCTATGTGAAAGAAGCCGTCGTGCCGAGTGCCGAGGCGTGTAAGCTGGCCCCGGACGAGTTCGACTTTCAGATCAAGTATGCCGAATGGCTGCTGCAGCTCGAGCGGTTCGACGACACGTTGAAACAGCTCGACATGGCTGCGAAGGCCGTCGATGACCCGGAGCAGGGCGAGGCGGTGCTCGGGCTTCAGATCAAAACCTACGAAGCGTCGGAGCAATTGGAGAAGCAGATCGAAACACTTCGCGCCGATCTCGACGCGGGGCGCAGTGCCACCGCCGAACGCTGGCGACGGCTGGCGCGCTACTACGAGGCGGACCAGAAGCTTCCCGAAGCGACGGTCGCGATCGGCAAAGCTGTGACGCTTGATGAGAAATCGATCGCGGCCTGGGCGACCTACGCGCGGATTCACGAAGCCGCCGGCGACTTTGGCGGAGCCGTGGTGGCTTATCGTAAGCTGGCCGGGCTCGACCGCCGGGCCCTGACCGAATACCTGACGCAAGTGGCGAAGCTCGAGGTTAAGCTTGGCCGCCGCGAGAACGCCCTGAAAGCGGGTCGCGAAGTCCTCGCCGCGGCGCCCGGTAACCCGGAGTCGTACCAGTTCTTCTCCGACCTTTGCACGCAGCTTGGCGAGGTGGAGGAAGGGCTCGATACGCTTCGCCGCGCCGTGCGGGTGAATCCTAACGACAACAAGGCGCTCTCGACCCTGGGCGAAGCCCTCGCCCGTGAGTTCCGCACCGAGGAGGCCATCGAGCTCTACTGGCGGGCCTTCGAGAAGACGCCCGAGCTCGACAACCGCCTCGGTATCATCGCCCGGCTGACGGACCTATACCTCCAGCGCAATCAGTTCGACCGCCTCATCGCCCGCCTGGAACGCGAGGAGCGCGAAGCGAAACAAGCTCGCGAAATGGCCATCTGCCTGGCTCAAGCGTACCAGTCGTCCGGCGACTACGGCGCGGCGCGGTCGGAGATGGAGCGGCTCCTGGCGGCCAACGCGCGCGACACGGCCTTGCTCCAGCAGCTCTCGAACCTCGCCGAGACCGACGGCGATCTCGCCACAGCAGCCAAGTATCAACGCCAGTTGAACGACGTCGCACCGAGTGACGAAGGCTCAGCCCGCCTGGCCCAGCTTTACCTCCGCGCGGGCGAGGCGTCCGAGGCCGAGGCGCTCTGGGCGCGGATCGCGGGCGGCAAACAGGAGACGCATCGGGTCTTGCAGTCGATCGATAGCCTCCTGTCCGCCGACAAAACGCAGACGGCGCTTGGCGTTATCGAACGCTTCCTGCGCGATCATCCCGACTCCTGGGAAGGGCTCTATCGCGACGGCGTCGCATTGGCCCAGGCCGAGAAGCGCGACGAGGCTGCGCGGCAGTTCCGCAAACTCCTCGACCTCCACGTGGGCGACGACGAGGAGAGCGCGCTCGCCAAGGCGTTGAATAAACCCAAAACCGGCCGGCTTGCCACGGCTCGTACAAGAGCGAGTCAGATCCAGCAGCCCGTCGTGCCTCAGCTCCAGACCCGGGTGCAGACCATTTGGAACATTCGCCAGGCGACGGGTCTGGAAAACCGTCAGATCTATAACGGCATGCCCCAGCAGTCACGTGTCTGGACTCCGACCGATTTCGGCCAGGCCCGCATCGCGGCGCTCGGATGGCTGATTCAGTTTGCCCAGAAGAACGGAAAGCTCGACACCGTCGTCAAGGAGTTTGCCGAGGCCACGGAAAAGGCTCCTCACGATACTCGCAAGCTCTGGGACTGGTATTACCTCAGTCTGCTGCGCCAGGAGAATCGCGACACGTACGAAGCCGCCCTTGCGTTGAGCCGGCAAGCCCCCAACGATCCCGGCGCGCTGTGGGTTTTCCTGTCGTCGCTTCCCGCGCGGGCGCTCAAACCGGGCGAGTATCAGCAGCAAGCTTCGGATGAGGAGGATGCCGCGGTTGTCGACAAGACACCTCCGCTCCCTGCGGCGGAGCTGGATCACGTGCGGTCGAGCTATCAGACCCTCAAGGCGCGTCGGCCGGACTGGGACAGCCTCCAGATCGTCAACGCCGTCAGCACCGAGCTCATGCGCGGCCAGCGCAAGGATCAAGCCGAACGGCTCTACAAGGAGACGATCGCCGCCCAGGACAATCTCGATACGCTCCGCAATGGGATTGCCATGGCCGCGTCGCACAATGATGTGGAAACGACGCTGTCGCTCCTCGACCGCTACGTTCAGCGCGAGGGGAACCAGGTCACCAGCACCGGGATGGCCGGCTTCACCGATTCCTTGATCCAGCTCATGGCGAAACGCGATCACGCCAAGGCGCACGCCGATGTGCTGAAGGTGCTCGATCACTACTTCGACTGGTACGCTCAGCACGAGCTCGTCGCCAAGCGGCACCGCACCCATCAGACATCGAACCCGGGGCAGGCCAATGCCGTTCAGTTCAACATGCGTTTCGGCAAAAACTATCAATGGATCAACGTCGCGTATCCCACGGCGAACGCCTATTTCGACGTAGCAGCGATCCAAATGCTTCGCGCCGCGTACGAGTTGTATAAGCGCGACGATTTGATGAGCGATTTGATGGCCCACACGAAGGAGCGAGTCGAGAAGGCGCCTCAAGCGTCGCGCGTCCTGCCGCTATTGGCTCTGAGTTATCTCCAGTGGTGGAACGACGACCGCGACGAATCGATCCGGAGCCTCACGCAGGCGGTCGAGTTGACCAAGGGAGATCCGGAGCTGCGGCTGGGTCTTGCCGAGATCCGGGCGGAGCGCGGTGAAAACGATGAGGCGTTGGCGATCGTCGAAGGGGTCGAGGCGCTCGATCAGCGGATCATGCAGCGCCGGGAGATCATGGCACTGCGGCTGGCCGTGCTGTCGGGGAACGTCGAACGGGCGCGGCTGGCATCCGAACGGCTGTTCAACCTCCGGCTCGACACGAACCTTCAGGTTCAGCTCGCTGCGCAGATGCACCAGCTCGGCATGCACGACCTGGCCGAGGCCGTGCTGGCCCGTGCTCGCCGGCGGGCTGGGAACAACACCAACACGCTCGTCGGCCTGATGAAACAGTACCAGCAGCAGAACAAGATGGATGTGGCCGTGCAGGTCGCCCACCAAATCCTGCGCCGAGCCCCCGCGCGGACGTTCAACCCGTACCAGGATGAGAATGACACCGCGCATCGCGAGGCGATCCAGGTGCTCGCCCGCTCGGGCAAGCTTCAGGAGCTGATCGCACGCGTCGAGGCTCAGCTCAAGACGTCGCCGAACGCCGTGCAGTTGCTTCAGACGCTGGCCGACTATCACAAGGCGGCCAACGAGCCGGCCAAGGTGCGCGCCGTAATGAACCAGATCGTTGCGTTGCGGGCCAACGACGCGCAGCTTCGCTACAAGATCGGGATGGATCTCGTCCAGGCGGGCGAACAGGCTGCTGCGATCGAGCACTTCAAGGTCGCGATCGCCAAGGAGCCCTCGCTGTTCGGTTACCGCTACTGGGAGATCGAGAACGCCTTTCAACAGGCGGGCAAGGCCGAAGAGCTATCGAAGATCCTCGAAGAGGTCGATCTGAAGAAGCTGGGAAACTACTGGTCGGTCCAGCAACTGGTTCAGCGTCTCTTTCAAGATGAGAAGACGCGCGAGCGAGCCGTGAAGCTCTTCCGCAAGATGTGGGACGCGTTCCCGAACGAGCGGAGCCAGTTGATCTCGAACCTCTACAGCGACGAGGCCTGGAAACGGCCCGAGATGTACGACTACGTCCGGGAAGCGATCATTCCAGGTCCAACACAGCGCACAGTGTCGCGTTGGGCGGGGCTCGATCAGATTCACAGTTGGGGGAGTGGAGGTCAGGTCTATGGGACCACTGACCATCTGCTCGGCGCGGCCGAGAAACAGAACAAGCTCGATGCGCTTGCCAGGGAAATTGAGGAGGCTCTCAAGCGGGTTCCCGAGTGGAGCGCGGGTGAAGCCTTGCTCGCGCTCATCAAGGTGCGAAAAGGGAGAATTGACGAGGCGAAGAAGGATCTCGAAGCCTTGCTTGCCAAGGACACCAAGAACGAGCCCATCCCCGCGAATGCGCGGATCATCGTCGGCCAGCAAATCGAAAACCGCGGTCCTCTCGAGCCGATCGCGATGAAATTGTACGAGCAAGCGTTCAAGCAAGACAATAACTCGAGCGGGATGGACTACGAGTATCAGCCTGTCCGCAGGCTGGTCGCGTTGTATCGCAAGGCCGGGCGTCTCGCTGAGGCTCGCGACATCGTCATGGGGTTCGCGAAGAAGCCCGACAACACCAACTGGGGCGACCCCAACTATGCCGCCTACCGGCGCGTCGAGTCGATCGTCTCAATGGGGAACGAGCTGCTCGAACTGGGGTTCCCCGCCGATGCGGTTCCGCTCTACAACGAGGTGCTGTCGCATAGCGAGACGATGCGTCTCATCGCCAACTACGGCAATGAAGAGTACACCAAGCGCCAGTTACGCGAGGGCTTGAGCCGGGGCCTGCGCGGGCTGGATGACCGGTCGCTCGCGCCCACCCTGCGAGCCATGCTCAAGCCGGGCCAGGATCACGGCGGGCAGGCGATTGATCTGGTGTTGCTCGTAACGCCTCGGGAAATCGACCGTGCGCGCCTGACGAGCTTCGGCGCGGAGGTGTTCAAGGCGGCGTCGAAGAAGGCCGGCCTTGCGGAGGAGATGAAGAAGTCGCTCGCGATCCTGGCCGAGAAGACGCCCGGGGACCTGTCGGTACTCACGGCTTCGGCCCTAGTTGCCTCGGCCGGAGGAGACGCGAAGAGCTTTGCGGAGGCCGCGGAGACTTTGTTGAAGCAGGCGGAGGGCGCTCCCTTGGAGGCCCTGTCCGAGGGGAGCCGGCCGAATGCCCGGCAGCGGACGGAAGCGGCCAGGCGAGTTGGGCTCTGGCTCGTGGCGCGGGAATGCTGGGCACGCGCCGAGACGCGCTCTCTCGGCGACCGCCTGGGGTCAATCGCGCTCGAAGGTGCGCAACGCCAGGCGGACACGGTCGTAAGTCTTGCGCTGCTGCGCGAATGGGGCCAGGCGGCCCATGACCGTGGCGATACCGCCCAGGCGGAGCAGCTTTGGACCCGGATGCTCCAGCAGGCACTGGTGAACCATCCGTCGCCTGCGGCCAGCCCCGAGAAGGCAAAGCCCGCGGCGAACAAGCCGGCCGCGATCGCGACGACGCTCGAACGCTTCGAACTTGCTGCGCAGGTCGGAATGGCATCCGCCCGCCGAGGCATGTTGGGCCTGTCGCTTCGCGCCGTGCGCGAATCGCTACGCGGTGGGCCGCCGGTCGTGCCCATCGCCATCAACAACAATAACAATAGCGGTATGGTCATCCGCCGTGGGGGTGACGACCCGCAGGTGTCGCAGACCGCCCGAGTCGTCGAAGAGCGGCTCGCGAATCTCGACCTGATCTGGCAGCGAGTCCAACCGCCGGCTGCGGACGTCTATGAAACCCTGCGAGACGCGGTGCTCCCGGAAGGACGCCCGGCCGAGATCTTCCTCTACGCTCGCCCGATCGCGCAGAGTGCGCAGCATCCTCGCAGTGTCGCCGGTCACCTGGTGCGTTGGGCCGTGCGGGCGGGGCGGGTCGATGATCTCAAAGCGCGGATCGACGCCAGGCGCGGCGAAAAGTTGGCCGAGCTCGAAGCCGATGTGTTGACGGCACTGCTCGCAGAGGCGGCCCACGATTCCACCCTTCTGTCTTCGAAGCTCGACACCCTTCTCGCCAGGCTCAAGCGGGACTCGTTGGAAACGACGGCGGAGGAAGCGTGCCTCGTCGCCATGCCGGTGCTCGATGATCCCAAGGCGGGTGCGAAGGCGCTTGCCGTCTTAACTCAGGCAACGAACAACCTGGCAAATACGTCCGGCACCGAGCCCCTCTCGAGCCTGCGGCGGACCCTGGCCCACGCTCATTTCGCGGCGGGGAATGCTGAGGAAGGCCGGAAGCAATTACGCGAGTACCAGGCGGTTCTGATGCGCACGATGCCGAACTACGGTGGCGATTACGGACTGTATGTGCGCAAGCAGAACATCCAAAAGGTCGCCGCCGAGTACGCCCGCTCCGGTCAGTGGGCCGACACGCTCAACGCGCTGGGCGAGTTCGTCGATGCTCCAGCGTATCGCGGCGGCGACCCGCAACTCGGGACCGTGTTGACGATGCTCGCCCGCAAGTTCGCCGAGGTGCCGGCGAAGGAACGGTACGAAAGCCTGAAGGCCTGGACGATGCCCACGGACAATCGCCAGTCCATTCGCCTGCTCGCCTCGTTCGTACCGTTGGACACGCCGCCGAAAGCCTTCGGGACGTTCCCGACGTCGATGTTCGACGACGGCGTTGCCAGCACTGCTGGAATGCTCCTGAGCGCGGCGCGGGAGGCCGATACGCTCGACGACCTGAGCCGAGAACTCCAGAACCTCGCCGACAAGAAGATTGAAAATGCCGAGCCGCTGCTGATCCTCGCCCAGATGGCGCGCGAGCTTGGCCCGATGATGAAACCTCGCCTGCAGGCAAGGGCCCAGGTGCTCAAGACGAGGGTGGACAAAAACCAGAACGGGCAGGGCATCCCCTGGTCCGACGTCTTGTTGGCCCGCGCAGCGCTGCGCGACCGTGCGCTCTGGAAGGACGTTGGTCCCGCAATGACGCAATCGCTGATCACCCTCTCGCAACGGAGTCAGACCTGGGCGCATCTCGCTCACTTGAGACGCGACTACGCGATCAATGTGGCGCGGCGGTCGAGCGCAACGGATGCCGTGTTGGCGTCGGACCCCGGCCTGGCGCACTGGCACGCGGCGACGATGCCGACCGCCGAACAGCACGCCCTGGGCACGCCGCTGGCCTGGTGGGTTGAAAGTGAGGGCCACCTCCGGCACATCACCGGTCCGGGCGACCAGGCTGTGCTGTTCGACCTCCCGCTGACGGGCAAGTTCGAGTTCTCGGCCGACGCCTTCATCGGCGGCTGGGCTGAGGGCCACGTAGGCTACGGCGGGCTGATCTTTGAAGCGAATGCCAACAACGTCCCGAGCGGCGTGTACCCGTTCGGGCGCAGCGAGCGACTGGCGCTGTCGAGCCGGTTCACCGTCCACGACGAGTACAACCGGATGACGGTTCAGGTCGAACCGGGCGAAGTGCGGTACCTCGTTAACGGGCACCTCTTCTATCGCGACACCAATCCCAGCCCGACGGCTCCGTGGCTTACGATTTTCTGCGGCCGGGAACGGCAATCGACGTTCCGCAACATCACGGTGACGGGATCACCGACGATTCCGCGCGAGGTGCCGTTGACCCATGGCGACCGCCTCGAAGGGTGGGTCAGCAACTTCTTCCACCAGTCGCAGCCGCCCCGCCGGACGCTCCGCGACGGCGACCCTCGGATCGACACGATCGCCTCCGACTCCGTGCTCGACCAGTACGACTGGGTCGCACGCGACGGCCTGATCCAGTGCCGCAAGGTCGAGCCGACGTCAGGGAACGACGCGGTCCAGAGCCGGCTTTACTACGTGCGCCCGCTCCGCGAAGGTGATGCGCTCTCGTATGAGTTCTACTACGAGCCGAACGAGTTCATGGTCCATCCCTCGCTCGACCGTTTGACATTCCTCCTCGAACCCGATGATGTCCGGTTGCACTGGATCAGTGACGGCGAGAACGAGTGGACCGGTTTGAAGCCGGGTAACACCGCCGACGCGCCGGGCGTTCGCCTCGGCTCCGGGCCGTTGCCGCTGAAGCCCCGCGCGTGGAACGCGGCGAAGGTTGGGGTTGCGGATGGCGAGGTCGTGATCGAGCTGAACGGGGTCAAGGTCGCGCGCAGTCCGTTGGAGACCGCGAATTCGCGGCAGTTCGGCCTCTTCCACTTCCGCGACCAGACGGCGGCCCAGGTCCGCAACGTCGTCCTGACGGGCAACTGGCCCAAGACTTTGCCGAACGATCTGCTGGTACGCGACGACGTAGACCGCTCCACGGTCGGCGACCGTCTCGGCCGTCGCGAGCTGATCGGCGAAGATCACTTCTCGCGTTCGGCGGATCATGTGCTGAAGACCGCTCGTGCGTTGCCGTTACCGAAGCGGTACGAGTACCTGCTCGAGTGGGTCATGCCCCGTCCCGATAAGCACGACTTCCGGCTCGCGGTGACGTACACGCCCACGGATGCGGCGCCCCCAGTGGCTTCGCCGGGGATCGAGCCTCCCGACAACATCGCCGAAACCCGGCTGCACACCGGCGGCGTGCTCGATGGCCCGGCCCTCGAACTGGTGTCGGTTGCGCGGCGGCTCAACAAGCTCGACGAACTGGGCGAGCTCGTTCAATCCAATAAGACGCCTCACGAACGGGTTACTCGCGAGCGGGCCGCCTTGATGGCGCTGATCTGCCTCGCTCAGAAACGCGACACCGCCGCCCAGACCAACTTGCAACAGCTTCTGACCCTGGTCCAGGCGAAGCCCAAGGAAGACACGTCGCTCGCCTGGCAGCGTGCTCCGGAGCAGGTTGCGCAATGGGCGAGTATTGGGCGCCCGGCGCTGCGCGAGCTCTCCCGGCAACTTCTGAACGCACAGCTCGATCACTGGCATTACCTGAACGGACACGGCCAATCGTTCTACCAGCGCGATCTCTGGGGCCACTACTTGATGTACGCCTTCCGCCGGGGCGAGCTGCTCGATACGCCCCCGTCCAGACTTGACGAGATGGAAGTGGCCACGCGCATGCCGCTCTGGTCGCGCGTCGAAAATGCGACTTCGCTCTCACGCTCCTCGGGCAAGCCGATCCCGCGTTGGTGGGTCCAGGACGGCATCCTGCACCACGGACAGGGTCACAAAGATGATTACTTGTATTTGAATACCCCGCTTCAGGGCGATTTTGAGGTCAACTGCGAGATCCGGGCATTCGGCGGCAACCAGATGCAGCTTGCATACGGTGCGCTGATGACGACCACTCGCTGGGACCGCAAGACCACGGAGATCACCCAGTACGGCAAGGCACATCGCACTCAGCCCATTGAGCCGCCGCTTGACGATGCGAAGGAGTGGTACCCGTTACGGCTCGTCATGAAGAACAACACGTACACCGTCTTCATTCAGGGTCGAAAGGTCTTCGAGGAGTATCTGCCTGGTCAGCCCGACCCGTGGCTCGCGATTCATCAGCAGGTCGTCGGCAGCTCTGGCATGCGCAAGCTGACGATTACGGGGAGACCCAGGGTGCCAGAGTCGTTAACCCTCTCCGGCCACTCGAATCTGACCGGCTGGTTGGCCGACTACTACGAAGAGCGAGTCGACGGTGATGCACCGTCATGGTCCGCGAAGGGCGAGGAAATCGTCGGAACCAACTTCGGCTCCGACGATCCACCGACAGCCGACCGCTGGGGCAACGAAGACGAGAACCGTCTTCGCAATAGCTTCCGGCTCGGGAGCAAGGCCGAGAGCCTCTTGCAGTATCACCGGCCGCTGCTCGAGGACGGGACGCTCGACTACGAGTTCTACTACGTGCCCGGCAAGACCCTGGTGCACCCGGCCCTCGACCGTCTGGCCCTCGTGCTCGATCCCGGCGGCGTCAAGGTTCACTGGCTCACTGACGGGCGCTACGACCGGACCGGCCTGGCGCCTGATAACCTCACCGAGGAGCCTCGCAATCGCCGGGGCCCCGCGGCATTGCCGCTTAAGGCGAATGACTGGAACCGCATGACGCTGACGCTCAAGGAGAACGTCGTCACCCTGACGTTGAACGGCGCCACGATCTACGAGCGGACGCTCGAGCCTACGAACGGTCGCCAGTTTGGTTTCTTCCATTACGCGGACGAAACCGAAGCGCGCGTTCGCAACGTGGTCTACCGGGGCGAGTGGCCGAAGGTGATCCCGAATCATCCGCTGACGACGGACGAGGTCGCCGGGGAGAAAGCGGCAGCGCAGTGAGCGGCTCTCAATCGGCCGCGGCCGCTTCGATTGGGGGATGGCAAATGGCAGATGCGAGATGCAAAATGGCAGATGTGCAGACCACGGACTGCGGCTGAGCGATGACGATCGATCGTCGCGTCCCCACAGTTTTTCCGTCGTCTGCCATCTTGCATTTGTCTTCATCCCATCCAGGCTGCTCGCGATCTCGATGTGATCTGCGAGCGCAATGAGACGTCGTCGATGCTGAACCAAGCCTGTCCCGAGTGCGGCGAGCCGCAGCCCGTGGTCCGCAGGCCGGCCAACTGGCGTCAAGCGATTTGGGGCGGCTGGACCTGTCCGAGTTGCTATGCCGAGTTGGATCGGTGGGGAAGGAAAATCGGCTTCGGTCCTGGGCCAAGGCGAACGCAGACCCTCGACGACTCGACCTTTGCCGCCAATCCCGGTGGTCTCTCGCTCTCGCTCGAGAAACTACGCGTTCTTCGCCCTGACCTCTTCACGTGGGGCCAACGTCTGCGAGAGTCGCTCGGACTGGTCGTGCCCCAGCGCACCTATATCGCCGAGCAGCTCATGCACGGCGACTCTCGGGCCGCGGTCGTCGTCTCGACCGCGCCGTTGCTTGTCGCCGCCTATACCGACGAGATGGACTGCATTGTGATTCTCAAGTTCCCCGACGAGTTCGTGACCAAATACGACCTTCGCGACGGCACGCGCCTGCTCACCGTCAACTGTTACGGCCGAGGTCCCGAGTACAGCGAGGATCTCGTCCTCGGGCCGAACCATAACGCCCAATGGACTTCAATCCACCCGATGATCGCGGAGTTCCTGTCCGATGACTTGGGTCTGATCGAACGAGGCAAGAAGGAGATCTCGGACGACGAGTGGGAACGTGCCTATCGCATGGGCAAGTCGCACCTCAAGCATCGGCCAGGCGTGGCGCGAGATGGGAGGCCGGTTTTTTCGGCTGCGGCTGCTGAGATGACTCGAAAGACGTGACGCGGCTCCCCTCTACCGGGTGACCACAGGTGTGCGGGCAATCACGTGCTGGCCACGTGGCCGTCGGCTGTCGCCGAACTACGAAACGGTGCGACGCCCGATCGCAAACAGCGACGTTCCCGTTTTCAGGGCACCCGCGAGCGCCGACCGTTGCTCCAGGGCAAACGCCGCTGACAGCACCCAGGGCACGGGCCACGGCGGAATCTTCAGATACTTCCCGTAAACCTCCGAGGTGCTGGCACTCGGACCGTGCTTGACTCGACTTCTCTGCCGGCGCAGCATCGGAACGAGCCACGAACCCCACCAGAAGGCCCGTTCGACAGTCAACCCGCTCCCCTTGAATGCAGCATGTAGCGTCTCGGGAAGATAGCGCCGGCGGTGACCCTGGATCGCATCGAACTCGCTAAACAGGTCGGGACGGGCAGGCACGCTGATCACGAGTACGCCGCCGGGCCGGGTGAGCTCTCCAAGGCGGGAGACGGCAGCTCGGTCGTCGTCCAGATGTTCGATTACGTCCAGCGCGAGCACGGCATCGTAGCGCTCAAGCCCTTCCGGAAGAGGCCGGGTGAGGTCGGCCTCGGCCAGCAAGCGTCCGGGGCGGTCGAGCTGCTCCAGGGTGCGGCGGGAGATGTCCATCCCGACGGTCCGGTATCCTCGGCGTTCGAGCTGTTCGAGGGTCACGCCCCAACCGCAGCCGGCGTCGAGCACGGAGGCGGGCGGCTGGACTCCGAGTTGCTTCAACAGGGCGATCGTCAAGCGTGCGCGGGCACGCCACCAGGGGTGGCGACGGACGGTCGCCGCGAGGTCGAGCAGGATGTCCTCGGCCATGTTCTCATCGGCAATCCCCTCCGACCAGCGTGTGATCATGCCTCAGGAGACCTCGTCGACAAAGGCCGGGCGTGGGAGCCTCGGCGGTTCTTGTACTCGGAGACGACATAGGATGGCCGGCCCTTCGATTCGAGGAAGATGAGCCGGATGTATTCGCCGATAATGCCCAGGCAAATGAGCTGGACCGAGCTCATGAAGAGTACCACGACGATCAGGCTCGCCCAGCCTCGGGGCGCCGTTTTGTGGAAGAACGCGTCGACCAGGACCCACACCGCGAGACCCACCGCGAGCAAGATTGTGAACCCGCCGAAGAACGATACGAAATGGAGCGGACGTCCGCTGAAGCTCACAAGCCCGTCGACGGCGAGCCGAACGAGGCCGCCGAAGGAGTACTTGGGATGTCCGGCCGCCCGCGCGTCGCGGTCGTACGCGAGACCCGTCTGGCGAAAACCGACGAACGTGCGCAGGCCCCGCACGAATCGCATGCGTTCTGGAAGCGCACGGAGCGCGGTCACGACGCGGCGGTCCATCAAGCAGAAGTCGCCGCTGTCGAGGGGAATGTCGAGATCGCTGATCGCGCGGAGCAGGCGATAAAACGTGAAGTAGCCGACCCGTTTTAATGTCCCCTCTTGCCGGCGCTGGCGAATGGCGTACACGACGTCGAACCCCTCGCGCCAGCGGTCGATGAACTGCGGAATGACCTCGGGGGGATCCTGGAGGTCGCCATCCATCAAAACAACGCCGTTCCCCTGGGCGTGATCGAGGCCTGCGGACACAGCGGCCTGGTGGCCGAAGTTGCGGCTGAGGTGGATGACCACAAGGTTCGGATCGCGTTCGTGAAGGTGGTCAAGAATGCCGGGTGT
>DAIDJG010000519.1 GCA_027451445.1 Singulisphaera sp.
TAGAGCGCCGAACGGTTGGATTGCGCACGGCGACAACCAATCAAAACACAGAAGCATCAGAACTCCCTCCCCCCTTGTGGGGGAGGGTTGGGGTGGGGGGTTCCGGGCAACCAGTAACCGTGCGACGGCCCCCCCACCCCAGCCCTCCCCCACGGTGGGGGGAGGGAGGATGCTTTACCCACGCCCGTAACGTTAAGGCGCGTCCAGAAGTTTGGGATGATGGTGAGCCGCGACCGTCGGTGGCTGATCGTTTGCAACCCAACCGTTAAGCGCTCTAGTACCTAGTCAAGCGATTTCTGTCGGGTTGACTCGCAGCAGAAACCGCCGAAATCTAGCCGATTGTTCGTTGGGGGCAGCCAATCCAACCCGACAAACACAACTTGACTGGGTACTAGACAAGCTTCGATACGTCAAATGGAACGTATTCTACCGAATCTATTGGAACGACCTATATTTGATGCACGGCTAGTATTCCCAGCCGCCGGCTGCTTCCGACCGACCACCCTGACACCCTCTGCTCGGTGCACGACCTCTGCCGCCTCACCGTGGACGCCGGCCGGCTCGACGAGGCCGAGCACCTGGCCAACGAGTACGAACACGGCATCCGCTGTGCTCGGGGTCCTAACCATCCCGACAATGTCATCGCCCTGGCCAATCGCGGGCTGATCCAGCGTTTGCGGGGTAATCTTGCTACCGCCCGCCCGTTCTACCAAAAGGCCGCCGACGAAGCCCGGCGCATCCTCGGCCTGGAACACCCCGCGACTCGCGCCGCGGAGCGCGAATATACGGTTTTGCTCGAGAGCCTCGACACGCCGAAAGCCGCTGCGCCGTGAGCCGAGTACGGACCGGGTGGTTCTGGCCATGCACCACATATAAGGTGGCTTGGTAGATTTTAAGTATTGATTGGTGCGTGGTCAGTATTCCCCCTCGCCCGAGGCACTCAAGTCGATATTTTCGTCCATCCGTTCCCAGGATCGCCCCCCTGGCCGTCCGCCGGCCAGCGGAGTACGCTCTTCACAAAGTTAGACGCCGCGCTCCTTGCCGATTCCGGGCTCCCCCATGAAGATCACGCGGATCGACACGCATGTGTTGCTGGTCCCCGACTACGATGACTCCGCGTGTTCCTCCGCGCAGGACGACCTGGTCGTCGAAGTGCACACCGACGAGGGACTCGTCGGCATCGGCGAGACCGACACCAACCCTTGGGTTGCGCGTTCTTGCCTTCGAGCGCCGGGGACCCACTGCATGGGGCGCGGGCTGGAGGAGATGCTGCTCGGCGCCGACCCGCTCCAGCCGGAGGTGGTCTGGGAGACGCTCTACCGTGGCTCGAAGATGACCGGCCGGCGCGGCGCCTTGATCTGCGCGCTGGGGGCCATCGACATGGCCCTTTGGGACATCCGAGGCCAGGCCGAGGGAGTGCCGGTCGCTCGAGTGCTGGGGGGCGACCCAGCACGGACGGTCACCCCGTACGCCTCGCTCCTCCCCGATGGCCACACGCTCGAAGCCTACAGCGCTTCACTCGTCGACAAGGCGGTCCGGGCCAGGGATCTGGGCTTCCGGGCGCTGAAGCTGGAGGTCTGCCTCAACGGGCCTTACAGCCATCACGGGTTGCAGGAAAGCGACGATGCCGTGGTCGACGTTGTGGCCGAGTGCCGTCGGGCTGTCGGAACGGAGATCGTCCTCATGGTCGACGTGGCCTACGGCTGGCCCGACGCCCGCACGGCCCTGGGTGTGATCGAACGGCTCGAGCCCTTCGACCTGGCATTCGTGGAGACGCCGATCGATATCGACGACCTCGAGGGCTATGCCTTCTTGCACGACCATTCGCCGATCCCGATTGCCGCGGGCGAGTGGCAAAACACCCACTTCGAGTTCCTTGACCTGGCCGACCGGGGCAAGGTGGACGTGCTTCAGCCCGACGTCGGCCGCGTGGGTGGATTCACAGCGGCCCTGCGCGTGAGCCGGCTCGCCTCCGAGCGCGGTCTGCGCATTGTCCCTCACTGCTGGAAGAGCGGCATTGGCATCGCTGCCAGCGCCCACCTCGCGGCCGCTTCCGACTGTTGCCCGTACATCGAGTTTCTGCCGCGCGAGCTCGCCGAGTCGCCGCTTCGGCGCGACCTGCTCTGCGAGGAGTTGCCTATCGTCGACGGCCGCATCCGCCTTCCCGATCAGCCGGGCCTCGGCATCACCCTGAATCGCGACGCCCTCGAACACTACCGGGTTGACGGCCGTGTGTAGCACCTCCACGCTCGACCCGGAATCGGACCCCTCGGGGTCGGCCAATCCCGGCAGGTTGGTCGTGCCGCTGATGATGTTCGTTTCCTTCCTCTGCTACGTCAACCGCGTGAGCATCGCCACGGCGGGCGATGCTCGGATCATGGACCAGTATGGCCTCTCGCCCACGCGCATGGGGTTGGTGTACTCGGCGCTCCTGCTCACGTACACGTGCGGAATGATCCCCGGCGGCCTGTTCATCGACCGCGTCGGCCCTCGCAGGGCCTTGCTCGCGGTGCTAGCGGTGTCGGCGTGCTTCGTGGCTCTGACCGGGCTCGTGGGTGTCGCGATCCTCGACGGTGCCTCGGCCTTTGCGGCCTTGCTGGTGGTGCGCGGTTTGTTGGGGATCGCGCAAGCTCCGCTCTACCCCGCCTGCGCGGCGGCGGTGGGTGAGTGGGTCACCCCGAGTCGTCGGTCGCGCTGCAATGGCCTCGTGACGGGCTCGGCGCTGGTCGGTGTCGCCGCAACGCCCGTAGCGTTCGGCGCGCTCATTGACAAAATCGACTGGCCCGCGGCCTTTTTGCTCGCGGCGTTCTTGACGTTCGTCCTGGCGTGGGTCTGGGCCCGCTCCACGCCGCCGGTCGCTCGCAGGGATCGCACGGACTCTCTGTCCGGTCGTCGCGAGGACGCCGGCGTCGCGAGGCGCGACAGCGTCCCGCAACGCCGCCTGGGGTGGCGCGTGGTGGCCGGCCAGCGGAGTCTGATTCTCCTGACGTTGAGCTATGGGGCGGTCGGTTACTTTCAGTATCTCTTCTTTTACTGGATGACGTACTATTTCGAGAAAATCCTGGAACTTCCTCCGAACATCAGCCGCGGTTACGCAGCCGTTCCCCCGCTGGCGATGGCCCTGGGGATGCCCCTGGGCGGTTGGCTGAGCGACCGTTTGGAACAGACCTTCGGCCGGCGCCGGGCGCGTCGGATCGTGCCGATGGCCGGTATGTTTGCGGGTGGTCTGTTGCTGACGACCGGCGTGTTTGCCCGCGAACCGGTCTGGATCGTCACCTGGTTCTCGCTCGCCCTGGGCGCGGTGGGTGCGGCCGAGGGGCCGTTCTGGGTGACGGCCGTCGAGCTTGGCGGTCGCAACCGAGGCCGTTCTGCCGCCGTGTTCAACACGGGAGGCAACGCCGGCGGTCTGCTCGCGCCGGTCGTGACCCCCTGGGTCGGCCAACTTTATGGTTGGCCCTGGGCCATAGGGCTCGGCGCCCTTGTGTGCTTCCTTGGCGTCGTCCTCTGGCTGGGAATCGACCCCGATCAGACCCCCCGTGAGCCCGACTGATCGCGCACACCTCCGCTTTCGTATCAGGAAGAAATGTCCTCGATCTCGACCTGATACTCGGTCTTCAATTGCCGGATCGCGTTGGCCACGGCGGACTCGTACTGTTTGAAGTAGGTAAGGGTCAGGTTCCGGCGATCGACCTCGGTCGGACACTGGCACTCCAGAAGCAGGCCGTGGAGCCTGTCCAGCAACGGGCGATCCGGACACACCAGTTGCACCCGCGTCATACGCGTCAGGATCACGCGTGGTTTGGGCGCACGCGGCTTCGCCCGGCCTGCCGATTCTTTCGGAAATCGGGTCTGCGCGCTTTGAGGCGCCGGCACAAACGCCTGGTCGCCGTGCTTGAGCCTCAACGGCATGAGTTCTTGGCGTTCCAGCTCGTCGAATAGCTTGTCGGGGGAGCGGACCAGGCGGATCCCCTCAGCAACGCGCTCGACCGTGAAAGGGTCGGCCGCTGGCTGATCCTGGTCCGTTTCCAGCACGGAACAAGTCGCGTACAACTCGAATTTCTCACCATGCTCGGACCACGTGGAGAGTTCGTGGACAACGTTCGCCGGCAACTCGCCGCCGACCAGCGCCCGCAACACGCCCGTGGCATCCAGTTTCGGCGCGGCGGCCCGGGCCGCTGCGACCTTCTGTTTGGTCAGCTTCAAGACGATGGACGTGCCTTCCGAGACCAGCTCGCAGAGCGGTTCAAGCTGGGCAAGAACGCCCGCCGGGTACGTTTCCGCAATCACGTGGACGTCGAAGTTCGGAGACACGGTGACCCGTGGCTCGTCGATCCGCCCCGCGAGGGCGCGGCGCAACCGATCACTGACGCGGAAGGCCTGCAAAGAGCCCAGCGAAGGATAAATGGGCGTTGCGGGTTTCGCCGCATACGCCACGTCCACATAGCGGAGCACCAGCGGAATCCCCTCCAGGAACCGCTCGACATAGCGGCCCTCAACCCGCTCGAATCCGTCCGGATCGCTCACGTGGATGTCAATCTCATAGCCCCACGGATCCTTGCTCTCGTGGAAGTTGCCGTAGCGTCCGTAGCTGGCTTCGCGCTCGTGCTTGAACCTTGGTTTCGCGGGGATGAGAAAATAACGATGGTGTTTTTTCAGATGTTCTATAAACGAGGATATGTTCATCCACTGGTCGATGGGGCACTCGGCAAGCATCCCCAGCAGGAAGCGGCGGACCGCGGTGAAATCGATCGTGGGCATCACGCCGAGAGCAGACCCCCGAATGTTGAAGCCATCCAGCCGTCCCAGCACGCTCTGGTGATAGAACTCGCTGTCCGTACCCTGTCCCTGACGGAGCAGCATTTCCAGGAGCGTCGCTTCTTGCTTCGCCGCCTTCGCTGCGAGGAATTGCTCGTAGGGCTTCGCCCGGAACTCGATGTAGTTGTCCGGAAATGAGCGCTCCTGGCTGGTATACCCCGCGTATTCGCCCTTCGTATCGTAGTGGATAAAACCGAGCTTCAGAGCGATGTCGTCCACGAAGTCGACCCACCCCGAAGCGCCCGCTTCGTCCACTTCCCGCACCGCCTCCGGGTCCGATAGGAGCTTGGCGAGTCGTTTCGAATCCGCCTTACTCAACATGTTCCCCCGGTGCGAGCGTTTGACCTCGCGCGCACGGACGTAATCGACAAAGACGTGAATGTCTCGTCGCACGTCCGGCAGCCCCGTGGCAATGTCCAGGGAGGCCACGTCGATGGGCTCAAGGCTTACGATGGCCCACCTCCTTGACGACATGTCCCATCTGAGCCACGATGCGTCTGACCCCGGCAATCTCGTCGGCGGGAAATGCGAGGAACTCTTCGCCCAGCGACACGACCTGTCCCCCCAGCGCTTTTTCCAGGGCGACTTTCAAACTCAGGTCGCGGACGCGGGCCACCGAGAGATTCTCGTGCAGGATCGTCTTACCGCGACGCTGCCGCACCGTCTCGAGCGCCTGGTGAAACGCCTTCGCGTTCTTCCGGAGCCAATCAAACAGGGGGAGCGCCACGACCGCGTCCGTCGCCCTGCCGAGCTTGACCAGGTTCGGCGTGACCAGCAAGAGCGGCAGCTTTCCGGGAACCGCCCGTTGGTCGGACGTCCGCACCAGAGTTTCGAGCACTTCAAACGGCACTGCGTCCAGGTTCACGGCAACTCCCTCGTCGCCCCTCACCGTGAGATACCGATCCGGCGGAGTATCCGCGGCCGCAGACGGGGCAAGGCGATACCACGTCCGGCCCTCGGCCTCCTGCCTGGCCAGGAAGCCCCAGCGCCAGGCGCTCTCGCACAACGTTCCGGCCTCGACCCGGGATCCGCAAAAGCTCTCCAGCGGTACGGCCAGCGCGTCCGCATCGGTCCAAAGTTCGGCATCCAGGCCGGCGAGAATGCGCAGCAGAGCCTCGGCAGGGGGCCAGGTGTACGGGGCGGCCTGTTTCTGGATTTCTGCCGGGCGCGTCTCGGCTTGCCACTGGAGTTTCTGCCATTTCACCACACGGTCGGCCTGGAACGGCTGACCACCCCAACGCAGCTCGCCGTCGACGATTTCGACTGCGTCGTTCTTGGTTTCGCGGTCGGCCCCCTCGCCGAGCGCCGTTTTCAGCTTCTCCCGAGCCACGTCCGCACGCCAGTCGCCTTCACCGCTCAAGCGTTTGGCGGACTCAATCAGCGGAGGCAGGTGGCGTGCCCATTGCACCGGCAGGGCAAACTGCCACCGTTCCATTTTCGTCGTCTTCGTCGACGATTCCCGGCCCAGTGCGAGCAGCAGGACCCCCGCGCGCACCAGTCGGTCTTTCACCCTGGTGAACACCTCCTGATAGCGCTGCGAGAACGTGCCGTATGACCGCCTCTCGGTTTGGCGCGGATCCAGGCGGCTGAAGAAGGCAATATCCACGGGTTTGTCCTGGGCTCGGAGCAGGTGCAGCAGCGCGATCTCCGTACGATCGAGCCGGCGCATTGCGTCCGCCACGCCCTGATCCGAGAGGAACAGGGCTTCGAGCATCGAACGCGAAGACGCCGCCTGGTTCGGCAGTCCTCGGTTCTTGCAAATAGCCCTGACGTCGGCTTCGGCCAGCACGTCATGGAACATCTGGTGAAGCATTTCCGTTTGGTTCACGACACCGCTCCGTTCGCGCGACGGCCATTTCCCAATCCCGAAGTTGAGGAGTACCCGATCCCGAGACCGAACAGGGATTTCACGGCCATGCCTCAATGGTTCGTCGCGATGATACGCAAAGCGATGCCGCAAGGCTACTTGCAATAGAGCAGTTTACGGTCGCATTGCGCACGGCCGCGACCGACCAGGAGGACGACGAGGGCGCGGTCGTGCTACAGGTTCGTGTGGGCTTTGCTCCGACATCTACCCTAGCTCTTACACTAACCCGAAGCGCGAGCGAGGAATAATTATATAATTTCTTCGCTCGCGCTTCGGGTTAATCTTGTGGGGATTCGGCGTCATGCATGTGCGCAACGCGCCCGTAAACCGCTGTAAAGCACCACTTCATAGACCCGCCGAGCCGGGAACCCCAGGACACGCTATGTAGACTTCAGAACGACTCCAGAAGCTATCCAACAAATCGATTTCCCGGCGCACGCATCGCATGTCCTCTCGGTCGTTCATGGCTCGATTGTGCCAGGTCGTATGGAGCATCAAACCGCGCAGAAAAGAGGCGTCCTGACGCTGGTGACCCGTTGCCGAGGCACTCCAACACGGTTGCAGGTTGATCCGAACTTTGGGATACAGTGGAACTACGGCGCCGCGCCCGGCGAAACGCCGAGGATGCAAGCGGCGCCCTACGGGTCAATCTCCTCTTGACGAACGCAGGACGAGCGGAGTCGCAACCATGCCCAGGCGCCAGCCCGACACACCAGGACCGGTCCCCTCCCGAAAGCCATCCGACCCTACGGCCAACCTGCGCCAGGCGCTCGGCAAGCGGAAGAAAGCGGAACTCGTCGATGCGCTGGTGGAGTTGGCCCAGGCGGACCACGGGGTCCTCCGTCAGCTCAACGCCCGCTTTGACGTGTCGTGTGCACCCCACGAGCTGGTTGCCGACACCCTTCAGGCCATCACCGACGCGACCAAATTTGACGAGCGTCGGATGAATACCAACTTCGACTACGACTATCAAGCCTACAGCGACGTGAAGCGGAACCTGGGCCGCTTGATCGAGGCGGGACATTTGCGGCAGGCCATGCCGCTGGCGCTGGAGCTGATGAAGCGCGGAAGTACTCAGGTCGAGATGAGCGACGAAGGGATGATGACCGACGACATCGAAGATTGCCTCAACGTGATTCTCAAGGCACTCAAGACGAGCGACATCCCTCCGGCCGAGGGGAGCGCCTGGTGCTCGGCGATGCTCGAGAACGACCGTGTCAAGTTCATCGCGCGTGAGGGACTCGAACGATTACGAGCCCACTTTCTGAAGGCCGCCGTACGATAGCCAAGCGGCCGTTACCGGCTTCCCAATGTGTGCTGATTCTGGCCGGGCATGACATCAGGGGAGTTTACGAGGAATACGTGTTCTTTTGCTTTTCCTGGAGATGTCAAACTCGACTCAGTATTCCCAATCTATCTGAGCGACTTACATTAAGTGCGTGGGCGGTATTCCCGTCCTCGGGTCTCCCTCTCGAAACGACACGTCAATGACCGTCCTCGGAAGCGCCATCCGGCGGCTGTCGGCGTTGGCCGACATCCCACGCGGTCGCGCCGACGTCATCGGCGCCGCCGTGTCCCCAGCGCTTCGGGTCGTACGCTCCGTGATCGTCCTGGAGGTCGGGTCCCACCGAATGGACGATCAGCATGGCGTCGCGGTGTTCGACGATGAAAGGCCGGCCTGAGAACGGGTCTACGGGCAGAGCGATCCGTAGCGCGTCGGCGAGCGACGCGGCCGAGGCGGGCCAATGGCCCGTGTTGCGACGGTGTCGCTCGGCGGCCAGAACGAGCGCGGTCGCACCCAGCTCGCCCTGATAGCGGGCCACAGCCGAGTAAGCCGTCGTGAGCGCAGGCGTCATCAGCAACGGCAACGACGAGGTGTATGTGGCAAGAGGGCTCAACTTGACCTGCCGGATTTCGTTCTCCCAGGCCTTCCACTCGGGCACTTGCTCCGGAAAAGGGAGATGGGCAATCGCCACGGCATGGTTCATCCATTCCAGCGACAAGGCCCGCTGGTTGTCGAACAACAGGAGCGCCCAGGGCGCGATCTGGATCGGAGCGGACTTCCTCCGTTGTGCGTCCGAGAGATCCGCTACCGAGATCTCACCCGAACAGATCCGCTGGATGATTTCGGACATGGTGGCACGTTCACAACGTGTCCCGCGAAGTAGCATCGGCACATTCATCTCTTCAACGATATCGCGCTCGAGTCGCGCCAGCGCAGCGTCGGAAGGCTCACCCTGGCATGTTGAAAAGTCCGCCGCGTGCAAGGTTTTCGCGCCCACTTCCCCGCGAAAAACGTTGCGCGTCGGCGCATTTTCTTGGCCCTGAAAGGGCCAGACAGGAAAGCCCAGGGCATCGCCCTGGGGAACCGGTGCCTACCTTTTATCTCTCCCGCCCTGAAGGGGCCGCGTCGGCCTG
>DAIDJG010000520.1 GCA_027451445.1 Singulisphaera sp.
TCGCTGCCGCGCACGTGCATGAAGATCAGGACGATCAGGATCGCCTTGGTGACCGCGATCCCTAATGAGACCGCCAGGTTCAGCGGACCAAGGTCGACGAAGGCCGCACCGACGGTCGCGAGCAACAAGACCATCAGGGCCACGTAAACCATCAAGTAGCTCTTTTTGGAAACGATGTGCTCACTCATTTGTGCAGATCGACCAGGTAGAGTAAGGGGTACAGGAACACCCAGACGATGTCGACGAAGTGCCAGTAGAGCCCGGAACATTCCAGCGGCGTATGGTATTCGGGCGTAAACTCGCCCCTGCGGGCACGGTGCGTGATCCACGCAAAGACACCGATGCCGATGATCATGTGCAGAGCGTGCAGGCCCGTCATGAAGAAGTAGAAGACGAAGAAGAGCTCCGTGCGCTCGGCGGTTCGCTCGGGAACGTCGCTCGGGATATGGAGGACCGAGTAGCTGAAGTTCCAGCCGGGGACGAGGTGGTCCTTGAACTCCATCGAGTATTCCACGGCCTTGATACCAAGGAACGCGACACCCAGAAGCATCGTCAACAGCAAGTAGCGCACCTGCTCCTTGCGGTCGCCGGTCTGCCCCGCGCGGACGGCCAGCGCGACGGTGAGACTGCTCGTCAGGAGGACCGCCGTGTTGATGCTGCCCAGCAACACGCTCAGGTGGCGGCTGGCGATCCGAAACGCATCGGGCGAGGAGAACCGATAGGCGCAGTAGGCGGCGAACAGACCGCCGAAGAACATCACTTCCGTCCCCAGGAATGTCCACATGCCCAGGCTGGCCGAGGCGCGCTGCTGACCCATGTCCTCGAAGTGGTGGGCCAGGTGGGGAGAAGACGCGTGAGCGACGTCCGTCATGTCAGGTTCCTCTCCTCGGAGTACGCGTACGGCGGCTCCTTCACGACCGGAGTCACGTCAAAGTTGTGCTTGGGCGGCGGCGACGATGTCTGCCACTCCAGGCCGGTAGCATTCCACGGATTCGAACCGACCTTGGGACCCAGCCAGAGCGACAAGACTAAATAAATCAATGGAAGAACGTAGCCCACGGCGAGAATTGATGCGCCCGCGGTCGACATCACGTTGAGCACCTGGAACTCGGCCGGGTACTCGTAGTAGCGCCTGGGCATGCCGAGGTATCCGAGCACGAACTGCGGGAAGAACGTCAGGTTAAACCCCACGAACACAACGAGAGCCGACAGCTTGCCCCAGATTTCCGGGTACATCCGGCCCGTCATCTTGGGCCACCAGAAGTGCAGGCCGCCCAGGTACGCCATCACGGCGCTGCCGACCATGATGTAGTGGAAGTGGGCGACCACGAAATACGTATCGTGCACGTGAACATCGATGGCGAGCGACGCCAGCATCAGGCCCGTCAGGCCGCCGATCGTGAACAGGCCGATGAAGCCGAGGGCGTAGAGCATCGGCGTGTCGAATGAAAGCGAGCCTTTGTGGATCGTCGCGGTCCAGTTGAAAATCTTGATCGCCGACGGGATCGCGACGAGGAAGCTGAGCATCGAGAACACCATGCTCCCGTACATCGACTGGCCGCTGACGAACATGTGATGGCCCCAGACGAGGAAGCCGATCACGGCGATCGCCAGCAAGGCATACGCCATGAACTTGTAGCCAAAGACGGCCCGACGCGCGAAGCACGCCACGATCTCGCTGACGACCCCCATCCCCGGCAGGATCATGACATAGACAACCGGGTGTGAGTAAAACCAGAAAAGGTGCTGAAACAGGATCGGATCACCACCGAGCTTGGGGTTGAAGATGCCGACCCCGAAGCTCCGTTCCAGGATGATCAGGAACATCGCCACGGCGATGACCGGAGTGGCCAGCACGAGGATGATGCTCGTCGCGTACATGGCCCAGACGAACAGGGGGAGCCGGAACCAGGTCATTCCGGGCGCCCGCATTTTGTGGACCGTGACGAGGAAGTTCAGGCCCGTGAAGATCGACGAGAACCCATTGATGAACACGCCGACGACCGCGAGGATCACGCTGGTGTTCGAGAACATCGTGCTGTACGGCGTGTAGAACGTCCAGCCCGTGTCCACGCCGCCAGCGAGGATGGCCCAGACCGTGAACAGGCCCCCCACCATGTAGAAATACCAGCTCGCCAGGTTGATCTTCGGGAACGCCAGGTCGCGGGCGCCGATCATGATCGGGAGTAGGAAGTTCCCCAGCACGGCCGGGATCGACGGCACCAGGAAAAAGAAGATCATCATCACGCCGTGGAGCGTGAACAGCTTGTTGTACGTCTCGGCCTGGACGACGTCTCCCCCCGGCGTCATCAGCTCCAGCCGCATCAAGGTGGCCGCCGCGCCGCCGAGAAAGAAGAAGAATGTGATCGAAATCATGTACATGATCCCGATCCGCTTATGGTCCGTCGTAAAGAACCACGACCAGATGCCGTAGTCGGCGGTCAGGTAGTTTTCTTCGGTTCGCTGGGTTTCGACCTCTTCGATCGTCGCGCTCATCGCTCTACCCTCACGTTCTTGCCCAGCGACTTGATATAGGCAATGACCTTGAGGAGCTCATCCTCATCGATCCGCCCCTGGAACGTCGGCATCACGGGCTTGAACCCGGCGACGACTTGCGACTTGGGCAACAGGATCGAGTCACGCACGTAGCGCTCGTCGGCCGTGACGATCTGACCCGTCTCCAGAGGCACGGGGTGGCCATAAACGCCGTCGAGCAACGGGGCACGGACGGTCGAGTTCACGTCATGGCAACCGCTGCATCCGAGCGTCCGGAACAGCTTGGCGCCCGACGCCGCCATCGATTCCGGCTCCAGTCCGTTGGCCAGCCAGCTTTCGTAATCGACAGGGTCCATCACGATCACCGACCCGATCATCCCCGAGTGTCTCGTCCCGCAGTATTCCGCGCAGAACAGGTGGTACGTCCCCGTCTTCGTCGGCCGGAACCACACCGACGTATAGCGCTCCGGCAGCACGTCCTGCTTGATGCGGAAGGCCGGCACGTAGAAGCTGTGGATCACGTCTTGCGAGGTCATCGTCAAACGGACCGCACGTCCGAGCGGCACGTGCAGCTCGTTGATCTCCTTCTTCCCCTCGGGATGCTTCAACTCCCACATCCACTGCCGGCCCAGCACGTAGATCTCGAACGCATCATCGGGCGCCCGGTACTGGTGGTAGTAGACGATCGTCGCCCAGACAAAGAGGCCCATCACGATCACGAACGGGATGAACACCCAGAGGAATTCCATCAACGCGCCGGAGTGCGCTGTCGTGGTGCGGTCGGCTTTTGAGCCCCGGCGATACTTGACAGCGAAGTAGATGATCAGAAAACAGATCGCGAATGTGAAGAACAGGCTGAACGCGATGAGCGCGAGGAAGATCGCGTCCACACGACCAGCCATCGAGGAGCCTTGCTCGGGATATAAGGGGAAGTTCCACATGGGCGTTATTCGTTAGGAATCAGGGATTGCGGGTTTGGGGACGCGGGATGGCCGATGCAAAATGGCAAATGCCAGATGCAAGATGATCGATGCCGAATGTCATCCTCGCGTAATCCTCGTTGCAGGGCTGTTCTCAACGGTTGTCTTCCCTTTGCCATCTTGCATCCGCCATTTACCATCTAACTTCCGCTGTCCCCAGCCAGCGCATCCCGCGCCAGCCGGCGATCGCGCCGGAACATCACGAACATGAAGGTTCCCAGGCTCATCATAGTAGCCACGCCAAGAATGCGGAGGGCGGCCATGATCATGAAGTTGTACTTGCCCGTGGTTGGGTCGTAGTGAAAGCAGTACAGGAGCAGTTGGTCGATCGGCGAGCCGATCCGCCGGGCCGAGGCTTCCATGAGCGCGAAGCGCAGGTCGCGGGCCGGGTAGTCGAGGCCGTAGAAGTAGCGGGCGAGCTTTCCCTGGGGGGTCAGGACCATGATCCCAGCGGCGTGGGCGAACTGTCCGGACTTCGGATCGTACACGTAGCGGAAGCCGACGGTATCCGCGAGGCGTTTGATCTCGGGCTCGTCGCCGGTGAGAAAATGCCAACCGTTCTCGGCGCCGGGGCGTCCGTAGCGCTCGAGATAGCCGCGCTTCTTGGCAGCAGCGAGCGAGGGGGCCTCGCGCGGATCGATGCTGACCGTCACGACTTCGAACTGTTTGCCAACGTCGAAGGTTAAAGGCTTGAGACTGCGTGCGAGCGCGTTGAGCTCGAGCGTGCAAAGCATGGGGCATTCGTAATAGCCGAGCGTGAGGATCACCGGCTTCTCGCCGCCAAAATACTGGCTGAGTCTGACCGTCTGTCCGGTCTCATCGCGGAACGTGAGGTCGAGCGGCACCTGGGCACCGAGGTTCTGGTCGAACGCAACCGCCGCGAGCAACCCGGGTGGAGTCTTCGACGCCGGCGCCGAAGATTCACCCAGAGACCGGGGCTCCGCCGGCGCAGCGGCGAGCGCGACCAGGGCCGCCAGCACACAGGAGGTTCGCTCGAGCCAGGTGGTCTCGTTCACTTTTTCTCCGTCTCCCGGCTGTTGAGTTGCACGTCCGTCTTCGGCCCCTTCCCCTTGGGCACGCCTCGCTCCGCAATCAAGTCCATGGCGCGGTCGATCGGAATTCTGACGACGCCCGATTTGCCGTCGTACGCGTACCGGTCAAGCGTGTCGGCTTCATCCGCGTGAAGCTGACGCAACTGCGCATAGATATTAATGAACGTATCTTCGCCTCGGCGTGCCTCCGCAACGGAGAACCGTTCTGGGCGGTCGCCTTCCAGCACTCCAATCATCCAGTACAGTAAGCCACCGACCACCACAGTCGCAACGACGATCGCAAGGCCCGCCATGGCGACTGGGCGGGCCGGGGCGTCGCTGGTCTCGTAGCCGGGTGCGGGCGGTGAGTCGGGCGAGGAGGTTTGTTCCATGGGTCAGTGTTCTCCGTGGTGGAGCAAGACGTCCGCGAGCAACGGGTCGTTTCTCGGCAAGAGCGGGCGCTGGGCCATGAGCCAGGCGAAGAGCGCGATCCACAGACCGCCGATTCCAGCCGTGGCCCCAACAAGAAATATCGGCCACAGCCAGCCGGCCTTCGGGAACGCCGGAATCACGAGCCAGATATCGTTGAGCCATTGCATCAGTAGCAGAAAGGCCGCCACGCGCCACAGGTACTGCGGCTGCCGCTTGTTCGAGCGGAACAAGAGCAGGAAGAACGGCACGAAAAAGTGGAAAATCATGAGCAACGCGGCCAACCAGCGCCAGCCATGCTCCGACCGCCTGAGATACCAGGGGATTTCCTCGGTCAGGTTGCCGCTCCAGATGATCAAATATTGGGAGAACGACATGTAGGCCCAGAGCATAACGAACGCCAGCATGAGGTTCCCCAGCTCGTTGAACGGCTCGGGCTTGGCCAGCTCGGTCAGGGGTTCGACCCGTGCCAACGCAGACGACACGATGACCATCGCCGAGAGGGCGCTCAGGCCGCCGCCGACCAGCAGCATGGCGCCGTAGATGGTCGAGAACCAGTGCGGCTCCAGGGACATGCCCCAGTCGATCATCGCGAACGTGACAGCCAGGAACGTCAGCGCCAGGCCAGGCCCGCTCAGGGCCTGGAGCCGCCAAGTGGGCCGGGGATCTTCCGTACGGGCCTGCACGCTCGAACCCCAGCGCAGAGCACTGGCGAGTCCCGACCAGAGGACGAAGTAGATGATCGCGCGGATCACAAAAAAGGGAACGTTGAGGTAGACGCTCTTGTGCTGCAAGGCCGGGTCGTGCTTGACGACTTCAGGCACCGACCAGGGGTAGAGCACATGCAAGCCAGGCAGCAGCAGAAGGAACAACACGCCCATCAGCGGAAGCGTCATGACGGCCGATTCGAGGGGACGGCGGATCACAAAGCCCCAGGCGCCACCGACGAGGTAGTGAAGCATCAGGGCCGACAGGCAGCCGAGCGAGATCCCCACCCAGAACAAAAACGCAACGAGGTAAGCCGGGAAGAGCGCCCCCGGCGCCGCAATGGCCCCGATCGCGCTCACAACCAGGCCCGCGCCACCTACGACCAGACCAAGCCTCGGTAGCCGCTCCCAAGGGGTGGGGAGTGCCGCGTGAGTGTGGTTCATCGCGAGCCCTCCGTTTTCAGAGCGTCGCGCTTCGCGCTCGGAACGTCGTCGAGCGTCGCGTGCTGGCTAAGCTGCAGAGCGCGGATGTAGGCGACGATCGCCCAGCGGTCGTCAGGATCAACCCGCGCGGCGTAGGAGTACATGGCCCCATAGCCGTGCGTGATCACATTGTAGAAATGGCCCACGGGGGCGTCGCGCAGGCGGTCCTGGTGGAACGTCGGCGGCTGCGGAAACCCGCGCTGGACGATCATGCCCCGGCCTTCGCCCGTGCGGTCGTGGCAGGGAGAACAGTAAATATTGTAGCGCTGCTGGCCACGCTCGAGCACGTCACGTGTGACTTTCCGCGGAATCGTGTCGATCAGCTCGTCCCCCACTTTCCCTTCGTAATACGCCCGATCCACCCGCAAGTGTCCCCGCGCCACCGTTCCCGGGACCACCGGGCGGGCCGAGCGGCCGTCGGCGAAAAAGTCGCTCTCCTGGTAGGGGAGGATCTTGGGCTGCGTGACCATGTCCTGCTCGCTGCAACCGGCGAGGAGGAGCAAGAGGCAGGAGATCCAGGTCACGGCGGACCTTGGTACCGCTGGCACCGGACGGCACAGGCAATTCGAGCGCGGCTCGCCCCGGTTGACCCTCCGAGTGCGATTTTCGGTTGAATTGCGCACGATATCGCTTGGCGCCACGCCCATCGCAAGGTGGGGTCCCTCATAACTCCCCCCCTTGGGAAGGGGGGGTAGGGGGGGTGGGGATTGGCGGTCCGATGTATGGAATTCACCCACAAGCCACCCTCTCGCGCTTAACGTGCAGCGGCGCACGAGACTAGCCGAAGGCGAGCGCTGACTCCCCACCCCCCCTACCCCCCCTTCCCAAGGGGGGGAGTTATATGGGCTCGCGTTGCGAGCGGGAATTGGCCGTTCGGGCGCGCGCGTCCCGAGCGCCTTCCGCTCCGGACTTGATAGGTGCCTCATCATCATGTCGAATAATCTAATCATTTTCCGTTATCATCAATGCGGCACTTCGATCACGCTCTTCGGCCCCAGCCCTTCCAGAAAGAGCTTGGTCGTCACCATATCGAACTGCGGGTCTTCAGCCTGGATGCACAGGAAGAACCGGTTGCGCGAGGCCATCATGAATCGCGGCACATTGAACAGCGGGTGGTGCGGCATGGGGAGCCCATTGAGGCCGAGCATGCCGAGTACCGCGGCGAACGAGGCGAACAGGACGGTCAGCTCGAACGTGATCGGCACGAACGACGGTGCGCTGTGCAAGGGGCGGCCGCCCACGTTGAGCGGATAGTGAATCGTGGCCGAGAACCACATCATCGTATACGCCGTCGCCGCGCCGATCAGTCCGCCGATCAGGACGATCATCGGCATCCGATTCTTCGTGAAGCCGATCGACTCAGCCAGCCCTTCCACCGGGAAGGGGGTGTAGGCGTCCATGCACCGAAACCCTTGCGCGTAGGCACGCTGAGAGGCCTCGACCAGGGCGTCGGTCGTCGTGAATTCGGCGAGCAGGCCGTAGATCGGCGTTTTCTTCTTGCTCATGGCGCCGTCCCCTGGGTCATCGCCTCTCGGGCCTCCTCCCGCTCCTGGGTCTCGGCCACCAGTTCACGCATCTCGGTGATCGAGATCACCGGCAGGAACCGGATGAACAGGAACAAGAGGGCCATGAACAACCCGATCGAACCGAAGTACGTCGCATAATCCCAGAACGTGCCGTGGTACATCCCCCAGGCGGCCGGCACAAAGTCGCGATGGAGGCTCGTGATCACGATCACGTACCGCTCCAGCCACATGCCGATGTTCACGATGATCGACACCACGAACAAGACCGGCACGCTCGACCGCGCCCGCGACGACCAGAGGATTTGAACCGTCACGCAGTTGCACAGGATGAGCATCCAGTACGTGTGCGCGTAGGGCCCGAACATCCGGTTATTGATCATGAACTCTTCAAATGTGCTTGCGCTGTACCACGACGTGAAGGTTTCCATCACGTAGCCGTACGTCACGATCAGGCCCGTCGCCAGCAGCACCTTCGCCATGTTTTCGAGGTGGTGCATCGTGATCATGTCTTCGAGCTTGAACGCCTTGCGGAGCGGGATCGCCAGCGTGAGGACCATCGCGAACCCCGAGTAGATCGCCCCGGCGACGAAGTACGGCGGGAAGATCGTCGAGTGCCAGCCGGGGACGATGCCGATCGTGAAGTCGAAGCTCACGACCGTGTGCACTGAGACCACGAGCGGTGTTGCCAGACCCGCGAGCAGCAAATAGGCCGTGCGGTAGCGGTGCCAGTGGACGGCCGACCCGCGCCAGCCCATCGCGAGGATCCCGTAGACGATCCGCGCGAACGGGTGCCGCGCCCGGTCGCGCAGGGTGGCCAGGTCGGGGATCAGGCCGACGAACCAGAACAAGAGAGAGACCGTCGCGTACGTCGACACCGCGAACACGTCCCACACCAACGGACTGCGCCACTGGGGCCAGAGTGCCATCGTGTTCGGGTACGGCGCGAGCCAGTAGAAGAACCAGGGGCGGCCCATGTGCAGGAGTGGGAACATCCCCGCGCAGGCGACGGCGAACAGCGTCATGGCCTCCGCAAACCGGTTGATGCTCGTCCGCCACTCCTGTTTGAGCAGCAGCAGGATCGCCGAGATCAACGTTCCGGCGTGGCCGATCCCGATCCACCAGACGAAGTTGACGATCGCGAACCCCCAGCCCACCGGGATGTTGATCCCCCAGATCCCGACCCCTTTCAGGAGCAGGTACGTGATGGCCGTCAGAAGCATCATCACGAGGACGAAGCCGATCGTGAAGCCGGCAAACCAGCGCCAGTTGTAGGGGCGCTCGAGCACCAGGGCGCTGATCTTGTCAGTCACCGAGGCAAAGGTATGCCCCGGGGCGAGCACGGGTTCTTGCACGCGCTCGGGTTGGTCGGTCGCCATCAGGCGGCTCCCTCCGGCTCAGCGATTTCGGGGTTCGGATTCCGCAGCTTGGCCAGGTAGGTCGTGCGCGGTTTGGTGTTCAGCTCGGCGAGCATGCCGTAGTTGCGCGGGTCAGCCTTGGCCTTGGAAACCCGGCTGCCCTTGTCGTTGATGTCGCCGAAGACGATGGCCTGGGTCGGGCAGGCTGCCTGGCAGGCCATGACGATGTCGCCGTCCTTGATCGGCTGTCCCTTCTCCTCGGCGGCATACCGCGCCGCGTTGATGCGCTGGACGCAGTACGTGCACTTCTCCATCACCCCGCGCGCCCGCACCGTGACGTTGGGGTTGTTCAGCAGCTTGAGGCTCGGCGTCGTCTGGTCGGCGAACTGAAGGAAGTTGAAGTGCCGGACTTTGTAGGGGCAGTTGTTCGAACAGTAGCGCGTGCCGACGCAACGGTTGTAGACCATGTTGTTGAGCCCCTCCGCGTCATGCACGGTCGCGGCGACGGGGCAGACGAGCTCGCACGGTGCGTTTTCGCAGTGCATGCAGAAGCGGGGCTGAAAGTAGGTGTCAGGGTTGTCGAGGTTGCCGTGATAGTAACGGTCCAGGTCGATCCAGTGCATCTCGCGTCCCAACACGACCTGCTCGGCTCCCACGACCGGTATGTTGTTCTCGGCCTGGCAGGCGATGACGCACGAGTTGCAGCCGATGCACGTGTTGAGGTTGACGGTCATTCCCCAGGCGTGGCCGTTGTAGGGAAAGTTGTCGTTGTACATCGTCTCGGCTTCGCCCGGCTTTTCCTCGTGCTTGTGTTCGTGGGCGAAGTGGGGATCCTTGATGAAATCGGCCAACGTGGCGAACCGGAAGATCTCCCGTTTGTGCGCGTAATCGCCTTCGATGAGGTCATCGCGGTGCTCCTGGCGGGTCTTCTCGACGGGCCGGTGGTTCTGGGTGCAGGGCACTGTCTGAGTACGGCCCTTGGGGACCAGCTCGACACCCGTCGCGAACCAGGGGGCGTCGCTACGGCGAAGGTTGTAAGCGTTGGCGCCGACCCGATTGCCGACCCGTCCCGCGCGGGTGCGACCGTGCCCGAGTGTGAGCGTGATCGAGTCGTCGGGCTGGCCCGGCAACACCCACACCGGCGCCTCGGCCTCGCGTCCTTGGGACCGGATCACGACCACATCCTCACTGCCCACGCGGAGCCGAGCGGCTGTCTTGGGACTGATCAAAACCGCGTTGCCCCAGGCGAGCTTGGTGATCGGTTTGGGCAGTTCCTGAAGCCAGCCGTTGTTGGCGGCCCGGCCGTCGCCGATCGTTGGGTCGACGGGGAAGGTCAACTCCAGGCCGTCTCCCGCGCTCTTGGGAGGTGCGAACGCCAGGTCGTCCTTGAGCTTGACATCCTTGGCCGGCAGGGCGGTCCCGGCTACGACCCCATCGTGGAGCGCGGTGCGCCAGAAGGTCTCGAAGTCGCCGTCCGACTTGCGCTGCCGCCAGGTGTCGCGCACGATCTCGTAGCCCGAGCGGCTCGGGTGTCTCAGAAGCGCGGCGAGCACCTCAAGTGCCGAGTGACTGCCGTACAGGGGGGCGATCAACGGTTGCTGGATCGTCGCGGTGCCGTCGGACGCGAGCGCATCGCCCCAGGCTTCGAGCTCGTGGGCCGCCGGGACGTGCCAGAGGCACGCGTAGGAGGTCTCGTCCTCGTACGGGCTCAAGTGAACGGTGAAGGGAATCCGTCCCAGATAGTTCGCGAAGTCCATATCAGCCGGGGCGTTGTAGACGGGGTTGCCGCCCAGGACGAGCAGCGCTTCCACCTTGCCCCCTTCGATGGCCTTGGCCAGGGTCGCGAGCGACTCCTGCTGATCGACGGGCTTCTCTTCCACGGGCGCTGTGTATTCGACCGTCGTGCCGACATTCCCGAGCGCCTGATTCAGCGCATGCGCCAGCGCATGAACCGCCGGTGGCTGCGCCTCGCCGGCAACGACCAGACACGCCCCTTTGTGGGCCTGAAGGTCGCGAGCCAGGGGGGCGAGCCAGGAACCTTGTCCCGCCACCGTCCCTTCGACTTTGACTCCGACGGCCTGTGCCAGCGCCCTGGCGAAATCCTCGATCCGACGCGCAGGGAGCGGCAAACGGTGGTCGGCCATGCCGCCCGTGATCGTCGGTGTGCTCTCAACGACGTAGAGCCGGTTCATCGCCGGCGGCTCTCGACGCGTGCCAAACTCCCGGGCATAGCGCAGATGGCCGGGCCCTCGCGAGAGAAAGTCCGCATCGAGCGCCAGGATCACGTCGGCCTTGTCAAAGTGATATCGGGTGGCGACGTCCTGTCCGAACGCCAACTGCGCGCCGAGGCGAGCCGCGTTGCCCCCGGCGGGCTCATACTGATGCCACTGCGCTTCGGGGAACTCCGCGAGGAGGATGTTCAAGAGCCTCCCCAGCGACGGCGACGTCACCGTCTCGGTCAAGATGCGGAGGCCCGCCCCTTTCTTGGGCCGTTGCGCGTCGAGCGCCTTGACGGCCGCGGTGACGAACATGTCGTACGTGCTGATCCCGCGACTCAGCCCCGCCGCCCGTGTCACGACTTGCGAGCGATCGGGGTCATACAGACCGAGCAGACTGGCTTGCACGTACGGATTGATCGCGCCCAGGCTATCGGGATGCTTGTCGTTCCCCTCCAGCATCGTCGGCCGGCCTTCGTGGCTCTCGACGACGACCCCCGTGGCGAAGCCGCCGAGTGTGATCGCGGTGGCGTACTTGAGCGGCTTGCCCGGCACGATCTCCTCGGGCATGCGCACGTAGGGCACGATCTTCTCGACCGACCCTTCCTGCGAACAGCCGCTGATGCCGACGCCCGCCAGCGCGAGTGAGGCTCCCATCAGCTTCAGGAAGGTGCGGCGGCTCGGGCCGTCGGCCCATTCCGAGGCCGCGCGGGGAAACTCGCGGTGCAGGAACTCCTGGAACTCTTCCGTCTCCGCAAGCTCGTCCAGGCTGCGCCAGTAGCGCGCGCCGGTCTCGCCCGCGAGGCGGTTGCGCAGTTGTTCCAGGTCGAGGCCGCTCGTTTTTCGCGAGTGCAGGTTCATCGGTGGCACGTGTAGCAATCCGTCAGGCGGTGGACCGGGATGTCGTACTGCTTGAGCAGTTCCTTACCCAGCGCGATCTGGTCTTTACCGGCCGGAGGGGCCCAGTCCATGACGAAAACGTCTTCCCTGGGCCTGATATGCTTTTCCGGAGCGCGGTGGCAAGAGAGGCACCACTCCATGGTCAACGGCTCGTTCTTCCACATCAGGGGCATTTTGTCGACGCGACCGTGGCAGCTCGTGCAGCCGATGCCTTTATTGATGTGGATGCCGTGATTGAAGAAGACGTAGTCGGGCAGGTCGTGGACCCGGTTCCAGCGGATCGGCTCGTTGTTCCGCAAGCTGGCCCGGACGGGCTCGAGCATCGGGCTCTCGGTCCAGATCTGCGAGTGGCACGTCATGCACGTCTCGGTCGGCGGAATTCCCGCAAACGACGAGTTCTCGACCGACGTGTGGCAATACCGGCAGTCGAGCCCCAGCGCCGAGACGTGGTGCTCGTGACTGAACGGCACCGGCTGATCGCGCACCACGTGGACCTGGGTCACGTACGGCGATCCGAAGATGCCATACACAATGCCCAGCGTCCCGAGCACGAAGAACAACGCGCCAAAGATGCTGACGCGCGAAATCGTGTTCATGCTCGGGTGAAAGATCTGCGACATCGACGTCCTCGCGACCGAACCTCAAATCCCGCCAACAGCCTTCGCGCAACGTCCTTCGAGCGGGCAAGTGCCCGGTCATTGCACGCATGCGCGCTTTCCGGTGCTGCGCTCGAGGGAAGGGACACCACGGCCGCCGCAGTTTCTCAGCGGAGGCACGCGACACAGCGAGCGCAGACGATTCCTCAGCGATTCGCCGAATGCCCCTCCTCACCCCAGATCGGGAGTCGAGACGAAGGCACTCGCACGCCAGTCGCCTTGCGGTTTCTCCCGCAAGACGGACGCCGATGATAACGACGCCCCCAGGCAATTGCCAAGGGCCAGTCATCGAAATTCAAAAAGGCCAACAGATCGAAAGACATCGCGACCTCGAAATCGGCTGCGCGTGACGATCGTCTTGCATTGTCTCGCCCCAGTTGCAAGTTTTGCGCCTTGAGTGTCACAAGATGGACGTGCTTTCGTACTTCCCAAAGGTCGTCTTGCCGTTTGAAAGCCGTCCATGGATGTCCGCTCCGAAGAGAATGCTTAGGTGTTCGGGAAACGTGGTGGACAGCCCCGAACTGGCAGGTCAGGCTACAAAGAGTAACCACCCCTCGAGTTACTCGCTGTCTGACCCATCTCATCATCTTGAGTGCAAAAAGCGCAGGCAAAGAGGCCGGCTCATGAGTGTGACGGCGCGCCCGGTGTGGTTACGTTACGGCATGGCCATCGGCGCCGTGATCGTCGGGCTATGGGTGATGAGACTGCCCGTGATCGGCCACGCGCTGGGCGCTGCGCTGTTCTTTGCAGTCTTGGTGAGTGCCTGGTTTGGCGGCATCGGGCCGGGCATTTTGGCGACCGCCTTTCCCGCCGCCCTGCTTTTACTATTCGTTGCAGCCTCCAAGAGGCCGATCACACTCCAGCAGGCGGTGGGCCTCTGCGTGTTCGTTGCGGGTGGTCTTTTGATTACGGCGTTGGTCGAGGCCATGCACTCGGCGCGCCGGCGGGCGGAAGAGAGCATGGCGGACGCCCAGCGCCATCAAGAGCAACTGCGCGAGGCGGACCAGCGCAAGGATGAGTTCCTCGCCATGCTGGCTCACGAGCTGCGCAACCCCCTCGCCGCGGTTAGCGGTGCCGTTCAGTTACTGCAGCGGCGGAACTGGCCGGGACGGGACGACGAAGAATGTGCGTGGAGTCTCGAGGTCCTGGAACGTCAATCCGGGCACCTCGCGCGCTTGATCGACGACCTGCTCGACGTTTCTCGGGTCTCGCGCGGGAAAGTCCAACTCCTCAGGGAGCGCCTGGACGCCTGCGTGGTCCTGCGGCGTGCCGTCGAGGTCGTCCGCGTCGCCGCCGAGGCGCACGGTCACGTCTTGAGGATGGCGCTTTCTCCGGAGCCGCTCTGGGTGGACGCCGACCCGACTCGGTTGGAACAGATCCTCGTGAACCTGCTGGCCAACGCGATCAAATACACCGAGCCGGGCGGCCGGATTGATGTCTCGGCCGAGCGGGACCGGGCGGAGTGCGTCCTGCGCGTGCGCGATACGGGGGTGGGCATTGCGCCCGAGGTGCTCCCGCACATCTTCGACCTGTTTATCCAGGCCGACAAAACGCTCGACCGCGCGCAAGGGGGCCTGGGGATTGGACTGACGCTGGTCCGCCGTCTGGTCGAACTCCATGGCGGTCGCGTCTCGGCCTCCAGCGCAGGGCTAGGGCAGGGGAGTGAGTTCCGCGTTCGCCTTCTCCTGGCCGAGACCCCGCTCGAAGCGCCCGTTCGTCCGCTTTCCCTCCCGCAGACCGTTCCTGGCCGGCCGTTGCGAATCCTGGTGGTGGACGACAGTGTCGATACCGCCGTCAGCCTCGCGCGCTTGCTCCAGCACTCGGGCCACGAGGTGCGCACAGCGCACGACGGCCGCACGGCGCTCGACCTCGCGCGCGTTGAGCCGCCCAACGTCGCCCTGATCGACATCGGTCTTCCCGGCATGAATGGCTACGAGCTCGCTGAGCATCTCCGGGACCAAAGCGCTAGCATGACGACCCTGATCGCCATCTCCGGTTACGCCCACGAGCAAGATATCCGCCGCTCTCGCGAAGCCGGCATCGCGCATCATCTGGTCAAGCCGATCAATATCGACACCCTGCTCGAAATGCTCGCAACGCTCCACTCCGAACGCGAAACCGGCTTGCGACGATTGGCCAGTCCCGCCTGGAGGGAGCAGAGGGTTTGAGGATGGCCGATGGCAATTGGCTGATACCCTCGCTCACCGCTCCGCCACAAACAGGTCATGCCTCGGCCACTCTGGCACCGCATTGGCAGCCTCGTGGAGCAAGCCATCGATCGCGAGCGCAGGTTCGTTTGATGAGTCGCCGGGCATCACGCGGGTATTGAACAGGACGGCCCAGTTCAAGCCGTCTTGGCGGCGAACGAGCAAGCTGGAGGTGCCGTCCAGCGAGCCGTTATGCCAGGTATTCAGGCCACCGTGGGTGCTCGGCCGTACGCTCCAGCCGCAGCCGTAAAAGCTGTCCTTGGGAGCGCCGGTTCGGGTGTAGCCCGCGCGCCCCTCGGGACGGTCGAACATCGTCCGAATACCCTGAGCACTCAGGAACGGGCAGAGACTGGGGACATCGAACGTCGACGCGAACCGGACCAGGTCGGGTGCCGAGGCGATCCAGCCGCCGTGGGCGTCGAGGGCCTCCTGGTACCAGCCGCCATAGGCCCACGGAACCGGCTTACCCAGCTCCGGCCCGACGACAGCGACACCTGTCTCCCCAGGTTTGCCGTAGTAGTGCACCTCGCCCCCGACGCGCTCGGACAGGAGCGAACGCCCAATCCGCATCGAATGGATGTCCAAAGGAGCGAGCAGCTCCCGGCGCACATACTCCTCGTAAGAGACGCCCGAAACCTTCTCGATCACCCGTCCGAGCAGACAGTAGCCGAAATTCGAATACACGTACCTCGCGCCAGGACGGAAATCGAGCGGCTGTTTCCACATATAACGAATGACCAGATTCGGTCCCACGGGCAGTGGAACGCCGAGGTCACGGGCGATTTCGAACGACCGGAACATCGGGTCGAAGGATCGCCGGTGGTTCCAGCCCCCTGTGTGCTGGAGCAGGTGCCGGACTGTCACGTCCTTGAGCCTGCCATCGGCGGCCGGCACGGGCTTGCCTTCAAAGTGGACGTCGAGCAGGTCGAAGACCGGCTCGTCGAGCTTGATTTGGCCTCGATCGACGAGCCGAAGCACGGCGGCGCCGGTGATGGATTTGGAGATGCTCGCGATCCGGAACAGGGAGCGCGGCTGGACCGGCTCGCGCTGAACGACGTCGCCGAAGCCGAACCCGCGCGCGTAGACGAGGCGGCCCTGGCGCGCTACTGCGAGCGCTGCACCAGGGATTTTGTGCTCGGCAATGAACGACGTCATGAGCGCGTCGAAGCTCGCCAGCTCCGGGTAGACGTTTCCCGAGACCGGCACATCCGACGATGCACCGGCGCTGCTCCGCGACAGCACGGTCACGCTTACCACGCCACCCGCCACGCGCCTCAGAAACGCGCGACGGGTGTGTTCGTCCGCATCGACACGCATAAAGCCCCCTCACTCGCCGTCAACATCTTCCACAAATAACAATAGGCTCACGCCTTGTCGAGGACGTAGCGAGGATTGTCGTTCGATCGGGCCCAGCACCTCCCTTTGCACCCCTGGTTCCGCATGTTATACTCTTGTTGAAGAACGGGCGCTACCCGAGGGTATGCGGCTGCGCATCAATCCAAGGCGGAGACGGGTTGGACATGTTGACCTTGCTCGGACCGAAGCACCGTTATTGCGACAGCCTCTCGCGCCGGTCGTTCCTGAAGATCGGCGGGCTGGCGATGGGGGGGCTTGGTCTGCCCCAACTGCTCGAGGCCGAGGCCAGGGCGGGCGTGGGACGGTCGCACAAGGCGGTCATCATGGTCTACCTGTCGGGAGGCCTGGCGCACCAGGACACGTTCGACCTGAAGCCGAACGCCCCCGAGGGGATTCGCGGCGAGTTCAAGCCAATCGACACCAAGGTGCCCGGCGTCCAGTTCGGCGAGTTGCTGCCCTGCCTGGCGTCATCGGCAGACAAATTGACAGTGATCCGTTCGATCGTCGGGCTGCGCGACGAGCACTCGAGCTTTCAGAACATCACCGGCTTCCCGATGGACCAATCCCAGCGCGAAGGGAAGCCGCACTTCGGGTCGGTGATCTCAAAGGTGCAGGGGCCCAAGGACCCCGTGGTGCCGCCGTTCATCGACCTGTTTCCCGTGATGCAGCATCGTCCGTACAACTCGCCGGGCCCCGGCCAGCTCGGCCTGGCCCATCGTGCCGCCCGCATGGACGGCGACGATCTTGCCTTGTTGAAGCAGGACGCGGTCACACCCGCGCGGTTCGACGACCGCAAGCGCATGCTCGACCAGTTCGACCAGTTCCGCCGCGCGGTCGACAGTGCCGAGATGGGCGGCATGGACACATTCTACCAGCGCGCCTTCGACGTCCTGGCCAATAGCAAGGTCGCCCGTGCCCTCGACGTCGAGAAGGAAGACCCGCGCCTCCGCGCCCGCTACGGCATCGGCTCTTCCAAACACCTGGGCGATGGCGCACCGCTCTGGAACGACCAGCTCCTGATCGCCCGCCGGCTGGTCGAAGCCGGGGCGCGCTGCGTGACCGTGGCGTACGGATTCTGGGACACCCATGGCGGAAACTTTCGCCACCTCAAGCAGCACCTCCCTACCTTCGACCGCGGTATCTCAGCCCTCGTCGAAGACATCTATGCCCGCGGGCTCGACCAGGATGTGACCGTCGTCGTCTGGGGCGAGTTCGGCCGGACGCCCAAGATCAACAAGGACGCGGGCCGCGACCACTGGGCACGCGTCAACAGCGCCTTGCTTGCGGGAGGCGGGATGCGCGTCGGCCAGGTGATCGGCTCGACGGACCCGCTGGGCGGCTCGGCGGCCACCCATCCGGTTCACTATCACGACGTGCTCGCCACGGTGTACCGCAACCTCGGCATCGACCCGCACGCGTTCATCCAGGACAAGTCGGGCCGGCCGTTTATGGCCCTGCCGAGCACCGCGCGACCGATCGAGCAGGTGGCCTGATCGCCTGGCATATCAGGTGGGCTCAACCCCGATGGGGTGAGCCCCACCCGACGTGTCCTTATTCATCATCGGCGTCGTCATCGTCATCGGCGTCATACTCGATCCCGAGCGACTCCAGCGCCGAAGCGGGGCCGCCGATCGTGAAGTGGCCTCCGACCTGCTGAATCCGTTCCATGATGGCCTGAACCTCTGCGGGAGACTCAAACGGGCCATTGATGTAGAGCGGTCTGCCGTCCCGGCCGAAGGAGTATTCGTGCGGGCACGCCGAGGGATCGATTCCCTCGAGCAGAAGCGAGGCGTGGCGATAGTCGCGGTGCGGCACAAAATCAAAGAGTTGCGCATATTCGACCGCGCCTTTGACGATCTTCGCCAGGCACGCCGGTTCGATGGGTCGGAGCGGCACATTGGCCTCGATGTGGTCCATGGCGTCCCGGAACTCGCCCGGCGTGCTGGCACGCCAGAAGGCATTCTTCACGCCGAGGCAGTACACATCCACGAGATAGACCGCGTAGAGATAGTGCCCGTCCGGTTCCTCACGCGCAATCACCAAATAGCCGATCCCATCCTCCCACAACGTCTCGGCAACGAGCGACTTGACGATCGGCAGCCATTGGACTCGCTGTAATCGAACCGTCGGGTCGTTCGAACTGAAACGACTCAACTTCGTACGCTTGGCCAGGCGCTTGGCCTTCTGTTTCGCCAGCTTCTTTTGCTGCCTGGCCCCATGCTTTCCCATGATGCGTTGGCTCTCCTTTCCTCGACGTGAATCCACCGCGCACGCTTTCCATCAACCCGGCCCTTTCCGTTCTCAACCTAGAAAGGGTTGGCGGCAAATCCATCAGCGGGTGGTGGCGGATCGGGCGAAATGACGCGCCAGGGCTCGTTATACGCCCGACGGTACTTGTCCGCCAGCGCCTTGTGATAGGCCGCCATCGGCTCGTTGGATTGGGACGAACATGCATTCAAGACGCGAATCTGTTCGTCCGTATAGATGCAACCCACCGGTTCGCCACGGTACGCTCCTGCCAGGACCAGGTGGTTCATCATGATCCGACGAATCACGGTGCGCCGCTTGGTCGTTCGCTCGTCCTGAATCACCAGGAACGTCGCGAGCCCCACCACCGCCACCAGAACCATCAGGGTCGCGATGCGAAAACGGAATCGCCACACGACAGGTAGGTCTCCACCCAAAGCGCCAGGTCGACCCCTTCCACTCTACCGATTGTCCTCGGCAAAGATCTACCGGGATTCACGCCGGTTCCTCTAGCCGGCCGCGCTATACTACGGGCGTGAATCGCCCCACAATCAAGGAGACCCCTCTCATGACCCCTGGACGGAGAGCCCTGCGGTACGACCGCCTCGACGACATCATGCCCGACGTGGAGCGCCTGCTGGAAGGCCATTCGACGGTCGGTCAGTGGTCGCTCGCGGAGATCTGCCGCCACCTGGCGATCGTGTTGCGCCGCGTCGTCGACGCTCCCGCGACGACGCCTCAAGATCCCTCGAACTGGGTCACCGCCGAGCAAAAGCGCCAGTTCTTCGAGACGGAGGTGGTCCAGGAGGGTATCCCCGCTCCACCCGGTGTTGTGCCGACTGAGGTCAAGAGCGATCGCGAGGAAGCGGAAAACCTTCGACAGGCTATCGCCCACTACCAGGCTTCGCCGGGGCCGGTCGTCCCCCACCGTCGCTTCGGCCCGCTGACCCGGGACGAATGGGACCGGTTCCATTGTATTCACAGCGCCCATCACCTGAGCTTTGCGATCCCGGCGTCCCAATAAAGGACAAGACCATGACCGAGTCCGCCGCGCCGGCACCCACCCGCAAGATTGCCCTGGTCACCGGCGGCAGCCGCGGCCTGGGCCGGAATATTGCTCTCGAGCTTGCCAGGGGAGGACACGACGTCGTCCTGACCT
>DAIDJG010000521.1 GCA_027451445.1 Singulisphaera sp.
TTGAAGGTAAGGACCATCGGTACCTCGCTGTCTTGGTCGAGGCAGGAGCTACCGGAGACAGCCCAGCGCCTCCCTGCCGTCAACCCAAGGATATCCGATGGTTTCATCGGCATGCGGCTTGGTACGGCTGAACACGGATCCCTATGATCGGTTCAATCCGCAATGTCCGCGCGCACAAGAGGCCCCGGACGCCTGGGTCTCTGCATCGTCCGGAGCCTCTTGCTGGATGGGAATCTCAGAACAACGTGGTGCCCGTGCTGTGACGGCAGCACGCGCGCGGGGTAGTCTATCGATCGACCTCGCTGCGTCAAGACGAGTGCGATCGTCGCCGAGCTGCCCGGACCGCCGCGCGATGGAGCCGGTACCAGGCCCGGAGCCTGGCCATGCTGTCCCGGTCGGGGAAGTCCTCACCGCTCAGCCATCGACGCACCGTGCGGTCGTCCCGGCCGACGATCACGGCGATCGCCCGACGTGAACGCACGGTGTGCTACGGAGCCTCATCGAGCAGCTCGACGAGCCGGCCGCGGAGTGCAGACCAGACGCGCGCATCGACCTGGTTGCGGCGCTTACCCTTCGGCCAATGGCCCTTGCGTGGCAGCTCGGCGGTCATTTCTGATCCTTAGCCCTCGGCTTCTTTGGGCCGGGATTCAGCTCCGCAAGCCATTCCTTGTGCAACCTCTCGACCTCGGCCGGGCCGTGGAGCTCGATCAGCGCGCTAATCCAGTCGCCCGGAGTCTCTCCCGAGAATCCGGACGCCGCCTGAGCAATCTTCAGTGCCCCTTCCGTGATTCGGACAGGGATCGTCTTCTTTGCCATCGTCGGTTCGGCCAACTGAACCATGATTCCTCCCGAGCACGCCGAAGCATTGTAACTATTCGCACACCTGACGCCATTCTATACCTCCGAACATCCGTTATCAAGTGAAAGAAATCCGCGATAGACCGTTGCAATCGTGAGACGGATTGTTACAATGTTTCAGTCGATTGGGATTGGCTCTATCGGCGCAACAAAAAAGGCCCCGCGAGTGCTGCGAACACCCACGAGGCCCCGTCTTCTGGAGACGACACGCAATGACCACTCTACTCCACGCCCCGCCCGTTGTCGACCTCGACGACTACCTTGATGCGCTCGAATCGGTCGACCTAACCACCGCAACCCCGATGAGCGCGAGCTCGACCGAGACCGGCCTCCCGCTCGACGAGTATCTGTTGGACCAGTCGAGCTGGTACCGGCATCAGGACAACGACGTCTGCACGCTGGCCGCGTGCGCGATCGAGCGGATCGCTCGCTCAGTCCGCTTCCATCGCTGCCAAAGTGTCGCCGAGCTGCTGGCCGTCTCTCCGCTGTTCAAGCGCGTGAACCTCGATCAGATTGAGACCCCCGGCGATCGGCCGATGAGCTGGCTGGCCGAGGGTCTCGACCGTGAAGTCGAGGGCTACCTCTTGCATGAGGGCTCAGCCGCTCGATTGATCGCCTGGGCCTTGCTCGACGTCGCGGAGGATGCCGACTTCTTTCACGCCGACACCCTTCAACAGTTCGAGCTGGCTCAAGCGGCGTGGGAACAGGCGCAGGCCGATTTCGCCGACGAGCTGAGCTTCTAACCGGATCACTTCCCGTTTCACTTCCCCCGCCCTGGCCGGTGTGAGCGGCCGGGCACAACCGAGGAACGTCCCATGCAGCTCAACGAACCCGCCGATACCGAGGCATTCTTCACGCTCGCGAACGCACACCGCGGGTCGCTCGAACTCCTGAAGGACATCGAGGGTCTTCTGGGCGATCTCCGCGACAAGGTGTCTATGCTATCCAGCCGCCTTGAGGACTCCGGGGGTAACCTCGGCCAGCTCGCCGAGTTGGCTGCCGGCAAGCCCTGGCGCTACCAGGGACTCATCGACTACCTTGGCGCTCACCCCTGCGTCCGCCACATCACATTTCAGCGCGGTGGCGACACGCAACATCGACGGCTCAAGTTCGTCGGCGTGACCTCGGACCGTCGCTTTGCGTTCCAGGATCTGGACTCATCCGATCCGCAGGCGCGTTTCTACCGTTCCTTCGAGTCGGTGGACTTCGACGCCGAGGGGTTCACGCTCAACGGCTACGGCAGCATTTACATCTTCAAATACGCCACTGAGGAGACTGCACCGTGATCAACCGCTTTCGCGACGACGACGAGCCCGCCCCGACCGTGATCCTCAACGGCACCGTCGGTGGCAATCCCTACGAAGTCACCATCCTCACCCGCGACCTCGACCAGCTCGCCGAGCTCGCCATCCTCCGTCCCGGCCGCACTGCCCAGTTGGGGCCCGTGCGGGTCAAGATCCTCTCTTCCGCACTCGCAGGATCCCGGTCATGAGCACCAAGTACCCTGACCTCTTCGCGGCCCTCGCCGCGCCATTTGAACCCGACGAAGTGAAGATCCGCAGCCTCACCAACGCAGGCCGTCAGATCCACTACGTCACGGCCCGGACCGTGATGAACCGCTTCGACAACGTGCTCGGACCCGAGAACTGGTTCGATGAGTACGTGCCGGGCGAGAACTCCGTGCTCTGCCGATTGACGATCACGCTGCCCGATGGCTCGCGACTCAGCAAATGCGACGCTGGCGGATACGCCGGCATGTCGGACGAGGGGGACGACGACAAGAGCGGCTACTCCGACGCATTCAAGCGCGCGGCTGTGAAGTTCCTTGTCGGCCGCTACCTCTACCGCGACGGCGTACCTTGCTTCACCCCAGCCAATCCGGAGCCCGCCACGGTGACCGAGCTGCTCGACCGCGAGCGACGTCCGGCCCAGGTCCCGGCGCAGATCGCGGCCACTCCCCCCACCAACGGGCACGCGAATGGCCACGTCAACGGCAAGGCCCGGCACGACTGGCCGGGCGCGAGCGACCCACGCAACGCGCCGGCCCCCAAGCAAACCTCCACGCCCGTCGCCGATCGCGCTAGCGGACCGCCGAAGACGGGCAAAGCGCTGTTCGCCTGGGTGAAAGAGCAAGAGCAGCGCTACGAGCTCGCATTGCTCCGCTACGCTAACAACTGGGCCAAGCTGCAAGAGTTCCCCGGCCGCATGGTCGAGTGGAACGCCGAGCAAGTGGCCCTGTGTCACGCCGAGCTGCTCCGTAAGATCGCGTCGACGTCCGGCGATCAGCAGGACTGAGACCCATCAACGTTTTCCACCGTGCGCCCGGTCGGGGTTCCGGCCGGGCTCAACCATTGGGTGCACCATGACTCACCATCACCTCGAGCGCTTCGCCGGCCGGACACACCCAACGGCTTGCGAGCGGTCTGTTGTTCCGTTCGCCGCGGGGATCGAGCCGGGCCTCAACCGGTTGATCCATATCCTCACTTGGCGGTGCCCTGCCTGTGATCAGATCATCGACTGCGAGCTGCATTCCGAGAAACCGATCACAGAGGGGAAACTCGTCCACCGCGACACCTATCCCTACGCATCTGCCAAGATACCCGGCCGGTACCGGAGGAACCCCTGATGAGCCGCACCACTATGGCCCAGCATCGCGAGCGCGAGGAGCTTATCCTTGCGATCCTCCGCGACGCGGGCACCGAACTGCCCCGCTCCGAAGTCCTGCACCGACTCACGCGGCGAATCATCACGCCGGCCCAGTTGGAGGCCGGGAAGACGCTGTCGAGCGAGACGTGGTATCCCATCTTCGGGCGACTCGTCGACCGTGGCGAGCTGACGTGTCGTGTCGCCGAGGTGACCATCGTGCATCATCGAGATTACCAATGCGGCAAGCTCTCTCAGGTCTATCGTGTCGCTCAGTCGCACACCGTCGTGGTCTACGGCCTGGCCCTGCAAAAGGACGACACCCAATGACGCACACCGAAGCCCTCAAATCCCCCTACCGCTGCCCAGGCCGGCTCGTCTGGATCGACTCCCAATACGACCGCCGCATCAGTCGCGACGGCGTGCAGGAGTCGATCCTCTCGACCTATCGCTGTGAGCGTTGCCAGGAGCGTGTCGTCGTCGAGCATCGGCTGATCGAGCCGCCGGATGGTCAGCACGCGCCGCTGGGCGAGCTCGACTGGACGCCGGTCGGGAGCTGGTGACCGCAGAACTCGCGGCGCGGCTCGACGCGAGCCGAACCGATGAGTGATAGTTGTGTGTTGACAGTATCCGTTCACCCATCAGGAGATTCGCATGAAACGGAAGCGTTCCCGCAAACAGCAGCCCACGCCACATGCCGCCCCCGGCGCGATGTGGCGTCAAGGCGACGTACTGATAGTCGCCGTCGCCGAGCTGCCCGACGGCCTGCCCGTGCTTGACCGCAGAGACCCGCGCGGCCTGGTGCTTGCTGAGGGTGAGGCGACCGGCCACGCCCACGCGATCGCCTGGCCGTCGGTCGGTATCGCCGGCTCGGACGGCGCATCGCTCTACTTTGCCGCCGGCTCGGACGGCGCCCAGATCACACACCAGGAGCATGCCACGATCACGCTCCCCGCCGGCTTTTACCGTGTCGTCCACCAACGCGAGTATTCACCCCAGGAGATCCGTCGTGTCGCGGACTAAGCTCATGCAGCTACCACCCGCACGCGAAGCCGAGCTCCCAGCCATTCGTGATGAATGGCTGGGAGTCGGTCTGCGCGCGGAACCCGCCGATCGCCGAGCTGCCGAGGCCGGCGTGCGTCTCGCCTACCAGGCCGCGGGCCTCGAACCGCCGAAGATCACGATTTGGCTCGACTCGCCCTATCGCGGTGCCATCGGCGCCGCGCTTCTGGCTCAGGTCTGGGATCAGGTCTGGGATCAGGTCGGGGCTCAGGTCTGGGATCAGGTCAGGGATCAGGTCTGGGCTCAGGTCTGGGCTCAGGTCAGGGCTCAGGTCAGGGATCAGGTCAGGGATCAGGTCTGGGATCAGGTCTGGGATCAGGTCGGGGCTCAGGTCAGGGATCAGGTCAGGGATCAGGTCTGGGCTCAGGTCTGGGCTCAGGTCGGGGCTCAGGTCGGGGCTCAGGTCAGGGATCAGGTCAGGGATCAGGTCGGGGCTCAGGTCTGGGATCAGGTCTGGGATCAGGTCGGGGATCAGGTCTGGGATCAGGTCGGGGCTCAGGTCTGGGATCAGGTCGGGGCTCAGGTCTGGGATCAGGTCGGGGCTCAGGTCAGGGATCAGGTCTGGGATCAGGTCGGGGCTCAGGTCTATCGCTGCGCCTGCGGCCAGCATGATGCGAGTTGGCTCGGTTTCTACTGCGCGTTCAAGGGCCTCATCACCGACGTCGACCGCCTCGACGGTGTGATGCAGACCGCTCGCGCCGCCGGATGGTGGTGGCCCTTCCAGCACGCGGTAATCCTGACCGAGCGGCCCATCTCAATCGCGCGTGATGGTGCGAACCGGCTGCACTGCGAGGACGGCCCCGCACTGCTATACCCCGATGGCTTCGGGATCTGGGCCTGGCACGGCCTGCGCGTCGATCGCAAGATCATCGAGCAGCCCGAGACGATCACGGCCACGCAGATTTTCGCCGAGCGCAACGCCGAGGTGCGGCGTGTGCTGACCGAGCGCTTTGGGCCGGCGCGTCTGATCGCCGAGTCCGGTGCCGAGTGCATCCACCGCGACGACTGGGGCGCGCTCTACCGGCTCGAGCAGCCCGGCGACGAGCCGCTGGTGATGGTGAAGGTGGTCAACGCGACACGCGAGCCGGACGGGACGTTCAAGGAGTACACGTTGCGTGTGCCGCCTACGATCCAGACGGCGCGCGAGGCCGTGGCGTGGACGTTCGATGTGGAGAGCTCGCAGTATCGGCCGCTGGTGCAGACGTGAGCCAGCGAGATCAGCGCCATTGCGGCGCGTCAATGACCGTGTTGTGAAGTGATCGAGAACGCGATAGACTCAACCGCGGATCGCTTGCCGGAACGGGGAGCCGTGGAAAGTTACCCGCCGACACGCGACCGTCATGTGGAACTACTGCCATGCCTCGCAAATTGCCCAATGGGGCCATCCGCCCCGCTGCGCGCGCCGATCATTCGCGCCGCCCATCTTACCCCGATCTCTCCGCCCTGAGCAAGACGGACCCGCCCGCGGATTGGCCCTCAGAGGCCAAGGTTTTCGCATGCGCGGTCCCGGCCAGTCTCTGGCCCGCCTGGACGGACCTGTCATTCGCCGTGGCCCTCAATGCGATCAACGAGCTCCCCGACTTCGAACGCCGGGAAGGGGGTGCCCGATGATCGCACAGGCCCGAACCTTCACGCTTCCCATCGCGACGTTGAAACGAATCATGAGTGATCGACGACTCGACAATCGAGAGAAGACCACGATGGTCGCGTTGCTCCACGCCTTCGCGGACACCGATGGTCGAATCACCATTCCCGAGCGTGAGCTCTGCACCTGGCTCGAGCTCTGCCCGCGCGGCCTGCGTCTCAACCTGGGCGCGCTCTGGGCCAACGGCTACATCACCGAGCTGGGCCAACCCGAGCCCGGCGGACCGCTCCACATCACGCTCCGAAATGAATACTCGGAAAGGAGCGTGTCATGAACGATACGAAATGGTTGTGGCCTGGATATGTTCCGTTTGAGGCACTCACGACGATTGCGGGAGTGCCTGGAATCGGCAAGACGCGGTTGGCGTGCTCAATCGCGGCAAAGTTCTCTTCCGGCGCCGAATGGCCCGAAGCAAGAGCCAACGACACGCCGCCTGGACGCACGCTCTTCGTGACCGAGGATTGCGCGCCTTATCTGCGCTCAGTTTTGGAGTCATTCGGCGCGGACCTGTCCAAGATTGACTACTCCAACGACTTCCCTTGCTTGGGGTCATCTGCTGATCTCTTGATCATCGATGCCTCGATCGTCTTTCGGTTGTTTCGCAATGCTGCCGACGTTCGTCAGCTCGGTTCCATGGCTAGGAGTCAGCAGATGGCCGTCATCGTGCTCAAGCACCTGGACGGACAGTCGCGAAGAGCCAAAGGCACGGACGCAGTGACCTCCCTCAGCCGTTTGGTCTGGCTGCTCTCGAATCCACACGACGACGCGGACTCAGGAAGGCTCCTGAGTTTGCGCAAGAGCAACTACGCCGGCCACGGCACTCCGCTTATCTTCGATCCGGATGGGAGTTTTAGCGCCGCAAAGGGGGTGGCGCATGAGTAGCACCCCTGATAGTGCCCTTGCTGAGGCTCTTCACACCTACATGGACCCTCAGAGCAAGGCAACCAAGCGATGGGAAGCCATGCGTTTCCTCGTGACAAATGGTGTCGAGCTTCCCGAGCTTCCTCCCGATCCGGAGCGTCCGCGAAAGGAACGTAAGCGCAATCCGCCGGTACAGGGCAACCCGACACGAGAGACCGAAGCGCGCCTCAGGGAGGAGGCGCGGCGGGCCAAACTCATCTGCCTCGACGAAGTCGAACCCGAGGAATACGAGTGGCTATGGCCCGGCCGCTTCCCCATGCGGACCGTCTCTCTCATCGCCGGCGACGGAGGCGCCGGGAAGAGCACGCTTACCGGCGCGCTCGCAACGACGATCACGACGGGCGGTTGCTGGCCCGATTTGCCCGGTGAACACACCGAGAAAGGCCGCGTGATCTTCCTCACTGCTGAGGAGAATCTCGCAACCGATGTTCGGCCGAGAATGAACCGCTTTGGCGCCGACTGCCGGAAGATCCACGTGATTCAGGCCATCGACGACGGCCGCGGGAGCGAGCGGCGCTTCTCCCTGATTCGTGATGTGCCCGTCCTCGGCCGGGCCGTCGCCGAGCTGGGGAACGTGAAGCTCATCATCATCGACCCCGTCGGCTCCTACCTGACCGGGTCGGATAGCCACAACGACTCGGAAGTTCAGCAGGCCCTTAACCCGCTGTTCGAGCTCGCCGAGTCCCATCACCTGGCCGTCTTGCTGATTGCCCACCTGACGAAGCAATCGAGTGCGGACATCCAGAGCCGCATTCAGGGGGCTGCGGCATTCGTGAACAAATCCCGCATGGTCTGGTTCTACTCGCCGGACCCCCGCAACCACACCCGGCGTCTGCTGAGCTTCATCAAGGGGAACCCCGTCGACAAGATCACGACGGGGCTCTCTGTGGGCTTCACCGGGGGCGTCCTGGCCTGGGACCCGGAACCGGTGATGATGAGCGCTAAGCAAGTCAACCGGAAGCTCTTCGACGCCCTCCAGCGTGGCGAGGAAGCTGGCCAGCGTGGTCCCAAGCCCGAGAAGACCCGAGCGATCATGGACCTCATTGAGGCCCGCCTGAAGGGAGCCCCGAAACCGGTCAAGCTCGCCGACATCATCGACCAGGCCGAGGATGACCTTGGCGCATCGCGTAGTGCCGTGCATCGGGCACTTCGCAAACTGAACGGTCACGTGCATGAGACCGTCGGCGCAAACCAAACCAAGCTCTTGACTTGGAACCCAGGTCTCAAGCTCAAGGCGGACGACGAATGACAGCGCCCGAGTTTCCCGGTTTTTTCGAAACTCGGGCGCCGCAAACCCTTGCGGATTCTAACGTTAACCGAGCGCCCGAGTTTCCGTTTGGTGGACGCGTGCGGGCGCACGCAGGCGCCCGCGCGTATTCCGTTGCAAAACTCGGGCGCTCACTTAACCCTCAGTGGCGTCACGGTTTGCCAGCGCCCGAGTTTCGAAAAAACCGGGAAACTCGGGCGCTGCTGTTAAACAACTCGGGCGCATGAAAAAGGCCGGTCTCCGGGGAGCCGTGGAAGTTTCCCGGAGACCGGCGAATCGCCATGTGGCCGCCCTGCCCGACCTCATTATCCGATGCACCAAGGTACAGGTCAATGAAGCGAGCCAGAACGGTAGCACGAAGCCTCGCAGCCTCATGCAATACACCCGAAGGGACTCGAACCCCTAACCGTCGGTTCCGAAGTCCAACGGGCAAAATGCCGATAAAAGTAGATGTACCGTCGAGGATGACGGTAATACTTTATCCAAGGATAGGAGTTGCCGATGTCGGTTACACCGATCCCGTTGACGCAGTTCCGCGATGCCACCCTCAACCTGTACCAGGCGCCGATGAGGGCGCCCGCAACTCGGAAGAAGATGCAGGCCGCACTCGACAGCCTGCTCATTGTTCCCAACCTAACTACCACGGCGGACCTCACGACGCAAGCCTTTGCCCGATGGCTCAGTGCTCGCGAGGGGAACATCAACACAACGCTCAGTCTGCTCGGCACTCTACGCGCGGCCGTGAATTACGCGCTCGAAGAGGGGTGGATCGAGAAGTCGCCGAGCTGGTCTCGCATCTGGCCACGGTCTGCACCGCCCGCCAAGAAACGGCATCTGGAGTACGACCAGGTCGTGAAGCTGCTTGGCCATTTGAAGTCTCAGGCATCAGTGGGCTGGAGAGAGCAGCGTCTCTATGCCCTCACAGCTCTCATCGCTTACACCGGAGTGCGGCTCGGCGAGGCCCTGCATTCGAGGCGCGAGGATTACGATCTCGACCAGCGGATCATGTGGGTCACTCCGCACCATCGACTCAAGACCGAGGCGTCAGCCGCACCGGTGCCGCTCGCGACCGAGCTCATCCCAATTCTCGCTGCTTGGTTTCCCAAGGGCGCTCCCGAGAAGGGGAGCAAGCATCCGCACTACGCATTCCCAGGGGTGACGAAGATCGCTCCCTGGACGGGCGGAGCTCCGGGCTATCGGGCGCTCGATCGCCTGCGCTCAGAGGGAGAACGGGCCGGTGTCCCCGACGTCACGTTTCACGGCCTGCGTTCGACCATTGGCACGCTGATCATCGGCCGCTTCGGCGGGACAGCAGAGCAGGCCAAGACGCTCCTGCGGCACACGTCGTTGTTCACGACCGAGAAGCATTACCTGCATCGCAACGATTTGGCGCTGCTGCACGCGATCGCGGCACTGATCAGCTTCGACCAGACCGCATGACGCCCCTCCCCTGCCCCGGTGATCGGGGCAGGGGATACATATCGAGAGGGGTGAATAGTTTACGTCATCGGCAAAGTTTCAAACTCAGACTCAACCCAGACGGCCTAGTTTGCCGATACATCTTCCGTGGGCACATCACCCTTCAGGATCTTATTGAGCCACTCAGGCTGCCTCGGATAGTCGAACTGAGCGAGGTAGGCATCCAGCAGGGATGCGATCAACTGCCCCTCGGTGATATCGGGCCTATCGGCCACGTGATGCTTGAGCCGCCAGATGGTCCTACGCGGCAGCCTTACGGTCAGCGTGCCCCACGATCCCACCTTCACCTCAACGGGCACGACGTCGGCCTTCCGTGCCCTCTGGCGACGCTTCCCCGCGTCCGCCTGAGTCTCCGTGCTCTCATTCGTCGTTGCGTCGGTATCACCGTTCGCCGATGGCATCGAATCGACCGGAGCAGGGGGAGCCTCACTCTCGGTTGCCTCACCCTTCCCACGTCGCGATCGCCTCCCGTCCTGTGCCTCCATCATCTCGACCCTCCGTACGACCGACTGTCGTTTGGTCCGTTGTCCGCCGTCACTTCTTATCGACCGTCACATCCTTGGAGCGACACCATGCGCAGCACATCACTACCGGCCGGCCTGGGCGTGTCCCAGTCCGACCTCGGAGCGCTGAATCTCGATTCCGAACTGGCGATCAAGCTGAGGGGACTCGGGTTCGAGACCGTCGGCGACATTACCCGCACGTTCCGCCATGGCCAGGACGAGCCCGCGCGCAGCCTCTTGCGTAGGGGTCTCAACCGCACCGAGGCCGAGCTGGTCTATCGCCGGGTCGGCGACTTCCTCGATCGGGAGGCCAGGTCGTGAAGAAACTCAGCCGCAAGGAACGGGATCGACGCGCGGAGAAGCGCAGGGCCGAGGCCGCACAACCCAACCTGTTCGGGGATGTGCCTGAGCCGCCGCCCGCGCCCTCGAGGGCGCCGAAGCGGGCCTATCCGACCGTTGCCGATATCCAGTGGATCGGCGCCAACGGCAAGAGCACGGCCTACTACGGCTCCCGGCGGGTATGGGCGATCCTACGCCCTGGATCGCTGACTCCCATCTACGCACTGGTGTCGAGCTCAGATAGAGAGGTCGCCGACTGCATGCGGGGCCACCATGGCCAGGGCACCAAGCTCAGAGCCGTGCCGCTCACTCCCGAGCTCGCGATCGCCGGCCTTGACCTGGTGTTTACCACCACGGCGATGTCCGAGGCGTCCCCTGCCCCCGTCGAGGTGGTCGACCCGCCGAGTCGGCCCGACCGGGCTCCCAGCGTGCCCCAGGACGAGCCGGCAGAGTCTACGCCGGTAGAACGGACCCGGAAACCGAGCAAACGCTCACAGGCCGTTTAAGGAGCCCGACCATGAATCAGCTTCTAGCCGTGGTGACTGCGATCGCCGTCCTGATTTCTCTATGGCGGGGGTGGCGGCTGCAACGGGCGCTCGAGGGCTATATCGAGTCCCAACTCCATCAGACGGAGAAACCGCCGCCGCGCGATGACGACCTGGCCGGCGATGAGCACGACTTCGAGGATTGGGACTGGGATGAGGACGATGAGCTCGTGGAGGAGGAACGCCGTGAAGCGCCATGACCGCACCGAGCTCGACGACGAGCAGCTCTATCAGACGGCGACTGTGCTGTCCGTGCTCTGTGACCCTGAGTCCATCCGCGTGCTGGGCCGGCTGGCCGTCCGGCCGGCGTGTCCGGCGCAGATCTGCGCCGCGGAGCCCGGTCTCGACCGCGCCGAGGTGTCGCGTATCCTCGGCGACTTCGGCGCGGCCGGGCTGGCCGAGCCGCTGGCCAAGGGGGACTGGTACCAGCTCACGCACCTGGGCCGGCTGGCTGTGCGCGCGGTCAGGCAGCTCTTGCCGTGAGCGCGTAGAAACGCCGCCGGCTAAGCCCGCGCGAGCCACGCCGACGGCGTCACTTGGGTCGGTAAGCCCCTTCCCTGGCCCGGCCCCAGTTGTGTCACCGTATCAATCCTTCCTGTTTTCGGCAACCGTTAGAGTCATACATCGACCGGAGATTGGCTCATGCCCCGACGTATCTGGCCTTTTATCCGCCGAACCGCGCATATCGTCCTCATAGGATCGGGCGTCCTCTTCTGGATAGTGACGCTCGCCCTTTACCTGCTCGACGCGTCCCAGCTCGCGAGCATGGAGCTCTGTCTCTCCTGGATCCGCACTCCGCCCGTCGGCCGCTCAACCGCCGAACCCAAGCCGGAACCGCGGCCGGGAGAGCGGCGGATGTACCTGCGTTGGTGATCACGAGCAGGTCTTACACGGCGGCGTGCCAAGCGGCACACGGGGTTTCGCCGCCCTTCGCTCTTCCGGGGTGAAAGGCGGTGCCCCCATGTGGTCGACCAGACAGCCGGCGTCGAGCTTCCACCGCCAACCCGCGGCCCCCATGCGCTGAGCGTAAGCGACGTCGTAATAGTCGCTGTCTCCGGGGCGGGACTCGAACGTCTCCCCCTTCAGAAAGCAGCGTCGCAAGAGGATCGCTCCGAAGCCCGTCCCGCCGACGTCGACGGGAGGTCCTGGCGCGGGCCAGATGGGCTCGCCATTCCGTGCCCTGTTCATCCAGGCGACGTAACCGCCGGCGCTCTGCAAGCGTGAGCGGTACAGTCCGCTCACCGCGGCCGTGTGCTCGTCCATCGACCGCAGCAATCGATCGATCAGGTTCGCTGGCGGACGTTCGTCGTCCTCCACCACGACGAGATACGCGGTGTCGAGCTCGCGCGTCATCCGGCCGTAGATCCGTGCGCAGGCCTGCATCACCACCTCGATGTGATCGATGCGCGGCGCGTCAGCCAACCCGGGCATGCCTACCGCCTGTCGGTACAAACGGACGTCGGGATAGCCGGATCGCAACAACCACTCTCTGACGACCTGGTGGAACCCGTCGCTCTGCGAGGTATCGGCCAGGACGAGCCGGACCAGGTCCTTGCGCCGGGTCTGCTCGTCGAGCCACGGCCGTAGGTATTCCTCCCAGGCCCGTCGCCGGCCGCTGAGCGGGATGAAGAGCGTCACCAGCTCGTCGGCCAGGCCGGCGCGCTCATAATAGCTGCTCGTCGCCGTGCGGATCATCTGCCCGGGGTGGCGACGATAGAGCAACGGCACGTCCTGACGAGCTGCTCGGAACCCGGCGTCGACCAGCCGGCGGAACATCCTCCAATCGGCGTGGGATTGCTCGCCCGGGGGGTAGTCGAGGGCCCGTGAGAGCACGAGGGCCTGGCGGGTGACCAGTGAGCCGGCGTCGATGTAGTTTCGCCTCTCGAGCAACCCCGCGTCGAACGCCGGCATGCTGAGCAGCTCGGTCGAGTCGTCGAAGCTTTGCAGGTCCGGGTAGCTGATCGAAATCCGGCGATCGGCCAGGACGCGCAGGCCATCCTCAAGGTAATTGGGCGGCAATCGATTGTCCGCGTCGAGAAATAGCAGCACGTCGGCCGTCGAGGCCTCGAGCCCCGCCCGCCGGCTGAGCTGGGCGTGCCGATGGTCGACCCGCTGATACCGCACTCCCCTGTCGGCGTAGCGAGCCGCCACCCCGGAGGTGTCGTCGTCGCTCGCATCGTCGATCACCAGGACCTCGGAGGCCTCCACGGTTTGCGCCAGGACGCTTTCGAGGGCCTCGCTGAGGAAGCGGCCGTAGTTGTGACTGATCACGACCACGGCCACGCTGAGGCCGCTGGGCGAGGACCTGCGCCGCTTCGTCGGCGGTTTGCGCGTCGAGGCCTCCGGTGCGCCCGGCGGACGGGGCCAGCCTCCGAGCGAGCTGAGGAACTTGGACCGCGACACGAGCGCCTGTCCGGTCAAACCCTCGGAGCAGGCGCAGACCGGAAAAGGGTGATCGCATTGGCAGGAGCGTAGCACGTCGAGAGCCCTCAAACCCCAATTTGGCACCGAAATCCGGTAATGATCCCGCCCGCCCCCTGAGACGCCGGAACGAATCCAAACCATGAAAGCTCGAACGGCTGGCATT
>DAIDJG010000522.1 GCA_027451445.1 Singulisphaera sp.
GGACGCGTTGGCCGGTTCGGCTGGAAAGCGCAGGTGTCGGGACTCGAAGACTTCGTGCTGACCGCTTGTGCGAACGAGATGGGCCTCGAAGTGCCGGGCCATCCCCAGGCGGCCGACCCGCTCGGCTACGGCGAGCGCAATCCGGCCGGTCTTGACATGTCGAGCGACGAGTGCAAGCTGCTGGTCACGTATGTCGCAGCGCTGCCCTCACCCGAAGAACGGCCGGTCCTGTCCGCCGAGCGGGGCCGGGAGCTTCTCTCGCAGGTTGGGTGCACGGACTGCCATCGCGAGCAACTGGGCAGCGTCCGGGGGTTGTACAGCGACTTGCTGCTCCACGACATGGGCCCGGGGTTGATCGATGCGGGTGTGTACTACGGCCCGGAGGAAGAAAGCTCGCCCGGAGTGCCGAAGTCGCAGGAATGGCGTACGCCGCCGCTCTGGGGTGTCGCCGACTCCGCGCCTTACCTGCACGACGGTCGCGCCCGAACGCTCGTCGAAGCAATCCGCACGCACGGCGGTGAAGCTCGCGAATCTCTCGCCAGGTTCGAGGCCCTGCCGGCAGCCCGGCGGACCGAGCTCATCGCCTTCCTCCGCACGCTGAGGGTGCGCAAGTCGTCACAGTTCTCGAATCGCGACCTTCGCCTCAACGACGAAGAGTTCCTCCCGCTCGCGCCACGGCCGAGCTCGACGATTCCCGCGCGGAGTCTGCCGGGCCTAGGTTCCGGCCCCCAGGGGCCATTCATGCTCCGGCCGGTCGGAATGCGTTGATTCCGACTGTCCGAGCAAGGGCGGTGCCTGGGGTCAAAAGGGAATTGGAAGGGAATTCGTTTCGTTGCGTCAGCAAAAGCTAAAGCTTGGGAAGGGAGGACGAGAGTCGAACTGTGAACCGCTCGTAGCAATCGTGCGAGCACTCAATCCCGCCCGGCTAAGGGCTTGCGCAGAAATAACCTTTACAATTCGCCAGGACCACAGACTAAAGAATACCTTTTCATGATTTCCTTCGTTTCCTTCTGTTCAGCGTTGTTTTGTGCCGAGCAGGAAAAACTCTGAACAGAAGGAAACGAAGGAAACGAAGAGCATTCAAAGAGAATAATGATGTTAATTAATAAAAGAACTGTAACGGTTGTTTGTGCGTAAGACTTAATCTGTCCAAGCGGTCGTGAAAACGGTTGGAGCCGGTTCCATTTCCACGAAAGAAACCGAACCGACCGCGATTGTTTTCAGGCCAGATCGACAATACCCTACGTTTGTTTTGGGGTGCTGTAAGTGCGGAGGATTTGATGACGCCAGACGAGTAGCGTGCGCTCTACGAGTTCGCCCCTGATCCGCCCGCGTTGGCCGGGATGGGCGATGTCGACTGGTCCGCGGTCTCGCACGCCCACGGGGCGGCGACTGACGTGCCCGCGTTGCTTCGCGCCGTTATGTCGGACGACCCGGATCACCGAGACTTCGGGTGGCAACTGCTGGCCGAGACAGTCTGGCACCAAGGCACCGTCTATCCAGCGTCGGCAATGGTGGTGCCGTTCCTCTACCGGTTGCTCGAAACGGACGGGGTCCCAGATCAGTGGGAGGCCGCCCAACTTCTCGCTTGCATTGCCGACGGGCACTCGTACCTGGCCGTCCACGCCACTACGCCGGAGTCGGTAGCGATCCACGAGCGGATCTCGGCGGAGAAAGGTTCCAGCCTGGCCGACGATCTGGCGCGCGAATTGGAGGACGTCGCGGCAGCCCGACGGGCAGTCGGCACCCGGCTGGACTTGCTGATACCCTACCTCCGCGACCCCAAGCCGTTCGTCCGGGCGATGGTGGCGACCGCCATCGGCCACTACCCCGAGGTTGCGGCCGGACTTCGCCCTGAACTGGAAGCCATCCTCAGCGAGGAGCCGGAGGTGTACGTGTCCAACGAGCAGCTCGAGCGCACGCGGGCGGCCGTGCAGGAACTCATGGAACGCGTAGGATTAAGTGCATCGCCTGACCGCAAAAACCTGAACGACGTCGATTAATGATTTGTTGTGAAGAAATATGATATACTAACAACGATATAATGTTATTACGTATAGGATGCGTCATTCTGTGGCCGCGCCCGATTCGAGGCTCCGACGCCGCGTGGTCCATCCAATCTCTTCGAGTACGCCAAGTTTTGGGCTTGGCCGATGTCCCGATGCACGGCGATGTTTGCATGGGCGACGATGCTGTGGCGTTTGGGTACACTTAATGACGCGGGCTGGGGCGTTTCCGGCGAGTGGCTGCAGTGAGCGGGAATGAGGAACGGATGAAGTCCATCACGATCGAGATACCGGAGAAGGTGGTACCTCACTCTCCGAGGGAGGCCGAGGAGCTGAACCGAGACATTCGGCACCTTGCGATGCTGATTGGGCTCGACCGTGGGCGGATCTCGCGCGACGAGGCCGCGGAGATCGTGGGCGTGGATCGTGCCGATGTCGATGCGGCCATCGTCGCCTGGCATGAGGCCGCCCGCGCGCTCAAGGGCCAGGCAATGCCCGCCGCAGAGCCTCCCTTCGATCAACAGTGCGACCCCGAGGAGGCGGACGCACAATACCGAGTGCTCGGGGCGTGGAAGGGACCAGCGGCGAGGTCGGAGGTGCAGCAGGCCGCGAAGGCGTTCTGGCGGGGCGCGGGCAGCGCCGGGGCACGCTGGCTCGTTGATCGACTCCGCAATGAGTCGCACGTCGATGCGTTGCACGGCGCCAGCTCGATGCTGGCCGACATCCGCGAGTCGAGCCTGATACCGATCCTGGAGGGGCTGCGGCGCGATCCCTCGGTCGATCAGGCGATTGCCCTGCTCCGGGCGCTGGGCTGGATCGGCGAAGCGCAGCAAACCGACGACCCGCGCGCCGAGGCGGCCATCGTGGACTTTCTCTTCCACGAGGAACCCGATGTGCGCGAGGCGGCCGATGCGGCGCTGTGCGTCGTCCCTCCCGATCGAGCGGCCCATTGGCGCGCGCGTCGGCTGCGTGTCGAGCAGAATCAGGAAGTGAGCCGGTCGATCTTGTGGCGGATTCAAAACACAGGCGACCACCGGGAGTAACGTTGTGCTCATCCTCCGGATCGCGCGGGCGCGACTATGGGAGGCGACGCGGCAGGCCGCCAATCTCGCTCATGTGGCCGAGGCCGCCGGCGACCTGAAGCTCCGACCGGAGCGCGGTGAGGTCGGCCTCTGTCTTTCGGGTTGACGGGGAGGCCGGCTTGCGGGAACTCGCGGTCCGGTATTCGCTCACCTGCCGTAGGCCGCAGCCCTTCGAGTACCTTGCGTTCTCGTCGGAGCTCGCCACAGGCCTCGGGCTCGTCGTGGAGCCCTCGCCTGTCGAGGAGCTCCTTCCCGACCTTTCCTCGCGACACCATCAGATCCTCGGGATCGACGAGCAGCAGGGCAAGCGGCTGGCCGCAGCGATCCTAGACGACCCCAATCGTATGGTCGGCCGCGTGCCGGAGCGCGAGCTCACGACCCTTGGGTCGAGTACTGCCGCCGCGATCACAATCTGCAACGCCGCCTAACTGAAGCCTGGGCGAGGCGGCTCGCACCCTTACTACAGGATCCCGAGATGAAAGATTGAACGACGCGCTTCACGTGTCCTGTCATCCGGGTGGGAACCTGCTGTCAACCAAAAAAACCAAGCTTGACCCGGATTTCCCCGTTCAGTGTGTCACTTCGATTCAATCTTCAGTTCAAGCTTCTCCTTGCGCCGTGGGTCCCTCCATTGGTCGCGCGGTTCATCGCTTTTTGTATATATAGATGTAGATAAAATGAGTAGTTTAGTCAAAACGGCACTCGCCGCCTGCTGCGCTCAGGACGTGGAGCCGCTTGGGGGGAGTGTCAGATCACCGAAGGCCTCGAAATAATACCGGAACTTGAGCCGGCGGGGTGAATCGAGCGGCACGGCCATGAGCATCCGCAGGCGCAAGGGGCCGTGGTACTTGCATTCCTCGTCCGGCTCGAACCGGTCGTCACGGAAGATCTCGACCTCAACGGGTTCGCCGATGTCGAGGTTTTCCTCGTTTGGCGTGATGCCGGACTTGGTTGAAAACGGGACGACCCGCAGCTCGCCGGGCTCCCAAAACTGAAATCCACCGGCCTTGGGTCGGGGCGTGATCTCCACGTCGATCCGGAAGTGATCGCGCGGGGCCTGGTCGTCGTACGACTCTTCGTCGTCCTCGTCCTCGTCGTCTTCAGCGAGGGCGTCGTTCGGTTCGTCGGAGTGAGCCACGATCGCCGGTCCATCAGATCCGTCGTACTCGATTGCGGCCTGCACCGGCGATGGCGGTTCGTGTCTTGCGGGCTTCTCTGGGGCTGGCTCCCAGGTCACGGAACGGATCTCGGCGACGGCGTTCTTGAGGACTGCCCCCTTGGCCTTGAACGGTATCATGAAGAGCGCCACGAAGAGCCGTGTCGTCGCGAAACGGATGAACAAGACGATCCCTCCGAGCAAAAGCAGAATCCCCCACCATGGCAGGTAGCGAACCGCTAACAGAATGAGCACGATCAATACGGCGAAAACGAAGAGAATGAGCCTGAACATCGAATTCGCCTCGAGTGGCCAAAGGGACCGGCAGCCCGTGTTTCCAACGCGAACGACTTCGTCAATCGACCTGCGCCACGCAAGACCGGCCTCGCGCGACCAGAGCCGAAGCAACGGCGCGACGCGTCAGCTTATCACGGCTGACACGTTGAGCGCACACGCAGGGCCGTCGAAACCGGGTTGCGCCTCGCGGTTGCCCGTTGTGCCCGGCACGTGCGAGGACGAGGAACACGAAGTCCGGACCGTTCGATGTGATGAACCGAAGGCAAACCGTGCCCACGATCCCTCACCGCATTTCAACGCGTGTCCCGGGGGTTTCCCGTAACCTCGAAAAGCGGCGCTCGCCACTCCGCAGGCCCTAGTGATGCCGCGCAGCCCCCCAAGAGATCCTCTGCCGCCCGCACGCCGATCGGTCCGGTCATTCGTCGGCGATGGTTGATTTGCAATCGAAGCGGTTTTCTCTACAATGAGGGGACGAAACCACTCGTGGCTTGGCTCAGTTGGCAAAAGGAAAAGGCAGGAATTCGAATGGGACGGATCTTCGAGAAACGCAAAGAGACGATCTTCAAAACCGCCGCTCAAAAATCAAAGCTCTATTCCAAGTATGGGCGCCAGTTGTACATCGCCGCCAAGAATGGTGTGCCCGATCCGGAAGCCAATGCGAATCTCCGCAGCATCATTGAACGAGCCAAGCGCGATAACGTCGCGAGCCACGTGATTGAAAAGGCGATCCAGAAAGCAGCGGGCACGGGGGGCGAGGATTTCCAGGCCGCGCGTTATGAGGGGTTTGGTCCCGGCGGCTCCTTGCTCATCGTCGAATGCTTGACCGACAACAGTACGCGGACCATCTCCGATGTCCGCGGTTGTTTCTTCAAGACCGGGTCCAAATTGGCGGCCAATGGATCTGTGGTGATGTCTTTCGATCACCTGGCGGTACTTTCTTTCAAAGGTGACGATGAGGAGAAAGTGATCGAGGCGATGTTCGCTGCGGACGTTGCCGTCGAAGAGGTCGAGTGCGACGATGGCACCATGACGATCTTCGCCCCTCCCGCCGAGTTCTACAAAGCGAAAACGGCCTTGCTCGAGGCGTTCCCCGGCCTCGAGCTGGAAATCCAGGAAATCCGATTTTTGCCGCAGTCCAGCAAGACGCTCAGCGGGGACGATTTGGGCCTGTTTGAAAGATTGCTCGGCATGCTCAATGATTGCGATGACGTGCAGGAAATCTACCACAACGTTGCCCTTCCCAGCTAACCCAAGTCGGGGATCCGTAGACTCACCTGACGAAGCGACCTTCGATCATCGCTGGTACTGAGTGCGAAGAATTGACCTCTTCGGAGGGAATTTGCGCGCGCAAAAATGGCCCCCGTATCCGCCACCGTTACAGCGGTTTACGGTCGCGTTGCGCACACGGGAGGGCGAGGCTCCGTCCGAGCCAGCCTTGATCTATCGGCGAGTCTTCGAGCCGATGGATCATCGCGTGCCGCACCTGGGAATCGCGTCATCACACGCAGTGTTCGGAGGACTCGAAGACTCGTCCACCGAACAAGGCTGGCTCGGAC
>DAIDJG010000523.1 GCA_027451445.1 Singulisphaera sp.
CGGACGGGCATCCAGAGTCGACTTTCGCTCCGCGAAAGAGAATTCTTTCGCGGAGCGAAAGTCGACTATCGATCCCGTCTCGCCTCTTTCGGAAGGTACGGTCGAAACGCGCAACTTCAAAATTCCCAAGGGGGGGAGTTAATAGGCTCCTCCCATTGTGGAAGCAGTAACTCGATCGCGAGCGCTACGCAAACGCAAACCGTTTGCGCGGCGCCGCCCCACGAACGGCCATCTCACGCCGCCTTCGACTTGCCCGGAGCCGGAACATCGCCCGGAACCTCCTCGAAGCTTCCGAGGCTTTTCCGCAGCGCGGGCGCCAGCTCATCGAAGCGCTTCGACTCCACGGTGTACTTCAACTCGTAGTCGAAGCGCCCACCGCGAAACCGGCGTTCGAGGACCGTCATCGAGAACGGTCCTCGCGATGTGCGGACGACCGTCTCAAGAGCCTCGCCGGTCCCCTGCTTGACGACCTCACACGAGAGGACCTCGCAGTTCGGCTCCTCCTGGCGGAGCTGATCGGGAAGTTCTTCCTTGAGTGTCTTGAGGTCGAGAGGACGATGCGCTTGTGCGAGGACCAGGACGTTATCGGACCAGATACCGTGCGCTGGCCCGTTGGCGAAGAAGAGCGCCACCTGGCTCGGCGCGAGGACAGGTCTCCATCCCTCCGGCAGATCGAGCGCGAACTTGAACTCGCGCTGGGCCCAGCGATTCGACGACCTGGGCAGGAGGTCCGCGCCGGTGTTCGGCGGCGAGTAGCGGGCTCCCGCGACGATCCGGTCAAAAAGAGGTCGCGCGGCCTCGTAAGTCTTGTCATCGACGTTGAGCACGTAGGTGTACATCTGCCGGTTCACCAGAATGCGGACGCTCACCTCGCGCCAGAGCCCGCCGCCGCGAGGGCGAAACTCCCAGATGGTCTCTAGCCGGTCGCCGCTCTTGGGATCCTTGAGCACTTCATTCTTGGTGAGCGTCGCCCCTGGCCGGCCTCCGCGCTTCGCGTTCCCGTCAACGCGAGTCCGCCACTCGTCGAGATTCTCGGGTGCCAAACCCAGCTCGCAGGCAACGACCCCCGGCCGCTCAGGATCCTCCTGGCGGATCAACGCGACGAAAACACGATCTTCTTCCTCGCGCACGGCAATCGGCCACTCCTTGGGGAGCGCGACCTTCACGCCGTACTTGGGCGCCTCGAAGGCTTCCGTCGCCGGCTCGTCTGCGCTTTGCGCTTCCGAACCAAGGGACAGAGCAGTGGCGAACACGGAAAGGGCAAGCAACCGGTAGCTGACCCGTCGACGGTCGTTGGACGCTGGCATCGCTGTATCCTCTCTGTTCCTGGCTGCCCTCAGGAGTCGCGAATGAACTCGGCCGCGTACGACCGCACGGTCTTGCCATTCAATATATGGAAGCGTCGCAGACGCTCGATCACCTGGCCACCGAACCGTTTGAGCGGCAGGTGGACGATCTTGCGATCGAACCGGCGCGCGAGCCGCCGCCAGGACGCCAGCGGCGGGCGCGGGCTTACCACCGCGACGTGCCGCTCCTGGCTATGGAGGAATGCGGCCGCGAGCATCCGCTCTTCCAGCGTGTCGGCGAATTCAATCCGAGGGTCGATCCAGATATCCGGTATGGGACGCGGCGGAAAGAGGAAGAGCGCTCCGCCGTACTCGCATTGCGCGATGCCAGGGCCGACGAGGTTCTCGACCGGATCGGTGGCGAAGAACGCGAGTGTCGACTCCTCTGCGTGCTCGGCGTACCAGGTCGCCCGGTGCGTGTAGACCCGAGGGTCGGCCGGCAAGTCGAAGAGGAACACGACGACCTCGATCGAGCCCCGGCTCGGGGGAATCACCTTGACGTAGAGATCGCCCGTGTGCCAGTTGCGCAGGGTCTCGCGGATATCGATGCCGTCCATGACGCTCGTCGAGAACTTTTCGGAGCGCGCGAGGTCCGCGCCGATGATGGCCTTGGCCGCGTCGCGCACGTGCCGGTGGAAGCTCTCGATGTAGTCGTCTTCGGGAGGCCAGGAACAGATTCCATAAGGATTCCAGCGATGCTTCCAATTCTGCCGCTCGCGCTCCGGCGGCCGAGGGCGCAGCTCGCACGACTTCCATGACAGCGACTGACCGGGCAAGCGGTTGGCCATTCGGCCTTCGCCCCAACCGGGGACGTCGGCCTTCTCGATCCCCATGCGCAAGGTCGAGGGATCGCCGGCGTCCTCCGAAGGGTCGTCGCTGATCTCCGCATACGGGTAATCCCTCGCCGTTTCGGCGACGGCCAGCGCGAAATCATCGCCTGCCGTTTGCTTCGCGGCGATCACCAGGGAATAAAGGTCGGGCGTCAGTCGCCAACTGATGAGGGACAGGTTGCGAACATAGCGGAAGTAAATCGATAGCAATTGCGGCGTGATCCTTTGGCCGACCTTCGGCAGCTTGCGCTTGAGCCGGTCGCGCGCCTGGAGGACCAGTTCCTTGATGCCATCGATCGAGAGGTTTTCGTCTTCCGTCAGCTCGCGACGGCCTCGCTCGTAGAGACCGGTTACAAACGGCAGCTCACCGAGAATGAAGATGAGCGTGTGCGGGTCGACCGCGAAGGTTTGCAGAGGCGCGAAGAACGGCTCCGGTTCATCGAGCTCGAGCTTGCGCAGATACGCGTCCTTGATCCACGGCCAGTCGAGCAGCGAGCATACAAAGAGAATGGAGTCGTAGCGTTCCTCGAGCGCACGCAGGCGCTGGGCCATCCAGACGATCCGGTCGGCGTGCTGGCTCCCCACCTCGGGAGGTGGGATCGACGGGAGCACAGCCGCCGCGAACCCTTCCGGACTCACGCGCTTCAGTGCATAAGGATCCGGCAGGTCGGCGGTCTGAGGATCGTAGCGCGGGGTTTCCAGGTCGATGAACTCACGCCTGATGCGCTCACCGATCGCCACGCGGAGTCCCGCGATCACACCCTGGCACGGGTCGATGGGCACGTAGCTGAATCCAGGACCGAGGTCGTCGGGGTCCGCGTCCACCTGCGTCACCACCGAGATGGTTGGGAGTTGCTGAATCGCCGCCTCGACCTCATCCTGAAAGGACGGCGGGAGCGGAACCGCGAGACATCCATAGCGACGGGCCAGCAACTCCTCGCGCACGAGGACCGCGCAATCGCCTGCGCCATGAATGATCGGCAACACGCGAATCTTCGGCCCGATGGTCAGGAAGTCGGAGGCGCTGGGTCGGGACATCGTTGCAGAACTCTTCGTAGGGGGGAACCATTGCCGTTGGGCGTCAGGACCTAACACAATGGGGACTGGCTCCGAGTCTTCGAGGTGCCTGTCCCCATTGTGTTAGGCCGCTCAGGTCCAGATCCACCAGGGGACCACGATCCCCCCGCCGTCGGTGCCGTCGGCCAGCACGCGCTCTTCCGAGAGGACCCACTGCCCGTCGCGGAGCCGCCACGTTTCCACTTGCCGCGCTTGCCGGCTCCTCGCAGCGCCAAACAATCCGGTGTACCGCTCGATCCTGCACGTGGTCAACCGGGCTGTGTCCTCAACAATCTCGACGTCTTCGATCTCCAGCAGCTCGCGGTATTCCGGATGTTTCCGGAACAGGCTGGCCGCGTGGTCAATGACCGCGTCGTGCCTCAAGCAGACGGTACCCGCTTCGTTCTTTCCTTCGTAAGTCAGATCGACCAAAGCACGAATGGCGTCCAGATCGTGCGTGTTCACGGCGTTCAGCAAGGCGTCGCGCTGCTGGCGGAGTTCCTGTTCATGCGGCATAACCTCGCTCCGAAACGAGAGGCAGAAGGGTGGAGAGTTGGCAATGCGAACGAAATCGACGGGGGGAATGTCATTCATCGTCGAGATTCGAGTCGACTCCCTCTTCATCTTCATCGTCGTCTTCGAAGTCTTCCTCGGCATCGGGGTGCAGGGGGTCGCCTGGTGTAAAGAACAGATCACCGAGGCCCATCGGAGCGTGCTGTCCCCCGAGAGCCCGGCGTTTGCGGCGAGCCATCGCCGAGAGGTCCACGGCTTCTTCGCCGAGCACACACAGCAAAGCTTCGCGCCACGCTTCATCGCGGCTGAGCGGATGCTTCGAATCCTGCGCCATGCGCTTGATGGCATAGCGCAGCAGGTTGATCCCGTCGCGCGGCGAGAAGTCGAGCTTGAGCTGATGCGCTTCCTGAAGGAACTCGACCGTGAGCGAAAGGAGCTCGGCCTTGGCGAACGGGAGGTGGTAGCGAAGGATTTCCATCTCGTCGTTGCGAGTGGGGAATCCGAGCGCCAGCGTGGGCTGCAGGCGCGAGAGGATGTAGTCCGGAACCTCGTACGTCGACTCGTCCTCATTCATCGTGACGCAGCAGCGAAAGTCGGGGTGGGCGGCAATGGTGACGCCCGCGACGACGCTTTCGACATAGCGCCGGTGATCGAGCAGCGGGGCGAGGCTCGCCCACGATTTCTCGTTCATCCGGTTCCCTTCGTCGAGCACACAGATGCCGCCGGTCACCATCGCCGAGACGAGAGGCGACGCGTGATAGGCGATCCGGCCCGACTCCGCGAGGACGGGAGTGACGATCAGGTCTTCGGGTCTCGTATCGGCCGTGCACTGGGTGATGTAGAGCGGCTGTTTCCGCGTCCGCGCCGCCGCCATCGCCAGGGTCGTCTTACCGATCCCAGGAGGGCCGGTCAGGCGAGGCGAGAGCGGACGGTCGCTCGGGTCGACGACCAGCCAACACGCCAGGAGCTGCTTCAGGATCTCACCCTGGCCGATCCAGTCTTGCTGGGTCGGGTCGGGGCTGCCCAGATGGAGCGTAACGCCATCGAGCTCGAACGTCTTGGCCGACTCATTCATGAGGTATCTGCTCGCCTC
>DAIDJG010000524.1 GCA_027451445.1 Singulisphaera sp.
TAGCCGCGAATGCCGAACGCGTGATACAGTAGGCTGGTGGACATGCTGACCTCCCGGTTTGGAACTTTTGTACGCAACTCCAATTGGAATCAGCATGTCCGCTTTCTTCAACCCCGGCGCGCGCTTCCGCCGGATGAACCCGATTTTCGGACGACGGTTACCGGCTCTGCCTCCGGAATAGGGTCGAGCGATACCTCCTCTGTCGGGAAGAGGAACTCGCACGACTCCTTTCTAGCCTTGGCGATGAAATCCCGGTCTTGCGGAAGCGCCCGCCTGAAAACGGATCCCTTCCCTTCCAAATCGGTGCCGAGTTTTCGATCTTGGACCGATTTGCTAGCCGAAGTCGCTCTCCAGAGAATGACGCTGAACGCCGTTAGCGCAATGGTATTGATGAAAATCAAGGCAGCGAGGATCTTGACTCCCATTCGCGTCATGGTACGAACCTCCGATCGTTCCGGTGCACGTTTGTCGTGCCGAGAAGGATCCCATGATCTCGCGCCGAATACGCAAGTTGCTCGGCGCCTTTCTCGATTGTACCGCCATGGCGACAGGCGACAATCGGTGGAAATGTAACAAGCTCTACGAACCGACGGCCTGCCCTCGAACCCGTCCGGCGACCTCCATTGCGGAACGAAGCATGAGCGAGACATCATTGCTCATCGCGAGCCATTGCATGCCCTTCTGAACCCATTGCGAGAGCGCACTCGGGTCGTCGCCCGTGGCCAATCCAACGGGGACCCCATGGTGCCGGCCCCCCGCGATCACGCGTTCGATCACAGCCTGGACGTCCGGGTGGTTCGGCTGGCCGATCAGGCCTAACGAACCAGCCAGGTCATTCGGGCCGATCACCACGCCGGTCAGCCCGGGGACGCTCAAGATCGCATCCAGATCGTTCACCGCATCGATGTGCTCGATCTGCACGATCACGACCACATTTTCGTTCGCCGCCCGGCAGAACTCCGGCCCCGAGTCTCGCCCGTAGTTCGAGGGCCTCCTCGGCCCGAACCCGCGAATACCTGCGGGCGGATACAAACACGCCGCGACCGCCCGGCGCACATCATCGGCCGATCGGACCAGGGGCACAATCACCCCCGCGGCGCCGATGTCGAGCACGGGCTTGATGAGCACCGGGTCGTTCCAGGCCACGCGCACCAGGGGAGTGGTCGTGCTTCCGTTGGTCGCCATCACGTGCCCCTGGACGGCGTCGAGCGTCAGGGCGTTGTGCTCCATGTCGATCCAAACGAAGTCGAGGAGTCCACAGAGCGCCTCGGTCACGGTGGGATCGTTGAAGGTGATGATCGTGCCCAGGCAGACCTGCCCCTGGCGCAGCTTGTTGCGGAATTCACCGTGGTTTTTCATGGGTTACTCATTCCCCTCCAGGGAGCCGACGGCCAGTGGAATTTCTTCATCGACGACGCCCGACGGCTTCGCCGCCAGTGTACGACTCGCATCCACACCCAGCCAGCAGAGGGCCGCTAATACATAAGAACAAGCGTATGTCACGAACACGACCTGGTCCTGCTGGCGCCGGAAACAGTAACCGGCGAAGGCTGTGCCGGCCGCTCCGGCCAGCGATCCGGCCATGTTCATGGCGCCGCTGACAGTGCCAGTGAATCGCTCGCCGACATCAGCACACGCGGCCCACGACGGTCCCATGTTCAAATCGGTACAGAAGAACGCCGCGGCGAGCATGAAGCCGAGGAGCCAAAGCGGCTGGACCTGCGGAATCACGAGCGTCGCCGCCCCGGCCAAAGCCAGACCGACGGCACCGTTAAACCTGCGGCCCCACTTGCGGCTCCCCCAGCGCCGCACGATCCAGTCCGAAAACAGACCGCCCACCACACAGGCGATGATCCCGCCCGCCAGCGGCAATGCCGACAGAGTCGCGAACTGAAGGTCGCTCAGATGGCGATGATCTTTTAGGTACAATGGCATCATATTCGTGAAAAAGTTGCCGGCGAATCCCACACACGCGTACATCAAACAGAGCGACCAGACGTCCTTCGAACGCAACAATCGTCCCCAGGGGATCGGCCCGCGAGGGGCGGGATCCACAACTCGCCCTTCAGCGATGAGTGCGAGCTCTCCCTTGTTCACCCCGCGCATCTCACCGGGCGTGTTGCGAAACCAGGGCCAGAACCCCGCGCACCACGCCAACGCCAGGCCACCCATGATGCAGAACGGCGTGGTCCATGTGCCGAACAGGTGGAGCATCCCCGTGAAGAGGAAGGGCACGACGGCACCGCCGAGCCGGCTGAACGTCCAGATGGTCCCCTGCGCCGAGGCTCGCTCGCGCACGGGCATCCAGTCGGCCATAACGCGCGCGAGGCTCGGGAACTCGGCCGCCTGGAAGAGCCCGAACACAAACCGCAATCCCACCAGAAAGACGAACGCCAGCGCTTCTCCCTTCAGCACGATCCCCAGTGCCGTGGCCCCCGAGAGCAACGCCCAGCCGATCACGACGACCGTGAGCAAACTCCGCCCCCCGAACCGATCGCCGAGCAAGCCGCCCGGTACCTGGAAGAGGGCGTAGGCCACGAGGAACGCCGATGCCAGGTACCCCATCTGCTCGTCGGTCAGGTGCAGGCTGCGCTTGATCTCCGGCGCGGCGACGCCGAAACCCAGCCGGTTGACGTATGTCAACAGCGCCAAGGCGCAAGCGACCGCGAGCACCTGGTAGCGCACCCGGCTGGGCGCTTCGTGTTCTCGGGTTTGCATCACCACGGTTCACCTCAGCGCACGAGGGCCCGCGCACCAGAGCGGCGGTCGCTGCTGGGCGACCTCCAGGATCGTCCGCACCGAGTGGCTCCAGAACGCCTCGACGAACTCGTCGGAGTACGACGCAATGTGCGGGGTCAGCACCACGTTGTCGAGCGTGCGCAAGGGATTGTCAATCTCCAGCGGCTCCTCTTCAAACACATCCAGCCCCGCGCCGTCGATCCACCCTTCTTGCAGGGCATGCACCAGGGCACGCTCATCGACGATCGGACCACGGGCCGTGTTGATGAGGATGGCGTCGGGCTTCATGAGCTGCAACTGCTGCGCTCCGATCAGGTGCCGGGTCTCTTCGGTGAGGGGCACGTGGATCGAGACGAAGTCGGACCGGTCGAGCAAGGTCTCCAGGCTCACCTTTTCGACACCGTGCTCGGTCATCGTGGCGGCGTCGACCATCGGGTCAAACGCCAGACGGACCATATCGAAGCCGGTCACTTTCCGGGCGAGGCAACGCGCGATCCGCCCGAAGCCCACCAGTCCGAGGGTCTTTCCCGTGAGCGTCCAGTTCGGCCAGGCGCGGTGGCGATCCCACACGCCCTGCCGCACCAGCCGGTCCTGAACCGGGATCTGCCGCACGACCGCCAGGAGCAGGCCGAGGGCGTGCTCGGCGACGTGATGCATCGTCGCCTCGGGCGTGTTCGCGACGATGATCCCCCGGCGGTGCGCCTCGTCCACGGGGATGTTGTCGGTGCCGGTTCCCGTGCGGAGGATCACGCGACAGCGCCGCAGGCTGGGAAGGATCTCCGCCGTGATCACACGAGCCCCGCCCATGACCCAGACCAGGTCCGCGTCCGCAGCGATCGCGGCGACCTCGCTCGGACTCGAGCAGGCACGCTCCACGAACTCCACGCCGCGGGCTGCGAGCTGGTCCTTGACCCATTCGGGAGTGGGTGGAAGATCGTTCGCAACAAGTGCAACTTTGAGCGTGGGCATCCGGTGAGCACTCCTTCGTGCGGGTTTTCAGGCAGACCTCGCCGGCTTGTCGAGCAGCTCGTTGACGACCCGAGCCTTCGTCACCCGGGCATCCGTCAGCGACTCATCGCTGCCGTGGTGATGATACGTGAGCTTCGTATGATCGAGGCCGAGCTGGTTGAGGATCGTGGCGTGCAGATCCTGCACGCTCACGCGCTGATCGACGGCCTTGTAACCCACCTCGTCGGTCGCTCCGTGGACGTAGCCCGGTTTGATGCCCCCACCCGCGAGGATGAGGCTGAACGCATTGCGGTTGTGGTCCCGGCCCGAGCCGTTCTGCGAAACCGGCAACCGCCCAAACTCGCCGGCCCAGATCACGAGCGTGCTCTCCAGCAAGCCCCGCGCTTTCAGATCCTTGATCAGGGCCGCGGACGGGAGATCGGTCTTCGCGCAGATGGCCTCGTTCTCCGTCTTGACGTTCTGGTGAGCATCCCAGGGCTGCGATTGCGGCTTGACTGGCGGGAACACTTGCACGAAGCGAACACCGCTCTCCACGAGCCGCCGCGCCATCAAACAGCGCAACCCATAACCGGCCGTGACAGGATCGTCGAGCCCATACATACGGCGGGTCGGGCCCGATTCGCGCGACAGGTCGAGCATCTCCCCCGCGGCAAGCTGCATCCGCGCGGCGAGCTCGTAATTGCGGATGCGGGTCTCCAGCTCCGACTCATGCGGATAGCCGCGGCGGTGCTCCTCGTTGAGTTTCGCAAGAAGGTTCAGCTCATCGCGCCGGATGTCGGGCGGCACGGGTGTCGGCGGCTGGAGGTTCCGCACCGGGGTGCCCTGCGTCGCGACCTCGGTGCCTCGGTAGAGCGATGGCAGCCAGCCGTTTTGCCAGAGGAGTGTGCCGCTCGTGTTGTAGCCCTCCGGGTCGCGCAGGACGATGTACGCGGGGAGGCTCTGATTCTCGGTTCCCAGGCCGTAGCTAACCCACGAGCCGAGCGCAGGGCGGCCGGGGAAGATCTTGCCCGTGTTGAGGAGGACGAGGCCCTCGGTGTGGTTGTTGTGCTCCGAGAACATCGACCGGACGAGGCAGAACTCGTCGGCCAGGGACCCGAGGTGCGGCAGGATCGTCGCCATGTCGGCACCGCTACGTCCATACCGAGTGAACTTTAGCGGGGTCGCCATGAGCTTGTCGGAGTTCCCTTTCTGGAACGTCTCGACCGCCATCGTCTTGCCAGCGAGCCGCGTGAGCTCCGGCTTGGGGTCAAACAGGTCCATCTGGCTCGGGCCGCCGTTCTGCACGAGCATGATCACGGCCTTGGCACGCGGCTCGAAGTGCGCAGGCTTGGGCGACAGGTCCAACGCGTTCGTCGATTTCGCTTCGGCGGCCCTGGCTCGCTCCTCATTCAGCAGGTAGCTCAGCGCAAGGCTGCCAAACCCCAGTCCGGTGGCCTCCAGCATGGACCGTCGCGTCAGGATCGAGGAGGAGCGTGAAGCCAGCATCGGGACACCTCAACAACAAACCAAGGCGAGTCGTACAATCGGAGGCATGAAACCGCCCGATCGCATTTTGTCTTGTCTTTGCCCCGTACGGGGCATTTGAGAATAGCCCAGCGTTTCAACGCTGGGACCGACCGAACGCCTTTTCCCACCCTTCCGCCCGCCCCGGAGGGGCAACCGACATGGACCGCGTCGACCGTCCCTACGGGACTAATGTTATTTTAATCATGCCAGCAAACCCAGCGTTGAAACGCTGGGCTATTGTCAAATGCCCCGTACGGGGCAAAGAGACTGACTCTCCGAATCCGAGCGTACATATCGTTCACCTTACCGAAGACTTAGGAGAATTCTTTCTGTCTGCGACTTCATGGAACATACAGAAACTCACTCGTATTCAAGAGCGCGTGACAGACCTCGCCCAGCGCCTTGAGCGACGCCTCGTCGGGCGTCATGTTCTGCCCGCGGTAGAGCGCCTCATGCCGGTCGAGCAGCTCCGCACACGCCGAGGATTCCGTTGCCGACGGAGGGCGTCCCAGGGCAATGGCGAACGCCGCAGCGACTCTCTCGCCAGGGGCCGCACGCGACGCCCGCGCGGCCAGCGCCTCGGCCTGTTCGAGCACGAAGCCGTCGTTGAGCATCGCGAGCGACTGGAGCACCACGGCCGACGAGGGGCGTCGCGTGCAGTTCGTCGCCAGGTTCGGCTGGTCGAACGCTTCGAGCAAACTCGGATGATAGTTGCGCCTGGCGAGCAGGTAGACGCTTCGACGCCACGCGCTGGTGGGCGTTGCCAGCCCTTTGTCGGGGATGACGAACGTGCCGTCGGGTTTGGGATCCACCGGAACAGGCGGTCCGCCAACGGTCCGGTCGAGCTTGCCGCTGACGGCGAGGAGGCAATCGCGCACGGCTTCCGACTCCAGTCGCCGCAGTCGCATATGATGGAGCCAAACGTTATCGGGATCGACCGCGTCGGGATCATTCTCCGCTTGCCCCATCGTGCGGACTGACGCCTGGCGGTAAACCGCCGACGTGACGAGGAGCTTGAGGAACGGCTTGAGGCGCTTGCCGTCAGCAACAAACCGCCCGGCGAGCCACTCGAGCAGTTCCGGGTGCGTCGGCAAGGTCCCCGAGAGGCCGAAGTTGTCCGGCGTCTCGACGATGCCCCGGCCGAAGAGGTGCTGCCAGATACGATTCACCCGCACGCGCAGAACCAGGGCGCCCGCGGGCGAACGATCGTCGTTCAGCCAACGCGCGAGCGCAAGGCGGCGGCCGCGTTCACCGGGCAAGTCCGCAGGCGATTCCGTCAAGATGCTGAGGAACCCCGGCCGAACGACCGCGCCGGGATTCAGATGGTTGCCTCGACGGAGGAGGTGAGTCGGCGTGGGCGGACCGACGTCGTAGACAACCTGGAGATGCCCCCACGACTGGTGCCGGCCCTTGAGCGCGGCGATTTCCTTTTCACCCTCTGCGATTGCGGTGCGGTCCTTCTCGTCGAGCGCAGCCGACACCTCCTCAGGCTTCACCGCGAGCGTTGCCTCGAATTTGCCGGCAAGGTATTTGAACACTTCGTTGCGCTGATCGGCCGGAGTCCGCAGGGCCGACTGCACATCGGCCCGGATCGGCTCGGGAACGGTTGCCAGCTTCGCCGCGGACAACCGTTCTTCGTAGGGGCGCCGCACGTTCGCCAGCCGCTTGGCGACTTCCGCCGCCAGCCGATCAAGGTCCGCGTTCGCACGCTCGATCTCGGCCTTCTCGGCCGGCGAGACGTCGGGCACTTGCCGCTGCGCGGGCTGGACCCAGGAGTCCGGGTTGAACGCCGGCTGCAGGAGGGCGAGGACGCCGTAATAGTCGCGCTGGGGGATCGGCTCATATTTGTGATCGTGGCACTTGGCGCACTGAAGGGTGAGCCCCAAAAGGTTCCCGACGAGCATTTCGCCCGTGCGCTGGAGGACCCCGTGGCGGATGTCGAGGGTGTTCAGCTCGTTCTCGTCGGTGTCGTCGGCACTGTTGCGGAGGAATCCGGTGGCAATGAGCAGCTCGCGCGTCGGCTCATCAAAGGTCTTTGCCGCACGCCAGTCGACGAGCTCATCGCCGGCCAGTTGCTCGGTCAGGAACTGGTCGAACGGCTTGTCCGCATTGAGCGCACGGATCACGTAGTCGCGGTACCGCCACTTATTCTCGCCCGTCTTGAGCCGCGCGGCATCGTTGTCGCAACCGAGGATGTCCGAGAAGCCCGCACCGTCGAGCCAGTGGCGTCCCCAGCGCTCACCGAAATGGGGCGAAGCCAGCAGCCTGTCGATCAACCGCTCGTAGGCCCCTGGGTTCGCGTCGTGAACGAACGCCTCAACCGCTTCGGGGCTCGGCGGCAGCCCGAGCAGATCGAGCGAGGCCCGGCGAATGAGCGTCCGCCGGTCCGCGTCCGGCGCGAAGGAGAGCCCCTTTTCTCTCAGCCTGGACAAAACGAAGGCATCCACCGGGCTCCGAACTCCGCCTTGGATCTGCGGCACCACCGGCTGTCCCAAGCGTTGGAAGGCCCAGTGCGCTCGCTCTTTGAGTGGGCTCGCCTCGTTCCCGGCGTCTCCGCCCGGCGCTCCCGCCGCGATCCACTCCTTGAGCAGTCTGATTTGGTCCATCGACAGCCGGGTATTCGGCTTCGGGGGCATTTCGCCTCGGTCGAGGAACTCAATCAGTAAGCTCTCGCCCACCGAACCCAGCACCAGCGCCGGGCCGGACTCGCCGCCCTGGAGCATCCCCACCTTCGTGCGCAGGTCGAGGTTGGCCTTGCGCCCCGAAGCCCCGTGGCATTTCAGGCAGTGGGTCTTGATGAGCGGAGCCACATCCCGATCAAAGTCGGGCACCGCCGCCTGGGCAGGTGCTTCGGCGGTGAACCCCAGGGCCAGAGCCAGCACGACGAGTCGGTGTCTCGCAAGCATCGCTCGACCCTCATGCCTTGGGAATGCTCCGGGCGACCCACTCATGCTGACTTTGCAGGTGCCGCTCCAGGAGCGCGGACGCCGCGGTCTCATCGCGATCGCGGAGGGCCTTGAGCAGCTCTTTATGACCGCGCACCGTCCCCCGGCGCGAGCCGTCATCCGTCAGGTTCCGCTGCACCATGATCAGGCGGATCTGGGACCGGAGGTTCAACCAGTTCGTCAGCAGGCGGCCATGGTCGGCGGCCTCGACGATCGTCTCGTGAAAGTCGAGATCGAGCTGAGCCAGGGGCAGCGGAACGTCGACATTCTCGGTTCTCCGAACGATGTCCGCCAGTCGCGACCAGTGTGCGTCGGTGCCGAACTGGACCGCTCGCTTCACCGCCAGCAGCTCGAGCGCCAGTCGCAGCGTGCAGATCTCCTCGACGTCCTTGGGGGTGAGGTGCGTGACCGTCGTCCCCCCGTTCGCCGCGCGGTTGACGAGCCCCTCCCGCTCCAGGCACGCCAGAGCATCTCGCACCGGCGCGCGGCTCACCTTGAGCGTGCTCGCGATCTGCCCTTCGGCGAGCCGCTGGCCCGGCTTGACCTGGCCGCCGAAGATCGCGTCGCGAATGGAGTCCGCGACGCTATCGCCGAGCGTCTGCCGGCTGGGCGGCTTCAGATTGAAGGCTGCGGCCTCGGACATGCTTCCCTCTCGAGGAGAGCCCAGGACGGTCGATCGGCTAACGGTCGACCGGTCGACCGAGACCGAGCCTAACGGGGTTCAAACATCACTGTCAAGGTCCTGGGCGCCGCGCACATTACCAGGCGCCAGGAGGCGCAGGACAAGCGTTCCGGTGTCCGTCAGGTCTTCATGCGTCTCATGATGCGCCGCCACAATTGCTTGCATCACGGGGTACGCCGGAAGCTCGACAATGGACGGGCGACCGGTCCTCTATACGTATCGGATTTCGACGTTGTACCACCGATTCGGACGGTAGGCTCTCGCGCCCGGGCGAGGATCATAGGGAGGAATGTTCGCGGCGCCGCTGATTCGGAACTGGGGCGTGGTCCAGTCGATATGAACGGTCGCCTGGGTGACCGGTTGTCGGGGATTCGACTGGAGGAATTGCAACTCCAAGTCCCACTCCATTACGAGGGCCGATCGATTCTCGTAAGGCACATGAACAGCCGGCGGGAAAACGAATAACGCGAGTTGATGGGCCTGGTAGTTCGGTAGAGACTCGAGCCGAATGGCAGGCGCTTTGACGCCTTCCGGACGCGGCTCAGCCGATCCCGGCGGCGGGACATGGCCTCTGACGTCCTTGGCGAGATCCTGGGTTCCGAAGTAATCGCGGGCTCGGGGTTGCCCAGGCAAATGGGGACCACGAGCGGGGTTGAAGCTCGGATTGCGCAGCATGTGGGGCGTGTGCTGGAATTGCGTGACGGCTTGCGGGCTGTCCAGGTCGATGATCGCCGGAGCAGGGTCGATCGAGAAGCACCAGAGTTTGTGAGGCAGCAGCAAGGGATAGGTGACAGGATTCAAGCGATGAACGGAGATCCTTTCCTGCCATTCCAGCGCATCGTAAAAGGCGGTTTCGGCAATGACGGCCAAGGGATCTTCGCTGCAGTAGACCGTCGGCTCCGTCGGGTAGTTGAATCGACCGCCCTTGGTGAAATAGGCCCCCATGCCCAACAGGGGCGTCGGCCACTCGGTTCCCGGCGCCGTAACCCGGTACAGCCTGGTCCCTGCAGCGAGCGGATAGTACACGTCTGCCGTCTCCGCGAACGACGACTAGAGAGCGGCGGAAGGCAGACGCTCATGCAGGACTCGGCCATCCTCATCGACGATCCGAACGCCGCCGAGCCGGTCGACCTCGTCCTCGGAGATGCCGGTGAGAACGGTGATGACGTGATCCCAGACGGTCCCGCGCTGCGGTTCGTAGTGTTTCCGTATCTCGGAAGGACTGATCACGGACCGCGGCAATTTGAAATGGCCCTTCATCCGCGCGTTCGGGAAATGCTGCGAGATCCTTTCCTGGCTTTTTGCCTCGAGCCGAAACTCCACGCCCTCGCTCGCGGGTATCGAAACGATCGTTAGCGGAGCCAGAGGACCACGTACCTCGTCGGCAACGCGGTCGTCCGGAAGCTCGAATTCATGTACGAACCAGGACGGGTCTCGCAGCCTTGCCCCAAGTTCGCGAGCGAACCGCTCCGCCAGGAGCTTGTTTGTCCAAACATACAGCCACCGATTTGCGGTCCCCGGCTCGGGGGTACGGGGAACGTCGGTAATGTCGATGCCAATATCTTCCAGGAGATCGATATATGCCTCGAACTCCCTGTCTTTATTCGGACCGTTCCTTCTTACCGTGTAGACTTTCATAAAACGCCTCCGGACCGGAACGAAACCTACCTCCCGTCAGGATACGGAGCAATCCTGCCCGCGACAAGGCTGCCCTCGGACCGCCATTTGGACCTGAGCGTATCGGCCCTGTGAGGCCGCGAAGTCGCGCTTTACCTGGGATATGCCACCCAGGCCTGAAATCAGGACGACTGGCGAGGATCGAGTTGCATGTTTGGCCTCTACGAACCGGCATACCAACTCGATCTAGCACACCCTAGATCCGCAAAACGAGCCAGATTGTCATTTTCCCCAATCTCGCCAGCCTGACTAAGTTTAGTGCATACTCGATATTTGCTCGTATGACAACACCGACTTGAATGTCCCTGATCGTCCCCTGGCCGCGTTTCACCATGGCCGCCTGGCTCACCTCGAGGAACCGGTTCCTGCGTGGCTCCGACCTTGTCTTCCCGGTGAGGGGAGCTGATCACATGACTAACCGAAGGACGGGTGCGCCTTGAACTACTCCGAAAACGACATTCGTGTGCTGAGCTGGTCCGAGGCGATTCGCGCAGCCCCGGATGTATCTCGGGGACACCGGCATGCTGGGTTTCTGCGAGCTCGTGCGCGCTCTGCTGAAATGTCCCAGGAGCCAGACGTTGATTCGTCTCACACGGCGGGACGAGGTCCTGGAAATGTGGACACTCTCGGTGCCCCTTCCGCAGCGCCTCGACAGCCCGGCCTGCCTCCGTATCTCGTTGAGTGACCAGCGACAACCACAGTGGCCCGCGCAAGGGGAAGTTAGCGTAGAGGCGGGCCCTCGATCGGCTTGCCGTTGGTGTCGAGAATCTGGAAGTGGTGGATGCCCGGCGTCTTGGGGTCCCGGTGGACCCAGACGAGCTTCTTGGCCGGGGTCACTTCGAGCAATTTGACTTCGTTACCCTTGGCGTGGTGGCTGGTGACCACGGTGTTGCCATTGGGAAGGCGCTGGACGCCGCAGGCATCGTTGATCGGCGCGCCGGGGAGGTCGTCGTTGGTGAGCTGCCAGACGGTCTTACCCTCAGAGTCGACCTCGATGACGAGGTTGCCGAGCGTGCAACCGATGAGTGTGTGACCGTCCGGCAAACGGATCGCGGTAAAGGGCATGTGAGGGGTCTTCACCTCCCAGACCACCGCGCCGGACGGGGTGTACTCACGGACGACCCGGTCGAGCAATTGGGGAACCAGGTAATTGCCGTTAGCCAGCTTTCGCGTCATGCGGGTCTGGAGATGATGGTCTTTCGTCTGTGCCTGGAGAGGGACCTCGACAACGATCTTCCCCTGCATGTCAACTTCGACCAGCCGGGGCCTATCGCCGGCCTCGGTGAGGAGGATGCGACCGTCGGCCAGTTTTTGGGCCGTGTTGACCTCGGACTGGCTTCCTTTGTATTCGAAAACGATCTTCCCCTCGCGCGTCACCTCGACGACTCCGCCGCCCGGATAGGACGAGTTCTTCGACACGGCGAGCAGCACGTTGCCGCTGGGAAGCACCCAGCCATCGCGCGAGCCTTGCGGAAAGCGCCAGGTGATGGCGCCGGCACCGTCGCGAATGTAGGTCTCTCCGCCGGTCGCGAGGAACGCGTGGGTGATCGTTGCGGGAGGGTCCTGCGCCCGGGCCTCGGCGAGCCCGAAGGCCAGAACGGCAAACGCGGACGCCGCCAGGCGAAAACCGTGGGGTCGAGGGTCCATGTGTCGCATCTCCTGAATGGGTGGGAGGAGACGACTATACCAGGACGCGAGACGAGGAGAAGAGGTGATGCGACACGGTATGACCGTTCTGCGTTTCTTGCTGATCGCCCACGCGGTAGGCGGTAGAATGGCGCTGTCCTGCGGATGCCTGGGAGAAATCATGCCTGCGAAGACTCTCTACCACAATCTCGTCGTGCGCGCCCTGACGGCGGACGGGTGGACCATCACGCACGACCCCTTGACCCTCTCCTTCGGGGGCCGCGACCTCTTCGTGGATCTTGGCGCTGAGCGGGCCGCACTTGGTGCGGAGAAAGAGGGACGAAAGATCGCGGTTGAGATCCAGAGCTTCCTGGGCGCGTCTCTGGTGCGCGACCTCGAGGAGGCCGTCGGGCAGTATCAGGTCTATCGAACGTTGCTTCTGGAGACGGAACCCGACCGCGTGCCGTATCTTGCCGTTCCGAGCCGCGTCCACGAGGAATTGCTGTCCGATCGGTTTGGAAAACTCATTGTCACTCGCCTCGAACTACGCGTCGCCGTATTCGACGAGACTCGCGAAAGGATCGTCCGATGGATCGAACCGAGGATTACCGGTTGATCGTCCGGAAGTTAATCGAAGAGTATGCCGGATACCGGCCGTCTCACGGCCAGATCGACTCGGAAGCCGTGATCGACCACGAGCATGACCACTACGAGGTGATGCACGTCGGCTGGGACGGGGCCCGCCGCGTTCACGGCTGTGTCGTTCATATCGACATTCGAAATGGTAAAGTGTGGGTCCAGTACGACGGGACCTCGCGCCCCGTGGCTGAGGAGTTACTCGCCGCCGGAGTCCCGCGTGAAGACATCGTGCTGGGGTTCCACCCGGCCGATCTTCGCCGCCACACCGCATTCGCCCAGGGCTGAACCGGGCCGCTCGCGCGCATCTTGAGCCGATGGGGAAGTTGAGCAAGGCCATCGACGGAAAAAGGGACGACCCCAGAACCACCTGCAATGGGGAGAGCCGGAAAGGCCTTTCGGAAGCGAGATCGTCCTCGTCGGAGCGAGCGGGTGATACGAAAGCGGGAGCAAGCTCCGCGCACTCGAACACGTTCGGATTCCGTCGGGCGCACGGCTTCGGCTGCGAGAATGAAACGGCCCTGGGAACCTCGGTGGCTCCGCGCGCGGTCCGAGCCGTCACCGCTCAAACGCTCTCCGCGCGGCTCGCGGCAGGCGCTTCCGTACTTCGTCCACCGCGATATTGGTGCCCCACTTCCACGAGGAACCCTCCCGGGGCGCGAAAGTAGAACGTCCAGGCCCCGTGGAACTCCCTGGGCGGCTCCATGTCGAGGCCCGCGAACTTCAAGCGCGCGAACATCTCGTCCACCTGCTCGCGACTGTCCTGCATGAAACCGATGTGGAAGGCGCCGGGGTACTCGACTTCGGTGGCCTTGTCGAAGTTGCTGAGGGTGAAAATGAACCCCGTGTCGTCGACCAGGACCGCCAGGGCATCGCGCCCGCGTTCCGCGACGCAATGGAATCCAAAGTACGTTTCGAAGAACTCGCGCGTTTGACGGACGTCGGGAACCGTCAGGTTAATGTGATTCAGCGGCATGAGCGGACCTCCTTGCGGAACGGAAGGACTCGGCCAGAGCGAAAAGGCTCCCCTCCAAAATGAGTGGAACATCGCGAGGCCGTTCTGCGACAATCGTAGCAACGCCGGCAATATTATCGTCGTGAATCGTTACAGTCAATAATCATTTTCCGGAGCAACGAATGGGGCGGTCGCGCGCGGCGCAGCCTGACTCGAAGCCGGCAGACGGGTTGGCGTTTCTCCTTTCGCAGGTGGGCGCACATTCCGCGCTCCGGTTCGCGGAGCGGCTGGAGCCGCTGAACCTGGTGCCGGCGCACGTCGGTATCTTGCGGGTGGTCAAGGAAGGGAACGGCCTCAGCCAGCAGGCGCTCGGCGAGGCGCTCGGTGTCTTTCCGAGCCGCCTCGTCCAACTGATTGATGAGCTCGAAGAACGTGGGTTGGTCGAGCGACGTAAGAACCCCGCCGACCGGCGGACCTACGCGCTCCACTTAACGGAGAAGGGCGTCGCGACGTACGAGCAGCTCGGCCGGGTCGCCCGAGAGCATCAGGAAACGCTCTGCGCTGCACTGAACGAGTCGGAACGGGCGCAACTTGCATCTCTCCTCAGCCGGATTGCGACCGAGCAGCAGCTCGCGCCCGGCGTCCATCCGGGTTTTCGCAAGCTCGGGGGACCACCGAAGGCTTGAGCGCGGCCAGGGCCAACCCGAAGCCATTCATCCGAAGGAGTCCGCAGGCTTTGGAGTGCGGGGGCTTGCTCCCGCTTTCGTATCGCCCGCTCGCTCCGACAAAGACCACCCGGCGTTCGAACGGCCCTCCTGGCGCTCCCGATTGCGAAATGCAGTTCCAGCACGAAAGCGGGAGCAAGCCCCCGCACTCCGATGCCTTCGGCCTCCGACAGCGATGCGAGATTCCGATAGGAGTTACGCCGTTGGGATCACCACGCCGTCGCGACCAGCGTGTCCTCATTCCCACGCGGGAGCGTGGGAACGAGGATTTCCGCGTGAGGCACACCAAAACGTCAACCGCGTAACTCCTATCCGAATGAACCAACCCGGCGTGCCGGACGCGAAGGCGTGGTTCTGAACGTTCGCGTTCCGTAAGATGGCCTGCCAGGCCCTGAACTCCAACGAACCGCGATGAGAACGCACGCGATGAGACCCATCACCGCACTGGCCTTCACCCTCACGTTGGCCGTTGCTCAGGCCGCCGTCAACGCAGCGCCCCCCGAGCGGCTCCCCTGGGACGGCTCCCGCATGACCGGGACGCCCGATCCCCCCCTGCCCTTCGTGGTTGAGCCCGCGTTTCCCAGGCTGACGTTCGCACATCCCGTGCGCTTCGGCGCGTTGCCGGGGACCGAGCGTGTGTTCGTGGGGCAGCTCGAAGGCAAGATCGTTTCGTTCCCGAACGATCCAGCCCAAACGCAGACCGATCTCATGATCGACCTGGCCAAAAGCCGCCCGGGGATGCGGCAGCTTTACGGCATGGACTTCCATCCTCAGTTCGTTGCCAATCGATACGTTTACCTCTGCTATGTGATGGGAGACAACCAGCCCGACGGCACCCGCGTGTCCCGGTTCGAGGTCAGCCGGACGGACCCTCCGCGCATTCTTCCGGAGACGGAGAAGCTCCTCATCACATGGTTGTCCGGCGGTCACAACGGCGGTTGCTTGCAGTTCGGCCCGGACGGTTACCTCTACATTTCAGCCGGCGACGCCGCGGTCCCCTCGCCTCCCGACCCACTCGACACGGGCCAGGATGTCAGCGACCTGCTCTCGTCGATCCTCCGCATCGACGTCGATCACGAGGACCCCGGCCGCGCGTATCGGGTGCCTGCGGATAACCCGTTCGTCGACCTGCCCAGGACACGCCCGGAGATCTGGGCCTTTGGCTTCCGCAACCCCTGGCGGATGAGCTTCGATCGCAAGACGGGCGACCTCTGGGTCGGCGATGTGGGTTGGGAACTGTGGGAGATGGTCTATCGCGTGGTGCGCGGGGGCAACTATGGCTGGAGCGTTATGGAGGGCCCGCAGACCGCCCGCGTCGAAAGCAAGCGAGGGCCGGGGCCGATCCTTCCGCCCACCGTCGCGCACCCGCATTCGGAAGCAGCGTCGGTGACCGGGGGCTATGTTTATCGAGGAAGCAAGCTCAAGAACCTCAAAGCCACTTATGTCTATGGCGACTTCCAGACCGGTAAGGTCTGGGGCTTGCGACTTGACGACAAGAAGCAAGTGGCCTGGCGCCAGGAGCTGGCCAACACGCCGCTTCAGCTCGTCTCATTCGGTGAGGATCAGCAGGGCGAGCTCTACGCCCTGGATTACGAGCGTTCGCAGAAGGTTTACCATTTTGTGCCGAACCCCGCCGTGGGCCGGAAGTCGGCCTTCCCCCGCACGCTCGGCCAGACCGGCCTGCTCGCCTCCACCAAGGACCACACCCTTGCGCCTGGCGTGGTCCCCTATTCGATCAATGCCGAGCTCTGGTCCGACGACGCCCTCGCCGAGCGCTGGCTGGCCATCCCCGGCCGTGGTGCAATCGACTGGGACCCCGCCGGGAACGGGAAGCTTCCCGAAGGCTCCGTGCTGGCTCGGACGGTGTCGCGCGAGCTCGAACGCGGAAACCCCAGGAGCCGACGGCGGGTCGAGACCCAGGTGCTCCACTTCCAGGACCAGATCTGGCGCCCCTACACCTATGCGTGGAACGACGACCAGAGCGACGCGGCCCTCGTTGAAGCCCAGGGCGGTTCGAGAACCTTCACCATCCGCGATGATCGAGCCCCCGGCGGCCAGCGCGTTCAGAACCATCAGCTCCACGCCCGGACGGAATGCATCCAATGCCACAATCCCTGGGTGGAAAAGCGCGGTCTGGACTACGGCCAACCCTCGGCCTCACCCAACGCGCTGACCCTCGCGCAACTGAACCGGGACCGGGATGGCCACAGCCAACTGAGTCATTTCGAAGCGCTCGGTCTCATCGCGAAGCCCCTCCCCGCGACGTTGCCGAAGCAGGCGAATCCTTATGATGAGTCGGCCAACTTGAATGATCGGGCACGCTCGTATCTTCAAGTGAATTGTGCTCACTGTCACCAGTTCGGCGCCGGAGGCGCAGCGCTGATCGCGCTGGCGGGGAACCTGGAGCTGAGCCAGACGCGGACAGTGGGCGTGCGCCCGATCCAGGGGACGTTTGGCATCGACCATGCCCAGATCATCGCGCCGGGCGATCCTGACGGTTCCGTGCTGCTCTACCGGATCGCCAAGCAAGGAGGTGGGCGCATGCCGCGGATTGGTTCCGAAATGGTCGACGAGCGAGCCGTTGAGCTGATCGCCGCCTGGATCGCCGGGATGCCGAAGCGCGAATCGGTGCGCGGCGACGAGTCGCAACACACGCGCGAACTGCTGAGAGCCGTCTCCGCGCCGAACGGCGAGCCCGCCGCGCGCACCCGGGCGCTCCAGTCGTTACTCGGCACGACCCGAGGTGCACTCGCGCTGGTGCAGGTTGTCGCTCGCCTTGCGGAATCTGCCCCCGTCCGTCGCGAGGCCGTGGCCCTGGCGAAGGACCATCCCAGCATCGAGGTGCGCGACCTCTTCGAACGCTTCGTTCCCGACTCCGAGCGCGCCCAGCGACTCGGCGACACGATCAAGCCCGATGCCCTGCTCGCCCTCCCCGCCGACCGTGAACGCGGCCAGCGATTGTTCTTCGACAATGGTGCCGTTCAGTGCAAGAACTGCCATCGCATCAACGGTCGCGGTGAGACCCTCGGCCCTGACCTGAGCAAGATTGGCGGCAAATATTCCAAGCGCGCCTTGATCCAGGAGATCCTCGAACCGTCGAAGTCGATCGAGCCCCAGTACGTGACTTACCTCCTGGAGACCAAGGCGGGCCAGATCCATTCCGGGCTGCTCGTCGAGAAAACCGGCACGGAAGTCGTGCTCAAAGACGCGCGTAATCAAACCCTACGCGTCCCGGCTGCCGACGTTGAGCAACTCGTTCCCCAGCCGAAATCGCTGATGCCCGAGCTGCTCCTGCGCGAAATGACCGCGCAGCAGGCGGCGGACTTGCTCGAGTACCTGTCATCCTTGAAATAGGGAGGAATCGAGGAACGCGCGTAGCCCCAGGGTCATTTCATTCGGGAACTCGCATCGCTATTGGAGTCCGTAGGCTTGGGAGTGCGTGGAGCAAGGAACCGCGCCCCCCACCCCCCATCGGAAAATTTGAAGTCGCGCGAATTCGGTCGCCTTCTGCGCCGGGGCTGAGCGTTCGAGGAGAATGGACGATTGCCGGCGTACGGGCAGCAAGAGTCGACTTTCGCTCCGCGAAAGAATTTCTCTCGCGGAGCGAAAGCCGACTCTCGCTGCCTCATCGCGTCTTTCGTACGGGTCGATCAGGATGCGCAACTTCAAAACTCGGAAACGGGTACAATTCCACAACGCCCACGAGCGTGCAACACGGTGATCTGATGGTTGCGATTCCCGCTCGGTCGCAGGCGAGCGCGACGCAAACGCAAATCGCTCTCTACTGAGACGGACCACGAACAACTTTCCGCGCACTAAGCGTCTGTCTCGGAAGTGGAGCGGAGCCGGAAAAGGGGGACTGGCTCCGAGCCTTCGAGGCGCCTGTCCCCCCTGTTCCGGCGAAGCGGGCGTGGAAATGGGGCCGGTCACCGTCCCAAGACGGCCGGAGCCTGTCCCCATTTCCATGCTCCCCGGACTTGTGGGACAGACACTAACGCAGCTTCTCAATCACGAGGACGCCGCGAGGCGTCAGCGCTGACGCCGTGCCGTCGAAGATCAGTCGAATCTGATCGATCACGCCGGTCAAGCCGAGGACGTTGCTGGGAGACTCCGGTCTGTCGTCGGGGTCGCCGAGAAAGTAACACGGAAAGCTATATTCGGTCGCGTCCATTCCCGGAATGCGCACGCGTAGTGTCCCCGATCGCACCTCCAGCCCATGGAGCGTCAATCGGGGAATGGGCCGAAGCGGAATCGAAACACCTCGGTTTTTTGCATCCGCAGCCGGCATCGTTGTCATCTCGGTGCCGGAATCCACCAGAAACGTGACGTCTTCCCAGTCGCCGCGTTTGGTTTTGATCGCCAGCGCGAGCTCTGCGCGCACGACGAGATCGCCGGTAGCCGAAAATCTCCGGTGAGTGAGAGGAACCTCCAGCCGCGACATCTACACCGTCCCGATTTTGACATCCTGGCGCGTATCCGGAGAGCGCTCCTTGATGAACGCGCTGGCCTCGTCCCAGCCGACTGCCAGGACCTCGACGCCCAAAGGAGTGCGTCGAGCGGCGACGTACACGCCCTCGTAGTAGTGCTGGAGCGTAAGATCGTCAAGCATCCGCTGCCTCGCCTCCGGCGCGAGGACGATGCCCTGCTCTTGCAAGAGGCGTGCTTCTTCACGCGCGACCGCGTCTTCAATCCCCTGCGGCACGGGGAGCACCCCGCGGGGCTTCGGAAAGCTCGGGTCATAAGCCGGTAGAGCCAGGTCGATCATCTCGCTTGACATGAGCGTCGCTCCGGCTGTCGACGATTCAACGCTGCCTTATTGTCTGGATTCCACTGGCCGTTGACAATCCCTCTCGCGTTCAGCGAACGAAACGGTTTCGACGGCTGACGCTCCGTGACGAAAGAGAAACCTACCCTTCGCGGATTACGGCTGATAGCATGACAATGAGAAATATCGCCGGAGCCCCCGACAATGCCGTCACCCTTTCCAGGGATGAACCCATACTTCGAGCGCGCCGCTGTGTGGCAGGACTTCCACACAGAATTCCTGACGGCATTGCGCCATCAACTTGCTCCGAAGATTGCGCCCGGTTATGTCGTCCAATTCGACGAACACATTTATATCCATGATCTGCCGGCAGAACCGCGCCGGTTTGTTGGCCGTTCGGATCTCGCGGTGACGCAGGTCGAGGACGGACCAGCGGGACGCACAGCACTTGGTATACTGGAGGCGCCCGCGGAGGTCTACCTTCCGGCTTACGATGTCGAAAAGATCCGCTTCTTGGAGGTCCGTGGCCGTCACGGATTGGACCTGGTGACGGTCGTTGAACTTCTGAGCCCATCCAATAAGCGCGCTGGTGAAGATCGCGAACAGTACCTGACAGCGCGCCGGGAGTTGCTTCATAGCCCTGCGCACCTGGTCGAGATCGACCTCCTCCGCGGCTGGACACCGATGCCGGCTCAGGGCCGGCCGGAAGGCGATTACTCGGTTCTCGTCAGCCGATCGGAGCGGCGTCGGGCCGCCGCCTTCTGGCCGATCCACCTGCGCGATCGACTCCCAATCGTCCCGATCCCACTTCGAGATGTCGATGAAGAGGCACGGGTGGACCTCCGGGACGTGCTCGACCGCGCATACGATGAAGCGTGTTATGAGCACATCATCTACCGCGGCGAACCTGAGCCGCCCCTCTCGAAGGCAGACGCAGAATGGGCCAGGCAGTTCGTGCCGCGGTGAGCCTCACGCTCACCAAAGGGGCCGCCGCGGCGACAGTCCAGACGCCTCGACGGCGAGAACGAGCTGACCGCACAACGGAAGGCGCTGGGCTGACGGCACCTTGGTGTTTACGGACCGCAGCACGCAGCCAAGCCGGAGCGTCCCGACAGTGACGCGCTTCGTCGCCGGCGCCGAGACGACGCGACACCTCGGCCCGCCTGTCGGCGGGACGTTCACCTCATCGGCAAATGTCCGCGCAGGAGTGACTCCAGGCAAAAAAAAACTGCACACGAAAGCGGCACCCAGTACAATCGACGGTTCAAGGTCTTACCGACCGGTGCGAGGGTTCGTCGACCGGCGAGGCTTCTCTCAAACCACGACATCAGCGCACACGACGCTTTGGGGTGCCCATCATGGGATTCCAGGACCGCGACTACTCTCGCGACGGCCGCTACACCTCCAGCCTGACTCCCTGGAACATGGATCTGACCCCGGTCGTCAAACGACTGATCATCGCCAACGTCGTCGTGTTCCTGTTTCAAATCTTCCTGACGCGTCCCGCCGCGCCGTTGCCAGACTTTCACGTGCTGGAGCCCGACGAAGAGATCAGCGCCACGGACGAGCCCGGCGGCAAGAACGACGAGCCAAAAACCGACCAGCAAAAGAAACTCGAACAGCGCCAGCGCGAACGCGCCGAGCGTAAGGCGCGCGAGGCGATGGAAGCCATGATGGAGCGGATGCCCGGCATGAGCACCTCCGTCGCCCAGGAATGGCTCGAACTCGATCCCAAAAAAACCGTGGAGCAGTTTCAGATCTGGCGACTGGTCACGAGCGCTTTTTGCCACGAACGGTTCGGGCTCTGGCACATCCTGTTCAACATGCTGCTCCTGTGGTGGTTCGGTCAGCGCCTCGAACAAATGTATGGCTCGCGAGAGTTTTTCCTGTTCTACATGGCCGCGGCGATTTGTTCCTCCGTCGCGTACGTGGTACTGGCGTATTACGGCGGCGCAAAAGTGCCGGCGATCGGGGCATCGGGGGCGGTCATGGGCGTGATGATGCTCTATACGATCCACCATCCCTACGATCAGTTCCTTCTCTTCTGGTTCGTCCCCGTCCCCCTTTGGGCGCTGCTGGGTCTGTACGTCATTTACGACATTCATCCGGTCTTGCTGAGCATGGCGGGCGAACACATGTTTACCAACGTGGCCCATGCCGCCCACCTGGGGGGACTCGCGTTCGGTTACCTGTACTGGCGGTTCGGTTGGCAACTGGCAATCCTGACCGGCCACCACCGGCCGAGAGTCGTCCGTCGGAGCAAGCCGGTGTTTCGAAGTCCGGAGATCATTCCGTTTCCTCAACCGAAACGCGAGACAGCGAACGACAGCGATCGCGTCGACGAAGTGCTCAAGAAGGTCAGCGAACACGGCAAGGAGAGCCTCACGCCGGAGGAGCTGGATATTCTGATTCAGGCGAGCGCGAAGTATCGGGGAAAGACGTGATGCGGTGAATGGCTGTGGAGGTGTGAGTCTGTATTCCTCGGAACGTGCGTCGCTAGCTTCACCAGACCTTTACGGACGGTCCCGCCGACCCCTCACCCGGCCCTCGTTGAGGGCCGACCTCTCCCACAAGGGGAGAGGTGTCTTTTTGCCGTCCTCGCCGCTCTGCGGTGCTTTTGCCGCGGCGCGAAGCAACGCAGAAAGTCCGGGGGCTGGTCCTCAGAACGGAATGTCGAAGTCGTCGGGATCGCCGTATTCCGATCGCACCGAGGGTGCATTCAGCAGCCGGCGGAGATCGTCCGAAAGGGAATCGCATTTCAACGACAGGTCAGGACGGACCGCCGCAACTTCGTCGAGCGTTTCGGCGAAGCGGTTACGAACGGGATCGAGGAGCGCGGAGGCGAGAGAGGCGTCGGAGCTTTGGAGGAGTTCTCGGAGATTGCCGAAGTCTCGATTGAGCGCGTCAATGAGCTGCCGGACCTCGGGCGTCACAGCGCTGTCGCGCGCGACTCCGCGCAGGTCGATGATGAGCTCGGCGAGCTTTCCGCCGACGCTAAAGACGCGCACGCCGAGCGGCAAGTCGCTCATGTCACCGACGGAGAAGCTGCGCGTCCAGATACCGTCGAGGTCGTCGTTGCGGCAGACACCAAGTTGCTCGCGTTCGGTCCATTCGGCGTCCCAGCGCTTACGGTGTTCCTCCCAGCGCCGCTGTTCGGCTTCCCACTCCTCGCGCGTTTCGTGATGAAAATCGAACGCGAAGTCGTCGTCCATGTTGCAGCCGTCAAGGTGCCAGAACATCGGACCGGGCATGTCGGCGAGCATCTGGCAGCAGGGGCAGTCGGGGTCGTGGATCGCGTCCTGGCGCGACATCCCTTCCGGCAGCCGAGCGCGCTCGCGCGCGATGATCGAACGGGGCGTTCGGCCATGGAACTCCGAGTCCGGTGCGTCGAGCCAGGCGTCACGGGCGGTTTCCAGGCGTGGGACTTCCGTCGTGAGGAAGTCGCCGGCCGTGAGCCATGCAGGTCGGTGTTGCTCGCTCGGCGAATGTTCGAGCTCGGTGAGCCGGTCCCAGCACGACTCGACCAGATGACGGACGAGGTCGTAGTACACGACCAGTTCGTGCGTGCCGAAGCCGCCGTACCGAAACGCGTGGGACGTCTCGTCGAGACCCCGAGGACATGCACGCAAGGCGGACCATTGATGGCAACGGTCCTCAAGGTCCCACTGGATGTGTCGGTGTCTTTCGACAGCGACCTCGCGCGGGCATGCCCCTCCCAGATCGTTGCGCTGTGTCAACATCCAGGCCGCGTGAATCCGCGCGATCGTGTCCCGGTCCCGACGGTCGACGCCATCCGAATGATCGGTATCACTGTTATCGAGATCGTGGGGCCCGGTCTCGCGTTTCGCAAACGCTGCCAGGCATTCCCGCGCGACGAATTCGAGCATCGGCCGGCCGTAGAAGACGGCACGGGCTTCCCGCTCTGGGCGGGAGGCCCGCTCCCGGCGACGCGAGGCGGCGGTGCATTCCCAGTCGCTGCCCGCGCGGAGGAACACCCAGTCGTCGGCCAGGTGATAGCGAAGAGTCGTGTCCGTGCAACACTTGCCGTTGTGATACTGGACGGTGCCCTCAGGACCGGGCAAGGAATACGTCGAATCCGCGAACACCATGCGCGCGACCAGGTCGATGACGACCACGCCGGCATCGTATGGTTCGGGGTTGAGCCACCGCGAAAAGCTCGCGAAGACACTGCGGCCGGGGTTAGGCTTCAAGAAGCGTTCCGTCGCGGTTTCCAGCTCCTCGAGCGTAACGGGATCGGCACTGAGCGCGGCGACGACACGATCGGCGCAACTGCCGTGGATCGTTCCGGACCAGTCGCACGCCGCCTCGCGAATGACCAAGCGAACCATGCTCATGGCGTTGCCTTTCCGGAGTCGTGCGAGCGCATTGTCGGGTGAGCACCGCCCACCCGACAAGTGCCGGCTCATCGCTCAAAGCTGGCCGCAGCTCTCGACGACGATCTTCGCCCGAGGGGCTCCGCTTTGCGAGCCGAGGGCTTCGATCTGCTTGACCAGGTCCATACCGTCGGTCACCTCGCCGAACACGACGTGCTTGCCGTCGAGCCACGCGGTCACGACGGTGGTGATGAAGAACTGTGAGCCATTCGTGTTGGGGCCGGCGTTGGCCATCGAGAGGAGGCCGGGGCGGTCGTGCTTGAGCTTGAAGTTTTCGTCCTTGAACTTGGCGCCGTAGATCGACTTGCCGCCGGTGCCATTGTGGTTCGTGAAGTCGCCCCCCTGGAGCATGAACTGGGGAATCACGCGGTGGAACGACGAGCCCTTGTAGCCGAACCCCTTTTCGTGGGTGCACAAGGCGCGGAAGTTCTCGGCGGTCTCAGGGACAACGTCGTCGTAGAGTTCGAAGGTGATGCGCCCCGAGGGCTTGCCGTCGATGGTAATGTCGAAGTAAACGCGCGGTCTGGCCATACGGACGGTCCTTGAGGGATTTGGGAATCCGGTTCCGGGTGACCCACATACGGATCCCCGGTCCGAGGCCAAAGGGCTGCGGACAGGCGGGGCCGGGTGTGGGGTTAACGGCCCTCAGGGTAATGCATTCGACCGGGAATCTCAAGTTGCGCGGCGCCGTGTGTACTCTGGCAGTCGGGTGCAAGGGACGATCGGATTACAGCGGCGACGGCCACTGCCCACGCCCGCGAACCCCATAGGCGTTCGCTTCGCGCATCCGTCCACGACCCCCGCGTGCGGCGAACATATAACTCCCCCCCTTGGGAAGGGGGGGTAGGGGCTTATGCGTTAACTTAACGCTATGCCCAATCCCTTACGTGAGGCAAACATATAACTCCCCCCCTTGGGAAGGGGGGGTTGGGGGGGGCGGGCGGTGGCCGTCCGACGAGTGCGATTCCGCCACGAGCCGCAGGCGGTGAATTCCCACAGGGAACGGGAATCACCTCCCCCACCGGCGCGTCGTTCCGCCCCCGGCACCGTTCTACAACCGGTAAAGATGAAGCCGCGATTGACGGCAAAACGTCACGGCGGACAGGCATCATGACGGAGACCGTCGTCATCCTCGATTCGAGCGTACGAGTAGGGCTTCGTCATTTCCGGACAAAGGATGCGCTTCCGATGGCGAAGCGCATAACCGAGAGCGGAGGCCACTGCCCACCCCCCCGACCCCCCCTTCCCAAGGGGGGGAGTTATATGATTCGCCGTTGCGGCGGTGGTGCGCATTCCGTTAAGTTAACGCGTAAGCCCCTACCCCCCCTTCCCAAGGGGGGAGTTATATATTCCTCCCTTTGAGAAGCAATGGGTGAGCGCATCGGGGCGATCGGCCGTGTGCAATCCAACCGTTTGGCGCTCTAAGGGCCTTTTCGACGAAAGCGCGCGGAAGCGTTTGGGAACGCCCGCGCGTTTCTGCTGCGCCCGGTGAATTCTGGTACTGAACGCGGATGGGTGCGCGACACACGAAACCGCGCCCATTCTCCTGAGACACTTCGTCAAACAAAAGCAAAACAACCCCTTGCCCTTGGCGGTCTGGCGGAGTCTAATCCAACTCCCAACGACCTTCCCCGCCGATGCCTCGCCGAGGGCTCGCGTCATGCCATCGCACCGCACCGCGACTTTTCTCGCCACTCTGTTCGTCGCCTTCCCGCTGTCCGTGTGCCGGTCTGAGGACCAGGCAAAGCCTGACGATTTCCTCGTCTCGGCCCTGAAGCGCGAGATCATCGGCCCGCGCAAAACGTTGAACGAGACGATCGACTACGTGGAGACGCGGATTCCCAAAATGCCCGACGTGAAGAACGTCAACGCGTGGGAACAGCACGCGGCGAAAACGCGCGCGGCGGTTTTCGACCAG
>DAIDJG010000525.1 GCA_027451445.1 Singulisphaera sp.
AGTGCGAGAAGCGTGGAAATGGGGACAGGCTCCGGACGTCTTCGGACGGTGCCTGTCCCCATTTCCACGCTTCTCGCTCCGCCGGAAAAGGGGGACAGGCACCTCGAAGACTCGGAGCCAGTCCCCCTTTTCCGGCTCCGCTTCACTTCCGGGACAGACTCTTAGACGGGCCGATGGCCGGCCGGCCGTGCGCAACGCGAGCGAAAACGCTTTACGACCTTGTTTCATCGGTCTCCGACCCCAACACGTCGCGCAGTCGCCTGGGGAGCCCCCACCGGGCGATGGCGGAGCAGAGCACGACGAGCGCCAGCACAACCACAAGAATCCGCCCATCCGGACTTGCCAGGAAATCGCGCGCGAAATCAGCCACGAGTCGCTCCTCAGCATCGGCACCAACGCATCAGGGTTCGCCGGGTTCCCGCGTGAACGAGTTTAACGTCGAAGTGACGTACGGGCGATGATCCTTAAGTGCCGGGACTCGGGACGTTACGAAAATCAGCCAGTCGGGCAGCGTTTCGCACCGCTCGCTCATCCCGATTGAGCCGTCGTGCCGATATTGACTTTGCAATGCAAAGTAAAAGATGATAGTATTGGGAAAGTCGGAGCGCACGTCGGTCGATCTCTAACCGGAAAGGTACGGCTATGGCGCTGGTTGCACGAATTATTGGGGTTTCCCTGCTTACCGCAGGAATCGGTGCGGGGATTGGGTTTGTCCTTTTCGCACCATCAACCGACGCCAGGGGGATCGCCTTCATCCTTGCTTGTATCGGAGCGATCATTGGAGGCCTGGCGGGAACCGCTCGCGAGATCGCGATGGCTTTGCAACACAAACCTTTGATTTGAGAGCCCTCGAAGATTGGGGCGCCGTAGCGAGTGGGCGACGTTTTCGAGACCTTATGGGCCCGCCTTTCTTTCGCGCGAGAGCGGCTCATGGTGAAATGGTGCACATCGTGAGACCGGCTGGTGCATCCATAGTCGTTCCCCCAGTGTAAGGAGACGTGCATGGCAGCCCGCGCATCGCTCGAAGATAAGTTGGCGGCGATCCGAGCCTTGCGCGGAGTCGCACTGACTGACGACCAGAAGGCCGCACTGCGGAAGTGGATCGCCGACAAGTCCAACCTTGTGGTCGCCGCCGCCGCGGCGCTTGCCGCTGAGAACGCACTGGTCGAGATGGCGAAGGATCTGGAGGCCGCGTTCGATCGTTTCCTGGTGAATCCGATCAAGGATGACAAGCTCTGCCGGGCGAAAATCGCGGTGGTCCAGGCCCTCGACAAAATGGAGTATCTGGACGCCGACGTGTTCCTGAAAGCGGCGCGACACGTGCAGCACGAGCCGGCCTGGAACGGCAGCGAGGATTCTGCCGCACCTTTGCGTGCTGCGGCGCTCGTCGCGTTGGCGAGGATCGAAGGCCCGAGCGCATTGCCGCTCATCGTCGATGCTCTGACGGATTCTGAAAAAGATGTGCGCAGCGCCGCGGCCGTGGCGCTTGGGGCGATCGGGAGCCAGAGTGCGGGGTTGGTGCTCCGCCTGAAGGTCCGCATGGGCGACAAAGACCCCGACGTGCTCTCGGAATGCTTCAGCGGACTCCTGGCCGTCGACCCCTCGGCGAACCTGCCCCTCGTCGCCGAGTTTCTCGAACCTATGAGCGCAACCGTATGCGAGGCCGCCGCCATGGCGCTCGGCAAGTCGCGTTTGCCCGAGGCCCTCGACCCCCTCAAGCAATGCTGGGAGCGCTGTTTCAACTCCGACCTGAAACAGCACATTCTTCTGGCCATCGCCATCCTCCGCCGGCCCGGTGCGATCGACTACTTGACGGAGCTCGTCGCGTCCGAATCGGAACCCACCGCGATCCACGCCCTCTCGGCGCTGCGCATCTACAAGGACGACCCACGTCTGCGAGAGCGGATTGCGGCGCTCGTTCGCGAACGTGCGAGCGGCGCACTCCAGGCCCGGTTCGATCGTGATTTCCGAACTTCTGGCGGTTGATCAGCGGTCGTGGTATCGGAGCGAGCTGGGCTCTCTTACAGCAGTTTCCGACCGCGTCGCGCGCATCATGATGTCGAATCCACAATACTAACCCGAAGCGCGAGCGAGGGAATTATATAAGTATTCCTCGCTCGCGCTTCGGGTTAGTGTCAGAGCCCAGCCCTGCAGGCCGGGGCAGAATCCACACGAGCCCGTGGCACGACCACCCCGTTATCGTACCCCCTAGTCGGTTGCGGGCGTGGACAACGCGAACGTAAACCGCTCTACGGTAGTGGGGACGGGCTCGCATAGATGAAGGGGAAGACCTTGCTCACCCCGTCGAAGAAGAGCACGGACGTGACGGCGAGAAAGAGAATCGTGAGGCCGTGTGCCACGATCTTGCCTGCGATTCCCCCTCGCCTGGCCAGGCGCTCCAGTCGTCCCGAGGCCAGGGCCGCCGGTGCTTGGAGCGTGAAGAACGCAAACTGGTAGCCCGTTACTCGCGAGGTCGCCACCGCGAATGCGACCTCGTGGAACAAACCGCTGAAGATGTACACCAGAAACAACGAACGCACCGGGGTGCGTCGACCGCCTGTCCGCAGGAACACGTTGCGATAGAGCCAATCGTGGATTCGGCCGTTGTAACGGCGCCAGAACTCGGAGATCGTTCGCGACCGAAAGGCGTTGTGGATGATGGGCGTGGTGTCGAACCCTGCCAGACGCTCGAGCCCACAGAGCGCTCGTGAGACCGATTCGATGGCGAGGACGAAGGCCGGCAACATCGCGGCATGGTTCAGCGCAAAGCTCGATCGCACCAGGGCGAGCCTGGAGAGAGCGTGATTCGCGAGCAACGCAACGGCGACACCGACGACCCCTCCGCAAAGGCGCAGGAGCTGCGGCCAGGGGCTCTCCGGACGCGACAACCGCCGCCTCTGATCAGGATACACAGCGGCGAGGACCGGAAACGGAATCAAGAAGCGGTAGTAATCGTGCAGGGTGATGTCGGGCTCCCCATGGGCCGTATGGCGAAGGAACTCGACGATCTTGAACGTGATATCGCCCGACACAAACGCTGCCGCTGCTCTCCAACCCAAGTTCGCGGACGGGATGAGCAACGGCCAGACCCAGACAATCGGCACAAGTCCCCACCCGGCGACGTCGCCAACGCTTCCCCCCACGGAACGCCGCAACAGCGGCACGACCACTGCGCACCCATACGCAGCGAGGATCGCCAGGACGAGCCAACCCACGTTCTCCATCGATCGCGGTCTCGTTTCATCGACAACTGTCAATGGGGAGTCATCGTAATGGATACAGGGGAGAGTCACAAGGGGCGGCAAGTGCGGCGTCGCGGTATTTCCCTTGCCTTCGTCGCCGAGAGTTCATAGATTTAGACCCATGGATTTCAGCGCGAATCCGTCACTTGCGATGAGACGGTTCTCTGCGGCGGAGGACAGTATGAGCCGGTTTCGATTCTGCGGACCTGAGTGTGGCTCAACGGGCCGAACGCGAATCGATCAGGGAACGCTCATCCTTCAGGAGGCGGTTCCCCAGGCGCCTCAACGCATCGGTGCGGTGCCTCTCGAATACGATGCGTTCCGCACCTGGGCTCTTGGGGAAGCGTGGACGGGCTCCGCGGCGATGGACGGTCTTGCTCGCCTGGGCAATTACAAGTCGATCAGCCGCCTCAGCGGGGCCTACCTGCGGATGTATTTGAGACATACGGTGGACGACGCGACGGTCCAAGCGGCCGGAAACGAAATCGCTCAATCGCCGGAGTTTGCGCAACTCCAGTTAGACGTGCAGGCCGCGATCCAGGCTCGTTGCGATGCGCTCAAGCGAGTGCCAACGGGTCCGGAAATCGCGTCCATCGCACGCGACTTTTTGAAGGACCGCTACCATAAACAGGGGATCGCATTCCGCGGTCCCCTGAACCCGGTGATCGGAGGGATCGAAGGCGTTGACGTCGTCGATCCCGTGACGATTATGCCCGCGGCCACAGGCGCCGTGCAGTACACGATCGTTGTCAAATTTGAAGACAAATACAAATTTCTGGGCAATCGTCGCAGCGGTGGCACCAAGGGGAGCATCGCGGATCAGCCCGCCTACGACACCCAGCGCCGGCATTGGGCCGACCAACTGAACCGCGGGGAATACGGACGCGTCTTCCTGGAATACCACAAGGCGTTCTATTTCGGAGACAGGTCGGTACGCGAAGGGAGTGCCTTTGCGTCATTGATGTACGCCATCGAAAGTGCCGGCATGACGCCCGGTCCTCTTCCCTGGAGCGTCAATGTTCCGATGCAGGGGTTGGTCGGCACCTCATAAGCCCACCGCTCGTCGCGCGGTCGTTCCTCGCCGATCCGGGAGTGGAATTGCGATCTCGCCATAACCCCTTGTCCCCCTTGTCCTTCCGAATAGTCGCCCCAGTCCGCCATTCGGTAATTCGGAACCCCTTGTCGGCCTTGGGGTTCCGAATTACCGAATGGAGCGCGCACGTGCGCGCTCTCAATCCTGGGGCCTCGGCGCGACCGAGTCGTCGTTGCGCCTGGGCGTGGTCGGCACGACTTTCCAGTGGAGGAACAAGCGTCCGGACTCGTCGTAGGGTGCTTCGAAGGGTTGGATGACATAGCCGCTGTGGATTTCGGGGAGCCGGTTCCGGGCGTTGTACACGGGAGTGAGTGAGTTCCCCGTGAGGATGCCGTCCTGTTGTGCGGCGGACACAATCTGCTGGAACGAGGCGGGTCCTTTTTGGAGGTACGACCACAACCATTCCGCGTCGCGCATGCTCGTTTCGGGAGCGCGGCCGGGAAGTCCCGCTGCGGGTGAGGGATTCCCTGGGGCGCGGTTCGTCTCGTCGCGATCCACGAGGATCTCCCAGTCGATCCGAGGCGCATCCTGGGCGATCCGATAGGCCAGTCTCGGCGCCCTGGGTGCCAGGTTGTTCTTGAGAGGGTGCAGAAGGAAGCGCGTTTCATCGTCCTCGTCCGTCGCCACCGACCACACGGCGCGGACCGCATTGCCCCACGAGACCGAACCGAGCGTTCGTGCCGCCCCCTGGACCACGAGCACCACGGCGAGCTGGTGCGTTTCCGCGAGCGCGGCGAGCGGGTCCATGAGGGGACGCGGTCTCCCTCCGCGGCTCGCGACCAGCGCCAACGGTGCGTCGATGACGAGCAGTCGTGTGTCGGCCCTCTCGGCCACGACCTTGTCGAGCATCGCGATGTCGTCCAGGCGGAGCCGCCCGAGTGCCTTGCTCTGGAGCGTGCGCACCCGCGATCGGTCCGCCCCCGCCGCGATGAGGCGCGGGACGACGACAGTCTTGATCGGATCCTGGGCCGAGATCAGAACGACGGCGCCTCTCGGGTTCGGGACCTCGGACGTGTCGCAGAAGGGCGTGCCCGTCGACACCCGGCTCACCATATCGAGGGCCACCAGCGACTTGCCGTGACCCCCGGGACCGGCCAGCACCGTCAGACAACCGACCGGCACGCGCTGGTTCCAGAGCCACGTGAGCGCCGAGGGTTCGACGTCCGCGAGACAGACCGTGAGCGGCTCGTCGTCGTCCGAGTTCTCCGACGGCGGTTGGCTCGGCCGAGCGGTCCTGGCGTGGCTCGGCATACCCTCGAGAATCGCGGCGAACGCGGCCTCGCCGCCGATCTCGCGAAACCCCTCCCGGGCGTTCAACTCCTTTCCCAAGGACTGGTCGTCGATCCGGCGGAGCGTGTTGAGGTCGCGCATGATCTGGATCGTCCGATAGATCGCCTCATG
>DAIDJG010000526.1 GCA_027451445.1 Singulisphaera sp.
GGTGAAACGAAGCCGCACGAGGGACCTGAGCGCATTGACGAGCCACCAGGTAAAATCACCCAATATGCGCGCTGAAAGCGCACAAAAAGTGGAAGGAAGAGCGCAGCGCGGTCTGAGGCCACTTTTCACCATCCCACCCCAGCCCTCCCCCACGATGGGGGGAGGGAGGAAGCTTTCCCCCACTCGTAACGTTAAGGCGCGTCCAGAAGTTTGGGATGATGGTGAGCGGGGACTGTCGGTGGCTGATCGTGTGCAACCCAACCGTTAAGAGTCTGTCCCACAAGTCCCGGGAGCGTGGAAAAATGGGGACTGGCTCCGGCCGTCTTCGGACGGTGCCTGTCCCCATTTCCACGCCCGCTCCGCCAGAAAAGGGGGACAGGCACCTCGAAGACTCGGAGCCAGTCCCCCTTTTCCGGCTCCGCTCCACTTCCGGGACAGACTCTAAGCGCTCTAGGATCGGACGTCCTCTGCCCAACTCCCCCTACCCCCCCTTCCCAAGGGGCGGAGTTATATATTCCTCCTTAAGAGAAGCAATGCTTGAGCGCACGGGACGACTGGGCGTGTGCAACGCGAGCGTAAACCGCTCTCGTGCGCCCTCAAGGCTCATTATTGGGTCTGCCGAGAGCGGTGTTTTTTAGCACACTTTCGAACATCACGGAGATGTGCCAGGGTTCGTGTCCCGATCACGCGAACCGGTGCGTCAGTCGTCGAAAGCTGGCGCTGCCCACGCTTCTTTGCCAGGACGGTGACTTGCCTTCGGAAACGATGCAATGCGGACACTTTCCGGCCGGGACGGCCGCGACAGTTTTTTCTCCTCGGAGGGGATTTTTATAAGCGCGGGGGTGCGGACGCCGATAGGTTTAGACGAGGGCGCGGTGTCGCGCGGATTGGCCGGGCGATGGCCTAGAGCGCTTGACGGTTGGGTTGCACACGATCAGCCACCGACGGTCCCCGCTCACCATCATCCCAAACTTCTGGACGCGCCTTAACGTTACGGGTGTGGGTAAAGCTTCCTCCCTCCCCCCATCGTGGGGGAGGGCTGGGGTGGGGGGGCGGTCGCTCGGCCGTGGGTTGCGCGGAACCCCCCACCCCAACCCTCCCCAAGGGGGGAGGGAGTTCTGATGCTTCTGTGTTTTGATTGGTTGCCACCGTGCGCAATCCAACCGTTCGACGCTCTATTTCGGTTGCGACGGATCCAGCGAGGCCCGGGAGGACCGAAATGGCTGAGCGACGTTCTGTCCACGCCGTCGCCGTACTACTGGTCTTTCTGTCTGCTTCCGAGGTCGTGGGGCAAAGTCCGACGATTAGCGGCGGCAGCATGGGCGTGCCGGAGCTGGGTCGTAATGAGTCGAGTCTCGGCCAGATGCCAGGTGCGGGCGGCAGCGTCTCGGGCAACGCGCCGGGCGCGGATCGGCCGGTCCTCGGCGGTGCGCCGGGGGTGACCACGCCCACGGTCCCGCCGTCGCTGTCGGACCCAAGCGGCCGGGGATTTGCGCTCGGCACCGCGGGGGTCGGTCCGGTGCCGGCCCTGCCGCCGGCAAGTTTGCCGCTCTACGGCGCGCTGGCCCTACCAACGGTCGAAGACGCGGGACCGCCGGATGGACTCACGCTCGACGACGCCCTCCGGCGGCTCATTAGCTCGAACCTCGACCTGCACAGCCGATTCCTGGAGATCCCTCAGGCCCGGGCCGACATGCTGACCGCCAGCCTCTACGCCAACCCCCTTGTCTACTTCGATACCCAGCTCGTCCCCTACGGCAAATTCTCCCCCGAGCGCCCCGGCGGTCCAACCCAGTATGACCTGAATATCTCACATCCCCTCGACGTCTCAGGAAAGCGTCGCGCACGCATGGGTGTCGCGACCGCCGCCAGGAGCGTCATCGAAGCGCAGTATCAGGATGCGGTTCGCCTGGAGATCGCCAATCTGTATGAGGCGTACCTCGGTGCACTGCTGGCCCGTGAATCGGTTCGCTTCAGCCGCGCGGCCCTGCAGGGGCTCGATGGCGTGCTCGAAATCATGCGCATGCAACAGAAGCAGAAGCTGGCCGCTCAGGCCGAGGTGGACAGCGTACTCATTCAGCGCGAGCTGGCCGAGGCGGGCGTCGTGGATGCGGAGAAGACTTATGAGAGTAGCAAGCTTCGGCTCGGCGCGTTGCTCAACATCCCTCCCGTCGAGGCTGAGCGTCTTGAGCTGCGCGGCAGCCTCAAGGTCAAAACGACTCCTCCGCCGGAAGGCGAGGAACTCGTGAGCCTGGCCCTGCAAAGTCGGCCGGACGTCCAGGCTTTTCGGCTTGGAGTGAAATTGAGCGAGGCCAGCGTACAACTCGCCCGGGCCAACCGCCTGGCGGACGTCTACGTCCTCTATCAGCCATTCACGTTTCAAGATAACAGCTATCAGAACAAGCAGAGCGCCACGTCGTGGGCCGCGGGCATCACGATACCCATGCCCGTGTACAACCGCAATCAAGGCAATATCGAACGCTCGCGGATCAATGTCCGGCAGTCGATGATCGAGTTGCAAGCTCAGGAACTTCGTGCAGTGACCGAGGTGAAGCAGGCGGAAAAGGAGTACCAAATCGCGCGTTCGAGCGTTGAACGCCTCGAGCGGACCATCCGTCCGGCGGCCACCCGCGTCCTGGAGACAGCCCGCATGCGCTGGCGTACCGGTGAGCAAAGTGTGCTTTTCTATCTCGCCGCCGTCCGCGATTACAACCTGTTCGTCCGCCAATATCTGACTGACTGGCTGCGCTTCCGCCGCAGCATGCTGCGGCTCAATACCGTGATTGGGCAACGGCTTCTGCCCTGAGCGACCCGCACATTGCGGAGAGCCGGTCGCCGTCACTCACGCCATCGTCTCAATCGTTTTGCGGAAGCGCGCGAGCGCAATCCCGAACATAACCGCGCCGATCAGGCCGAGGGCAAGGAACTGCGGCCAGACGACCTCCAAGCCCGCCCCTCGGTAGAGGATCCCCTGGGCCAGCTTCACGAAATGGGTCGTGGGGGCCGCCAACATTACCTGCTGGACCCACTCGGGCATGCTCTCACGCGGCGTCGCGCCGCCGGAGAGCATCTGCAAGGGGAGCAACACCTGGATCAGCAGCAGGGCATATTGCGGCATCGTGCGGGCGCAGGTGGCCAGCAGCATCCCGAGGGATGTGGCGGCGAACAGATGAAGTGCTGCGCCGCACAGGAACAGGAGGATCGAGCCGTGAATCGGAATCGCGAGCAGGCCTTGCACGACGAACGTCACGGAGAAGGCCGTTGCGGCCAGCACCACCAGCCCCATCGACCACAGCTTGGCCAGCATGATCTCGAACGGCGTGACCGGCATTGCCAGCAAGTGCTGGACGGTGCCGCGCTCGCGCTCGCGGATCAGGGCGGCTCCGGTCAGCACGATCGCCAGTATCGTGATGTTGTCGATCAACATCATCACAGCGACAAACCAAAACCTGGTGAGGTTTGGGTTGAAGCGCACTCGCTCCTGGATTTCCACCGGCGGTCCCGAGATCGATCGGTAGAGCTGAACGAACGTTTGCACTTCGTTGTGGATGATCGTCTGCACGTATCCGCTCCCGGTGAACGCGTGCTCGATGCGGGTTGCGTCGGTATTGAGCTGAATCGCGGGTGAACGGCCGGCCAGGACGTCTCGTTCAAAGTGGGGGCGGATGTTCAGGGCGAAGCTGACGAGCCCGGCATCCAGCTCGGCGTCCATCTCGGCCCGCGAGCGCAGCTTCGCCGGTTGGAAATACGGCAACTGAAAGGCGTCGACGATCCGCTGCGAAAGGGGCGACTGGTCCTCGTCCACGATCGCGATCGGCTCTTTGTAGAGCGTGTCCGGAATCCCGGTTGCGGTCGAATAAATCGAGGCGGTGAAGGCATACGCGATCAGCATGAGCATGATCGGGTCGCGGGCCAGACTTCCCAGCTCCTTGATTCCGAGGTGAAACACGTTCCTGGCGCGCATGGCTTAGGTCTCCTGTTTCTGCAACAGCACGGCACTGAGCCCGAGCAGCACCGGGATGGTGATCAGCAAGGGAAGAAAAGATCCATACAGGTCAGCGAAACCGAGCGCCTTGTTGAACGTTCCGCGGGAGATCGTAAGGTAGTGCGAGGTGGGGTAGATCCTCCCGACGACGGAGCCCACCCCCTTGAGAGAGGTCACCGGGTCTTCGAGACCACAAAAGCGTTGGGCGGGGACGATCGTGAGGATGATCGTCGCGAACAGCGCAGCCATCTGGGTGCGCGTCAGCGTCGAGACCAGCAGCCCGATGCCGGTCGAGCAGCCGACGTAGAGCAGCGCACCGGCCGCCGCGGTCAGAAAGTCCCCCTTGAGGGGCACGTGGAGGAGGGTCACCGCGAGCATCGTGAGCAGCAGGAAGTTCAGGAATCCCAGGGCCAGGTAGGGGAGTTGCTTGCCGAGGAGGAATTCGAGGCGCGTCGTCGGCGTGACGTACAAGTTGATGATCGATCCGTGATCCTTTTCCTGGACCACGGCAAGCGTCGCGAGCATGGACGGGATCAAGAGCAGCAGGAGCGGGACGACCTTCGGGACCATTGCCGGCAGGCTGAGAACGTCGGCATTGTAGCGGTAACGCAGCTCGACCGTGGCGAGCGCCTCCATGCGCGGACCGAGGCGCTCGCTGACCACGTTCTGAAGCCAGAGACGGTGCATGCCGTGGACGTAACTTCGGACCGTTTCGCCGCGTATCGGCATGGCGCCGTCGATCCAGACACCGATCGCTACCGGCTGATCGCCCGGCAACCAATGGTCCACGTGCTGACCGAAGCGTGGCGGAATCTCGATGGCCATGCTGAGCTCGCCCGACCGCATGCGGTGGTCGAGCTCGGCGTAGTCGAAGATTGGCGGTCGCTCCGTGAACCAACGGCTCGCGCCGGCGATGTTGAGCGCATAGTCGCGGCTCAGCGTCGTCTGGTCGCGGTCGAGGACGGCATAGTTCAGGTGCTCCACGTCAACGGTCATCCCGTAGCCCATGAAGACCAACAGGATCACGCTACCCAGTCCCGCAAGCGTCAGCCGGATCGGGTCTCGGCTCAGCTCCAGCGTCTCGCGAAACCCGCAGCTCCACATGCGCCGGAAACTGAACCAGGCGCTCGTGCCGGTCCGCGCCAAGCCCAATTCGGCTGTCGCGAGCGCCTGGACCGGGAACGTTTGCTGCGCAGGGGCCATCTCGACGGCCTCGCCCTTGGCTGCGTCGGCCAGGTAGCCGATGAACGCCTCTTCCAGCGTGGCTGCTCCGCGCTTCGTGATCAGTGCGGCGGGCGTGTCGCTGACCAGCACCTTGCCGGCGTGCATCAGCGAGATGCGATCGCAGCGCTCGGCCTCGTTGGTGAAATGCGTGGAGATGAAGATTGTCACCTTGTCGCGACGGGAGAGCTCGACAAGGTGCTCCCAAAAGCTATCCCGGGCCACCGGATCCACGCCCGAAGTTGGCTCGTCGAGGATCAGCAGCTCGGGGCGGTGGATCAACGCCACCGCAAGCGACAATCGCTGCCGTTGCCCCAGCGGGAGCGAATCGGGCAGCGCGTCCATGACCGCGATGAGGTCGAAGCGTTCGGCCGTTTGTTCGACTCGCTCCGGAATCTCGTTCTCGGGCATCTGGAAGAGCCGGGCGTGCAGCATCAGGTTCTGCCGGACCGTCAGCTCGGCATAGAGCGAGAACGCCTGCGACATGTAGCCGACCCGCCGGCGGGTGTCGAGGTCCTTGGCATTGACGGGCGCACCGAATAGCCGGGCCTGCCCCTCGGTAGGCGGCAGCAGGCCGCACAGCATCTTCATGGTCGTCGTCTTGCCGCAGCCGTTGGAGCCGAGGAAGCCGAAGATCTCTCCCCGCTCGATTTGGAATTTCACGTGATCGACGGCGACGAAATCACCAAAGCGCCGGGTCAGGTCGAGGGCCTCAATGGCCACCTCGCCGCCGCCCGCCGCGTGTGGAGGAATGATGACTTCCCGGTGACTGCGGCGTTTCTCCTCCGGTAGCAGAGCGATGAAGGCAGCCTCGAGGGACTGGCTTCCCGTCCGCGCCAACAGTTCAGCCGGTGAACCGGTGGCAAGCACGCGGCCCGCGTCCATCCCGACCAGCCAGTCGAACCGGGCCGCCTCGTCCATGTAAGAGGTTGCCACAAGGACGCTCATCCCCGGCCGGTTGGCCCGGATGCGCTCGATCAGCTCCCAGAACTGACCGCGCGACAGCGGGTCGACACCCGTGGTCGGCTCGTCGAGGATCAAGAGGTCGGGGTCGTGCATGAGAGCACAGCACAGACCGAGCTTCTGCTTCATACCGCCGGACAGTTTGCCGGCCGGCCGATCGGCGAAGGCCCCCATGCCTGTGCTCGCCAGGAGGCGGGCAATGCGGCGCTTTCGCTCGGCGCGCCCCTGGCCAAACAGGCGGCCGAAGAAGTCGGCGTTCTCGAAGACCGACAGTGTTGGGTAGAGGTTCTTGCCCAGGCCCTGAGGCATGTACGCGATGCGCGGGCAGACTGAGTGGCGATGGCCGAGGTCCGTGATGTCGCCGCCGAGCACTTCAACCCGCCCCTGCTGGACGCGCCGGGCGCCGGCGACGAGTGCAAGCAGGCTGGACTTGCCCACGCCGTCTGGGCCGATCAGCCCAACCATGGACCCGGCCGGCAGGCCAAGAGTGATCTCATCGAGCGCGCGCGTCCTGCCATAGCGCAAGCTGACGCCGGTCAGTCGCGCCACGGGCGGCCGCGCGGAGGCTCCAACGCTGTTGAGCACATGGGGGGTCATTGCGGCAATTTGACCTCAAGATAGGCGGGCCACGCGGCATCCGGGTCAAGCTGGACGTAGGCCATTCCGGGCAGCCCGGCCTTGACGTCGCGGCTGTATCGCTGCAGCAGATCGGGAGCGATGTGCGCTCGGATGCGGAACGCGAGTTTTTGCCGTTCCTGGGCCGTCTCGACCGTCTTGGGCGTGAACTGGGCGACATCGGACACGAACGATACCCGGGCCGGGATGACGGACCGCGGCAAGGCATCGAGCACTAGCCGGACCTCGGCCCCAATCTTGACCCGGCCCGCCGCGGCCTCTGGCAAGAAAAAATTCATGTAAACGTCCGTTATATCAATTAGGTTCAACACCCTGCCGCCTGCGGGCAGTACCTCGCCGGGCTGGGACACGCGGTACTGGATGCGTCCGGTGCGCGGCGCCTTCAAGGTGCTGTCGTCGATGTCCACCTGGATGCGTTCGGCCGCTGCCCGGGCCGACTCGACGTTCGCCTCGGCCGCGATGATCGCTGTCTTCGCCGTGTTAATGGCGGCGGCCGACGCCGACACATTCGCCCTGGCGCTGGCGAGGGCCGCTTTCGCCTTGTAAAACGACGCTCGCTTGATGTCCAACTGCGCCTCGGACAGGCCGCCCTTCCCGACCAGTTCCCTGGTGCGATTGTATTCCGAGGTTGCCAGGACAAGCTCGGCCTCGCGCTCGGCGACGACGGCTTCCGCCGCCGTCTTCTCGCTCTCGCGCTGGGCGAGCGTGCTCCGCGCGGTTTCGATGGAGAGCTGGGCCCTGGCGACGTTGGCCTTGGCCTCGCCGAGCTGAGCCTTCAGCACCGAGATGTCCATGTGGGCCACGACCTGGCCGGCGCTGACGAAGTCGCCCTCGCGCACCAACTCGTCGAAGATGCGGCCCGCCAGTTTAGTCGCCACATGGACCTCGATCGCCTCGATACGGCCGTTGCTGCTCGCGAAGCCTGGGGGCAGCTTCGGCGGCTGGATGGACTGCCACTTGAGATAGCCGATGGCACCCGCCGCGATCGCACCCACGGCTGCGAGCGACAGCAATGACGACCAGAACATGTTTGCGCCGAAACCGGTCGAAGCCGTCTGTTTGAGTGGTGCCGGCGATGGTCCGTTCACACCATTCCTGATCCTCGTGTCGGAGACAGGGGCTGAATCCAGGGTGTGTGAATGACTCATTTGGACCCCCGTGGCGGATTCGTCCAGGAGCGAGCCGAGTGCTGGGGCAGTTTCACTCTCCGTGTCTGCCTTCATTGTTGACGGTGTGGAAGTCATAGGACTGCCCTTCAGCCAACCGACGTCAAATCACTCATGCCCTCGGCAAGCCCGCCAGGACCAACAAGCACGGACGCACGCTCCGACCGCGTGGCAGCCCATGCGGTGCAGGGCTCGAGCGTTCGTGCTTTGGCCCTGGACACCTCGTTGGGGCTTTCGGACGAACGCGCGGCGTCGCCGGCTTTGCCGTGCTGACGATCCTCTTGCTCCGTTCGTTGACACGCAACATGTGTCGAAGCTCGTTTCCGGGTCTTAGCAACAAAAAAAGCCCTGCCGCAACGAAGTTCGTGCAGCAGGGCCATCGTGACTCAAGTGCGATCGCCCATCACGAGCGACCGTCCTGGTGAATGCTATCCGAACCGCACTTCCTTCAGCAAGTCAGAAGGTTCGCGTGATGGCGCCGCACTGCGAAATCACTGCGTGGACGTCGACATGAGCGGAATGCGCCAATTCGCACCGACGCAAAAGCCCGCCGGTGCTGTGCGATTCTGACCTCTGCGCCCACTCACCGGCGCCGCAACTTCGGATCGAGGATCCGATCGTTTCGGACGTACTTGTGGCAATCAACGCAATTGATCGTGAGTCGCACGTATGCGAGCGTGGCCCCGTTGAGGTCTTTCTCCTTGGCGCAGCGGGCAAGCTCATCGCTGATCGCCGTGAATTCAGTACTGTACTTGATGTAGGCGACGCTCGGGGAAACCTTCCACAAGGTGTCGCGTCCGATTCGCTTCAGCGCCTCGGCATTCTTGCCGAGCTTCTCGAAATCCTCTACCGCCAAGCATGTGATCAATTCGTGCGTGTGCTTCAGCTTCATGTCCATCGCTTGCTGGAGGACCTTGAACTGCCGCTCGGTATCATCGCCTGGGCTGGCCTTTTCCTGGCCACCTTGCAGAGCCGGCACCCAGCCGAATGCGACGACCAGGACTGCAGTTACCAGAGACGTCGCAATCGTGTTCGCGCGGTGGCTCCCGAGACGTAGAAAGGATAGCGACGCGCGAGAATTGGACTTCATGGGGCTTCCTCCGGATGAGGTTCTGTGGAGAAGCAACACACTTCAATCCCTGATCGCAGGCGAGTGCACTTTGAGAGTGATTCGTTTTTCGGCCGGTGCGCGAGTCAGCCGTCAATCCGCGACCGCGCGTATCCAGGCAGCGGCTCGATCGATTCTGAACTTCCGCGGTTAGCGGACTCCGTGGGTCTCCCGCGGTAGCTCTCGGCGCAGGCGCCCGACCTCGTGCGCAAGGAGATCCGCCCTCATTTCCGACAACGCCAGGCGCTCTTCCATCTCGGCGAGCCTCAGGCTCGCGCCGCTGGGCTTTCGCCCGCGCTCCGTGACGCTCTGCCGTATGCTTCTGACACGCACCTCAGCGACCTTGAGATCAGCCTGAGCCCACGCTAGCAGTGAGTCCATGTGGAGCACATCGTCCTTTGCTGCGAGCACGAGGTCTTCGGTCGCCGTGCGTTCGCGGAAGAGCTTCTCGTAGTGGGCCTCCGTCCGCCTTGCCTGGGCGGCTCTTGATTCGCCGGCTCGGATCAGAGCGCGCTTGGCTTCAAGCACCGCCTCCAGCTCCTCCAGAGCTTCTTTCGCGATGTCCGAACCTGCGTCGGTCTTGTCGCCGTTCGCCTGGCGCCTTGCGTACTTGACACGAATCTCGGCCACCCTCAACTCAGCCCGCTCCGCCGCAAGGTGCGAGTCCATCATCAGGATGTCATCCTTCGCGGCGAGCAGCCGGTCCTCCGTGACCTTTCCTTCGCGTAGTGACTTTTCGTAATAAGCCACCCAGCGCTTGGCCTGTTCCACTCGCGACGCATCGATCTGGACCAGCGTTCGCTTTGCCTGGAGCTGGGCCTCGAGGACCTCCAGTCGATCCTGGGTTGTGAGGCTGTCGTCATCGCCGGGCTCGATGCGAGAGTCGGATGAAGTCCCCTTCGCGGACGACGGGGCTTGGGTCGGTTTCGCCACCTGAGCCCACGAGTTGGCCACGACAAGCAGGACGTACACTCCGGTTAATGCAAACGCGCCCGTGCATCCCTTCAACGCGATCGACTGGGACATTTTCGATTGAATCCTCATTTGTTCGCCTTTCGCGCCAGCGGCGCACGCACCAATGGAAATCGAACCTCAGAATCAACAGTGTCCAGGAGCCGCACAGGCAGTACCGCGGAGCAAAATATTTGCAATTGTGCTTGAGTATTGAACCGATGAAACAGCGATGATCTTCAGTTTAGCTCGCTGCCTCTCCTCTCGGCACTGACCGGCAACCGAGGCGCGCAAAAAAAACCACTCGACACGGGTTTCCCGTGAGGAGTGGCTCACATAGCCATCGCCCATCGCCCTTCGCGAGCGAGAGTATATACGTAGGAAGTATATCCGATGGCCGTCGGCAGTGCAACGATTCTGTCTGAGATAAGCAATTTTTCGCGCCCAGCTATCATGAGCAACGAAGAATCGGCGAGCCGGCCCTATCCCGTTGCCGCCTACTAAGCCCCATCGATCCATCCGTCCCACATGTCTGCATCGCTGCTTGCGATTCGACGCTTGTCCTGGAACCACAGTTTCTGCAATTCGCCAGTGGAACCGGAAAACCGCATCCAAATTGACCCCACGAAGATGGAGACCGCGAGGAGTATCACAGAGAAAGCGAACAAAAAGAATACGCCGAGCAATAAACACATGAGCCACGCCAACGGTTGGCTGAACGGCCAGGCCAGCAAGGCGGCAACCGTGGCCACAAGCAAACCGACGTAACCAAGGACGATCAGGCTCGGCGGGGGTAAATGCTGGTTCGATTTCACTGACTAAACCTCGTAGCCGGCGTGGCGGTTCTTGGCTCTCAGAGTTTCACCGAATGGACTCGTCAGCCGACACTCCTCGCTACGTGCTTCTCGGATTGTCGCCGTCGAGCACGCCAAGAAGCCTGGATCGGATCACGTGCCAGCAGGCTGACGCTTCATCGTTCCGGACTGCCGACCTGGATAATCACCCGCTCGCTTCGGGTCAACGATCAGCCCCAGTGTACCTCCACGGGCTCGGTCTCGCCCGTCTCGTGGTCCCAGAACTCAACCTCCTCCGACCCGGACCGGATGATGAGATAGTCCCCGCCGCCGTTCTCAGCGATGGCGATCGCCCCCTCGGGAAACCAGCCAGACGCACGGGCGGTTTGAGTCTCACGGACTATGTGGTTCGCCGTTCTCGTCATTCTTCGCCGGTCGGTCGGATCGAAGACCGGGAACAGCCGCCAGTCGTCCTCCGCCGCCCGGACATCGCCTCCATTGTCCCGGTGCAGTCGAACTCGGAGGTCCATCGGCAGCTTCCGACCAAGTTGGCGCTCGGCCTCGTGAATCAGCGCAACTTCGACCGGGAATGCCATGCGATCCTCTGACGTCAGAAGACACCAAGACGGCCCTCAACTTGCGGAAGAGTAGCCGGAGTAGAGGGGTCGTGAGGCCACGGACGGCGGCCAAGCACCCCTTCCAGACATTGCCAGCCGCTGTCCCGCCTTGGGACGAGCCAATCATCCCGTGGGAGTGGTGCTAGTCCTTGCTCGGCCTGGACGGTGCAGGCGTCTCGCTCACGCCGGCCTCTCGCACCGCCCAACCGATCTCGGGGCGCAACGCCAACGTCTGCGGGTCTTGGGCCACGCCCACGAATCCCCCGAGGAACTCCATCTCGGTGGTCTTGTCGAAGTATTGCCACCGGAACGGGGCCTTGGAGAGCCCACCGGGGAGTTTCTCGATCGTTGGGCCGTGGACGAACCCGTGATTCGGATTCTGGTCGGGATCGAGGATTTGATCGATGTCCTCGCCTCCGCCCTTGAATAGTTCCTCTACGGGGTTCTCGGCTCGGCCTGTTTCATAGTCCTTCAGATAGGGGAAGAAGGAGGTGATCCAGCCGGTGATTTTCGGGCCGCCGCTCTGATCATTCAGCTTGTACAGCGAGCGCCAGAACGTCTCTTCCACGTCCCCCTGGGGGCTGATCTCAATAACCCGGTGGTGTGCAATGCGCGCAGGTGGGTGGCTCGCGGCGGCCGCAAGCGGTCGTTGGGAAGGAGGACTTCACTCGTCTGGTGAGGTTATGGGTTGGCGAGTTCAGCGGCCTTTCGTCGGATCA
>DAIDJG010000527.1 GCA_027451445.1 Singulisphaera sp.
GGTGAAACGAAGCCGCACGAGGGACCTGAGCGCATTGACGAGCCACCAGGTAAAATCACCCAATATGCGCGCTGAAAGCGCACAAAAAGTGGAAGGAAGAGCGCAGCGCGGTCTGAGGCCACTTTTCACCATCCCACCCCAACCCTCCCCCACAAGGGGGGAGGGAGTTCTGATGCTTCTGCGGTTTGATGCGTCATCACTCTGTAATATCCACTCGTTTTGCACTCAGATGGGGAACGCAATGGGCTTATGCTCGTTCTGCGAGCGGTAAATCGCCGTGAAGAGGGCAACCACCTTGCGTCCGTCCTCGCCGGTCACCGAAGGCGTTCGGTCCGCAAGAATTGCCTGGAGAAAGTCCCGGATCTGGAGCATGTGATAGTGGCTTGTGGCATTGACGCTGGCGAACCGGATCCGGTCTTCGGCCTGAAACTCCGAAAGCCGATGTTCCTCGCCGGGGATGTTCCAGACGTCGTTCAGCGGCGGCTCCGCAATTTCGGAGACTCCCGCGATGAATGTGGCACCCCGGTCGGTCTCGACGCCGACGGACGCGCCGCTGGAGCCGTGGACGTGGACCTTCGTAAACAGGCCGGGCTTCTGCGAGACGCTCGTGATGATGGAGCCCAGCCCGCCGGATTGGAAACGAATCGACGCCACCGCTGTGTCGTCGACTTCGATGCCGGGATGATTAACGTTCGCCCAGTAACCGCTCACTTCGGCAACGTCGCCCAGGAACCAGATCAGGAGATCGAGTTGATGGGGCGACTGGTTGACCAGGACCCCGCCCCCTTCGGTGCTCCACTTCCCGCGCCAGGGGTCGGACTCGTAGTATGCCTGGTCGCGCCAACTGTACATCTGGAAGACGCCCAACGCCGGGCGGCCCAGCTTGCCGGCGTCGATCGCCGCCTTCATCCGCGCGACGGGCTCGTAGAACCGCCGCTGGCTGATCACACCAAGTTTAACGCCACTCCGCTGTGCGGCCGCGAGCATGGCATCACAGTCGGCGAGGCTGGCTGCCATTGGCTTCTCGATCAGGGCATGCGCTCCGAAGTTCGCAGCCTCGACGACCGCCTCGGCGTGGAGTGGGTGCGGCGTCGCAACCAGGATGGCCTCGACGTGTGCTTCCTTCAGCATCGTGGCGAGATCCGTGAAGGCCGACGTTCCGTAGCGTGTCGCAAAACGGGATGCCCGTTCCGGGCTCGCGTCGCAGACGGCTACGAACTCCGACTCCGCAAGCGATTCCAGGGCGGACGCGTGGATCTGCCCGACCTTCCCACAACCCACGAGGGCAGTACGGACACGCGACACGTCAAGCCTCCGGGAAATAGTGGGCGACCTTGGCTCGGAGGAAAGCGAGCGACTGGGCCATCTCGTCCATTCCGTTCATGCCGTCTTCAATGCTCACCCACCCGCGATAGCCGTGGGCGGCCAGGATTCGGAAGATGGCGTCGTAGTCGTTGAGCCCCTTCCCCGTCACGCCGTGCCGGAGGTTGGGTGAGTAGCCGAGCGTCCCGTCGGTCTGACGCAACTCGTCGAGAGTCGTCCCCTCGGCGAGGTAGCGGTCGCTCGCGTGCATACTCACGACCCGGTCGGCGAATGCTTCGAGAAGCGCGATCGGGTCATCGCCCGCGACGATCGCATTCGAGGGATCGTACTGAACGCCGAAGTGCGTGCGGTTGGGAATAGCGGCGAGCAATTCAAGGAAGACGTCCTGCTTCTGGGCAAATTCGGGGTACTGCCAGAATCCATCCTTGTAGTGGTTCTCCAGTCCGAGGACGATGTCGTGCTCGCGCGCCACCGGGAGGACTTGCTCGATGCACGACGCAACCCATTCGATCCCCTGCGCACGGCTGACGTTGGGATAGCGCTGGCCGGAGAGGACGCGACAGACGGCTCGGGGGCCGCCCAGCCGGCGCGTCACGGCGATGAGCGTTGCCTCGCGATCAACGGCCCGTTTGCGCGCATCGGCATCGGGGTTCGTGAAGTCGGGCGAACAGCAAAGCATCGGCATCGCGAAGCCCGCGGCGCGAATCGCGTTGCCGACGCTGTCGAGGTACGAGTCGTCCAGGCTGGTGAAGAAGCCGTCGTACATCTCGAGACCGTCGGCATCCAGGGCTCGGGCCATCTCGATCCAGTCGAAGACCGACATCGACCGGTGCCCAGCGATCTCTTCGAGATAACATTTCGGAAACGCAGAAAGCTTCAACGGCATCGCAACGGTTCCTCACTGGCCGGGCCTAGCAAAAACGAGATCAAGGCATTTCTTTAATGCGGATGCGACGGTATTCGAGTTGGTTCGTCTCGGATTGGAGCCCGATATTTCCCTTTGTGGGCACGACCAGCGCGGCTTCGAGAACCTCGCCGTTGCACGTGCAAAGGGCCGTGGTGCCCCTCACAGTCACTTCGATGACGTTCCAGCCTTCCTTCTTGAACTTCTTGAGGTCCTTGTACGGCCCGAGCGTTGGATAATCGCGGACCTGAAGCTGCTTGCCGCGGATGAACAGGCCGCTATTCGCTCGGTCGGCGGCACGGAATTCGAGGCGCAGGATGAAGTCGTGCCCAAACTCCGGCACGGTGTAGAGGTTTTCGTTCGGGGACCCGCCCTTGATGACGATGGCGCCGTCCTGAGCCTTGAAACGATGATCGGTGGTCTCGAGCTTGCCGTCGAGCACGTCCTTGTTCAGCTTCCAGCCGGAAAGGTCTTTGCCGTTGAAGAGGCTTGTGAACCCTTCCTCAAGCTTGAATTCGTCCTCCGCGCGGACGGATCCGGCCATCACCACCAAAGCCGCGAGGAGGCCGAGAAGGATCTGGGTTCGACGGAATACGAAGCGCATCGTGAGCAGCTCCGGTCACGTGAAACGAGCTGACCTCCGCGGACCGCTCCGCCGGCAAGGCCAACGCAACAGGATTAAACCGCGAGGCGAGGTCCCTCGCAAGGACTTGGCGGTACGTCCTGTCACCGCCATGACGACCCGGCTAGAATCGCGCCCAACGTTGGACCAACCCTTGCCCGCGAGGCGCTTGTTGACAGGACTCTCGCCATGCGACGACCTCTATTTCGACTTCTGTCGCTATTGATCCCACTCGTTTTCGGCCACTCCGCCGCGCGCGCCGAGGATGTGCCCAAGGGCGAAGTGACCCAGTACACCTTCGACCACAGCAAGGTCTTTCCTGGCACTGTGCGCAACTACTGGATCTACGTGCCCAAGCAGTACGACCCTGAGAAGCCGGCATGTTTGTACGTCAATCAGGACGGCGTCGCCTACAAGGCGCCGCAGGTCTTCGACGAGTTGATTCAGAAGAAGGAAATCCCCGTCCTGATTGGCGTGTTCGTCCAGCCGGGGGTCGTCAAGGCGACGTCGGATCAGGCGCTCGACCGGTATAACCGCAGCTTTGAGTACGACGGGCTCGGTGGCGACTATGCCAAATTCGTGCTTGAGGAATTGATCCCCGAGGTCGAGACGAAGTCCACCAAGGACGGCCGGCGCATTCGGATCTCGCGCTCCGGCAACGACCATGCCATCGGCGGCGGTAGCAGCGGCGCGATCTGTGCCTTCACGGCGGCCTGGGAGCGTCCCGACGGCTTCTGCCGCGTGTTCAGCTCGATCGGCACGTTCGTCGGTCTTCGAGGCGGAAACGTCTATCCGACCTTGATCCGCAAGTTCGAGCCCAAGCCGCTCCGTGTGTTTCTCCAGGACGGCGACCAGGATCAGAACATCTACGGCGGCGATTGGTGGATGGCCAACCAGGAGATGGAACGCTCGCTGACCTTTGCGGGTTATGAGGTCAATCACATTTGGGGCCACGGTGGGCACGACGGGAAGCAGGCGACCGAGATCTTCCCCGACGCGATGCGCTGGTTGTGGAAGGACTGGCCGACGCCGGTCAAGGCCGGCCAGGGCTCGCCGCAGCTCCAGGCCATCCTCATTCCTGGCGAAGAGTGGACGCTCGTCGCGGATGGCTACAAATTCACCGAAGGCCCCATCGCGAACGCCAAGGGCGAGGTCTTCTTCAACGACATCCCCAACAGCAAGACCTACAAGATCGGTCTCGACGGCAAGGTGAGCGTCTTCCTCGAAGATTCCAAGAAGGCCAACGGCCAAGCTTTCGGCGCTGACGGGCGGCTCTACGCGGTCACCGGCGAGGAGCAGGTCGTCGCCTATGGTGCCGACAATCGCGCCGAGGTGATCGCCAAGGGCTTCAAGGGCAACGACCTCGCCGTGCGTCACGATGGTAGCATCTACGTCACCAATCCCAGCTCCAATCCCGCCGATCCAAGCAAAGTCTGGTTCATACCCCGCAGCGGTGCCTCGGGCGACGCCCGTGTGGTCGACACCGGCCTGAAGTTCACAAACGGAATTGCCTTTTCGCCCGACCAGTCGTTGCTCTATGTCGCCGAAAGCCGTAGCCACTGGGTGTACAGCTACCAGATCAAGGACGACGGCTCGCTGGCGAACAAACAGCGCTACTATCACCTCCACATGCCCGACACGGCCGACGACAGCGGCGCCGACGGCATGCGGGTCGATCGCGAGGGGCGGCTCTATGTCGCGTCGCGCGTCGGCATTCAGGTTTGCGATCAGGCGGGGCGCGTGAACTGCATCATTCCCACGCCAAACGGTCGCGTGGCCAATCTTTGTTTCGGCGGCGAACGGTTCGACACGCTGATCGCAACGTGCGGCGATCGCGTCTACAAGCGCAAGGTGAAGGTGCAAGGCGCCAATGCGTTTGAGGCGCCGATCAAGCCCACGAAGCCGCGGCTTTGAGCGATCGAACCCGACAGGGATCCTTGGAGTGTCGAAGCTTGCTCCCGCTTTCGAGTCGTTCGAGAGGACGGTGTAGCGACGGCACCGGGTTGTCTTCACGGTCGCTGACGCAAAAGGGGGAAGCCGAGGCCATTGCCCACCCCCCCAACCCCCCCTTCCCAAGGGGGGGAGTTTCAACAGACGCGCACGCGTTTCTTACTCCCCCCCTTGGGAAGGGGGGGTTGGAGGGGTGGGGAGTCAGCGATCGAGTGCACCAGTCGTACGCGCCGGTGTTCTCCAGTGGCCGGTGCGCTTCCCTAGCCGGTGAACCCGCTAGGTAACGATGCCATAAACTCTTCGAAAGCGGGAGCAAGCTCCCGCACTCCAAACCCTGGCGGACTCCGCCAGCGATGCGAAACCCATACTGATGCGGCCGCGCTCACTTCTTCTTCGGCTGCCCCTTCGGGTCGAGGTTCTTCTCGAGGTCTTCCTGGCTCACCTCGCACTGCACCCCAGACAAGGGCACATCCTGCTTGGCGATCCACAGGATCGCGTTCAACACAAGCTTCCGAAAGTCAGGGTTGCCCCAGTTTTTGTGTGCATGCGCACCCGTGAAACCAAACCCGCGGCCGCCGTCGATCCGCTCAACGGCCCAGGCCAGCACCTCTTCGCGGCCGTTGGCTTCGACGATGTGCTTGTACGGCCCTCGCGGCGACGCGGTGGTTCCCTGGCGCGTGGCCTCGTCGGGCTTGGCGACGAGGATCGGCGTGATCCCTTTCATGTCGGGACGGAACCGGATGTTGAAATACCACTCGTCGCGAACCGCGAAGGGTTTCACCCCGCGCGTGATCGGGTGCTCCGGGAGACTCTTGATCTCGGCCGTCCAGTGCGGGTTTGTGGAAAAGCCCGACTCGTAGTAGCCGCCGATCCAGTCGAGAAAGCATTCGCCCGGATTCCCTCGGGGAACCTCGACGGCGTAGTGCAGGCAGGCCAAACCCACGCCCTGATCGATCAGGCCCTGAAGCGTCTTGAGCCGGTTCTTCTGGATCATCGGGTGTCCGCCACCCCCGTCCATGAAAAAGACCAGGGCCTTGGCTCCATCGAACACCTTCTCATCCTCGGGCCAGCCCCCGGTAACGACGACCGGTTCAATGCCCGGTAGTTCATCAAGACACTTCGCCAGCAACTTGATCCCCGCGTTGAACTCATGGTCGCCGGGTCCGTGGCTCGGCTTGCCGGCGACGAGCACGATTTTCGCGTCGGCAGCGTGAGTCTCCCGGGTCATCAGCCCAGTCGCCAACACGGCCAGAGCGCACAAGCCAACAATTCTTTTCATGATTCGCTCCTGAATCCGGTCAATGACTATTTCGTACGCGACGCTCCGTACCTCTGCGTTTCGGGTTCTCTTGAGCGATTTTGACTCGCGTTGCGCACGCCCTAATCACCCGACATCCTTTTATGTTTAGTGCCTGCATATTTTCCGGAGGGCGAGGCTCCGTCCGAGCCAGCCTTGTTCGGAGGACGAGTCTTCGAGTCCTCTGAACACCGCATGTGACGATGGCGTCCCCTGCGCGGCACGCAATGATCCATCGGCTCGAAGACTCGCCGATAGATCAAGGCTGGCTCGGACGGAGCCTCGCCCTCCCGCTGCGCCC
>DAIDJG010000528.1 GCA_027451445.1 Singulisphaera sp.
GTGCGTCCGTCGACCGCGACGGTCACGTCTTCGCCCCGCCGCAAGGCGAGAATCGCACTCGCTTGCTCCGGAGACAAATAGGCCGTTGTCCCGCCGATCCAGCCCGACACGGCTACGCCTGGCTGAAGCGGTGCACGCGCCAGGTGAAAGTCGAGCAGCATCGGCTGGCCGTCGCTGGTGATCAGAACGTTTGAGGGCTTGACGTCCAGATGGATCAAGTTGCGCTCGTGGGCGTAGTGAAGCGCCTCGGCCAGGCACACCCCGATCCAGCAGACCGCCTCGACGTAGGACGCTCGTGCCAGGTACGTCCGGAATGGGCTAAAGGCCGGGAGGTTGACGGGAATCGCCGCGGTGCGCTGGTCGAGCGCATCGCGCAGGTGCCGCCCCGTCCGTTGTTCGATGGGGATTTCGTGGAGATCGTCCAGGATGTGGGCGAGCGTCGCGCCTCCGAGATACGGCATGCCGAGCACGCGAAAGCGCTGGTTTGGCAGCACCTGCTCGAAGTAGAGCGGCACGATGTGCATGTGCTGCAAGCGCGCGAGCGAGAGATGCTCATTGTGTCGGACGGGCGTGATCTTGAGCACAACGGGCCGGTCGGCGAGCGAACGTTGGAGCGCCACGAGTGCGCGGCCCTGGGCACCTCGACCGAGCTCGGCCAGGAGCAGGAAATCGCCCAGTTCCTCCCCCACGACGGGGAACTCGGCGTCCAGCGCGGTCCGCAGCAGCCGGCTCTGCTCGAGCATGGGTTCGAGCTGCTGTCGCCAGTGGGGGAAGCGGTGTAAGAGGTCGGACGAGATCGAGGAATCGCCATGCTTTACACGCAGGCACGCTTCCGCGAAGACGATCTTGAGTGCGTCCTCGTCCGGCAGTTCCGGCTGGCGCGTGAAGAATTGCTCGGCCCTGGCACGCACGCCCCCCTGCCACGCGGCGGTCATCGCCTCGATCTGCCGGACGACGAACTCGTCGGGCGTGGTATTGAGAGACCAGGAACACTGGTCCGTCCGGACAAAATCCGAGGTGTCCGACAGCTCCGTCGTCTTGCTGCTCATGGTGAATCCATCCACGAGATGCTCAGTACGCTTCCCAGGCCGGATGACCAGGGCGCATCGGCACGCCTGGTGAGTACAGGTCGGCGTCGGCGTTCGGCTCTTCGTCGGCAGCGCGGCGCCGGTAGCCATGCACGACCGCATCGGCGACGATCACCGCTGTCGCCACGATCCAAAGCGTCGACTGGCCGCTCGTTCCGGTCCCGGACGCCAGCCCCGGCTCCGTCTCAACGAACGGGGACAGCAACCGGTCGCCGAACTGTTCCAGGCTCGCCCGGTCGAACGGCATGAAATCGTAAAACGCGCCCGCCTGCCGCGCAGCAGGAAGAGCCGATGAGGGCAACTTTGAGATGGATAGGTTGGCACGAGGAATCACCGTCGACCGGGAGGATTCGGCGGCTGTGGAGGCGCTGGAACCGTCCCTGGCGTTCGCAAAGTAATGGAAGGTCGGGAACTCGCACCCGATCCGGGTCACCCCTGCACTCATTTTGACGCTTCGGCCCGGCGCGGAGCCGCCCATGGCGACGAGATTGCTGTCGGCAGCAAGCTGGGCGCTGTCTTGCGCATCGACCGCCGGGTCGTCTCCTCGAGACTCGGCGTAACAGATGAGGTCGCTCTCCGCGATGGATGCCGTCGCGTCGCGCTTCGCGGGTGCCGGCATCACCTCATCACTTTGTTCCAGCGCAAATGCGCCTCGCGATACCAATTCGATCCGTGCGCGCTTCGTCTTCGCGGGCGACGCCTGCACGATCGCGTTCGTTTCGTTGATACTTGTGTCCGCTGCAACAACGCCGACGGGCGAGGGGAGCCCCGTAACGGCCTCGATCACGGGCAGCGCCGGTGCGTTGGAGCCGTTCGAATCGGGAACTCGACCCAGACTGAAGTCCCCTTGCACGGTCGTTGCCGGAGGACCCACCACCGGGAGGCCTGGACTAACGTTGCCTTGCACGGCCGTCGTCAACGAAATTGCCACGACGTTCGGATCGACGTTGTCTTGCACGGCCGTCGATGGCGAATCCGCGGGCTCGCTGGCCATTGAGAGCATGACAACGGAAACCTCGGCAGGTGGTTCGCTGCTGCTCACCAGCCCGCTGGGCAGCAAACGATCCTCCATCACATCCCACTGGAGGCTGTGCGACTTCCCACGGCGTGTCGAGCACCCAAAGCTTTGATGCATGTCGTGGTTGCTCCGTGCAATCTTTACGCGCCGCCCTCAAAGGGCTCTCAGCGCGCAAGACATGCTGGCTTCTCGGACAAAGCGAGCTCGTTCGACAACTCCTCAGGCGAGGTGCGCAGCCAGCTACTTCCAACACTTATCTATGCCGGCCATCCGACCATGCTAATCGACTTCACTCGGGAAGTGCAAGGAGTGTTTTTCGGGTCCGAGGGCCGTCGCGGAGAACCAGATTACTCGAATTTCATGCAGGGCCCCTATCTCCGCGTCCCATGCGTCAAAAAAGGAAGATCCTACTCAGCCTTGTGCCTTCGACGGTCTCGCCGTGGCCGGTCGACCGACCAGACCTCGGTGCCGACAGGGATATCTTCCGGCGCAGAGTCTGGAATCACGAGGCAATTCTCGTAGTTCACCCAAATCCCCGGTGGTGCAAAGCCATAGCCACCGAGCCTGCTGAAGCCGCTGATTCGGGTAACGAGCGTCGAGCCAAAGGGCCGCTTCAGAAGGATGATGTCGCCGGGTCGGAATCGTTCGCCGGACTCCAGAACAACCTCAGGAGTCAGGAGTAGATGGGGGCGGTATCCGAGTCCCATGATCAGGCTGTGGGCTTCTGTGAGAGGACGAACGGTCTCAACGAGAATGAGTCGCCGCGCCAAAGTCTTCAACCTCCCGGCCAAACCGCAACGATAAATCTTGTCGAGCGAGTTGATGATATCAAAAATTGACACTCGTCACCGCGCAAAGCGGCCTCGGCAGATCCGACTGTGCGCGGATGATGTCGAGCGAGGCGTGCGCCAAAGCCTCGATCTTGGTGAGCACGGTTCGAGCGGTTACCCATCGGAGCCATCCTCCGGGTGCCATCGAACGCTCTGTTTGTCCAAAGCGTTGAAACGCAGCGCAAATCAAGCTTCGTGATCCGTAGGCTCAGCCCGCACATCCTGGCTTCGCCGACCACGCGAGCCCGCCCAGTCTCTCGGCACGGGCTTTGCTTAGTCGTACATGCAAGCTTCCTGGCACGCGTTCACACGATGCGGTCGCTGTGTGCGCCCGTTCGCGCGTGACGTATGGCTGGGGTCGTAACACCAGCCGTTGAGACAAGATCGCACGATCTTCCGGGGTAGTTGCCGTTTCTCAGGTCTCCACCCGTGGGGCTCATGGTTCGTGCATGGCCACCCGCGCGCAGCGACTTGCTCGTGCCTGCGTTGCGACGGTCGCGGTGTTGGGATTGACTTCGACAAGAGATCCGAGCTCGAGGAGATTCAACATGTTCTTCAGCCGAGATACCAAGAAGAGTGCACCGAGGCGGAAAGCCCGAAGTGTTCGCCTCGCCGTCGAGGGCCTGGAAAGCCGCACCGTGCTGTCAACCTTGCATGTTCCCGCCGTGGCTGTTGCCGCCGTCGCGAACGCTCATCCCGAGGCCGATCGCGTGCGTGTGCGGGCCGGCCAGATCACCATCGGCGGGACGGTATCGCTGCCGGTCTCGGCCACCGGCAACCTCACCATCCAAAGCTTCAGTGCCAACAATAATCAGCTCACGGCCACGGGCAGCCTCAACATCAACGGCGTCGCCGTGCCCGTGACGTTCAACGCCAATGTCACCCAGCAGGGCTCGGCCGCTCCCGTGATGACGCTTACCCCCACGACCGGCACACTGAACGTCAGCGGTGTGGGCAACCTCACGCTCGACACGGCGACCCCCATCACCGTCAGCAGCTCCTCCGGCCTGAGCACATTGCTCGGACAGGTCTCCACCACCCTGGGCGGCGTGACCAACATCAGCGGCCTCGCCTCAGGCCTGGACGCGGGTCTGAACGCCAACAACGACGTCCTCAACAACTTCGCCGTCAACGGAACGGTTAGCACCACGGTCGGCGTCCAGCGTTTCGTCAACGAGAATGGGCTGCTCGCTGCTCAGGTGCTGGTCAATGGGAACACGCAGCTTACGCTGCCGTTGAGCACATCGGCGTCAACACGCGGCGGCCTCTCGCTGAGTTCCGGTACCGGCAGCGCCATCATGCTCGGCAACACGGGCTTGCAGTTGCAGGCCGGCCAGTCGATCACGTTGCCGATCAACGGGGCGCCCGGACGAATCGGGCAGGTCATTAACCTGATTGCCCGCGCCGAGGCCGTCGGCAGTATCAGCCCAAGGCTCGAACACAACTTCGTCAACGCCCTGAATCGGCTCGTGCACAGGTTCACCGGGCAGATCAACACGGCCACTTCGCTGATCGGCGGGACGGTATCGCTGCCGGTCTCGGCCACCGGCAACCTCACCATCCAAAGTTTCAGTGCCAACAATAATCAGCTCACGGCCACGGGCAGCCTCAACATCAACGGCGTCGCCGTGCCCGTGACGTTCAACGCCAACGTCACTCAGCAGGGCTCGGCCGCTCCCGTGATGACGCTTACCGCCACGACCGGCACACTGAACGTCAGCGGTGTGGGCAACCTGACGCTCGACACCACGACGCCCATCACCGTCAGCAGCTCCTCCGGCCTGAGCACATTGCTCGGACAGGTCTCCACCACCCTGGGCGGCGTGACCAACATCAGCGGCCTCGCCTCAGGCCTGAATGCGGGTCTGAACGCCAACAACGACGTCCTCAGCAACTTCGCCGTCGCCGGAACTCTGAGTGGTACGGTGAACGTCGACCGCTTCATCAATGACAACGGGCAGCTCGTTGCGCAGGTGACCGTGAATGGAACGGCGCAAGCGACGATCCCGGTGAACCTCACGGCCCAGAGCCCTGGTAACATCGTGCTGAGTCTTGGGGCCGGCAACGTCATCACGCTTGGCAATGCGGGCCTCCAGGTGCAGACCGGCCAGTCGATCAACGTGCCGATCAACGGCATCCCGGGCCCAGGCAACCTGGTGGTGAACCTGCTCAGACAGCTCGACCACGAACCGCGCCGGTTGAATCGCATCGTGGGCGAACTCAACGGGCGGTTGGTGCTCGGCGCACGGCTGTTTGGCTGAAATACGTGCGCTGGACGCAATAGCGCGTGGAAATCCCTGGGGCCGGGCGTTGCGCGGTAACGCCTGGCCCGTTTTGCGCGCCGGGTGCAAGCACTCGGTGCGGAATACTGAGATGCTGGATGTGGCTGGCCAGTATCTCCGCATGAGATCATGGCTCTTGGGGATCGAACCCGTTCCGGGAGACGGAGGCGGACTGCCATGGGCTGGGGGCATATTGCGTCATGTCCGGACTGCCACCATGAGTGGGACTGGATCTCGACCAGCGCCTACCTCGGGCCCTGGCCTCTCGTTCCTGATGCTCCGGATGAACCCCCGATTCGCGGGTGGTGTTGCCGCTGTTGTCACAGGCAGCTTTGGCTCCCCCGGGCGATTGCGCGCAGTGCGTGGCAGAAGTGGCACGAGCGGTTCCTCGCCGGGGAAGGTATGAGACTTCCGACCGCGTATCTGAAGGGAGTCGTCGCAATGGTCGATGAGTGTCTGGGCGATGCAAACCCGCAAATCCCGGTCTCCCTCGATCTGGATCCCGGCAACTGTCCGGGCTGCCAACAGCCGTTCGAGCCGATCCCTGAGGAGGGGGGCCGAGTCATCTGCCCGCGTTGCCATCGCGAAGCCGCGATGCGGGAAGGGTCGGGTAGTCACTATTCGATGTCATGCGATGAGTTCGGGTTCTCTTGAGCGACCTCTTAGAGTCTGTCCCGGAAGTGGAGCGGAGCTGGAAAAGGGGGACTGGCTCCGAGTCTTCGAGGTGCCTGTCCCCCTTTTCTGGCGGAGCGGGCGTGGAAAAGGGGACAGGCACCGTCCGAAGACGGCCGGAGCCAGTCCCCTTTTCCACGCTCCCGGGACTTGTGGGACAGACTCTGAGTGTTCTGTCACACTTCC
>DAIDJG010000529.1 GCA_027451445.1 Singulisphaera sp.
GACGCGGCTGGACGCGACGAGCATTTTCAGGTCCGTCACGGCGTATTACGACCTAGAATCCGATGCGCTGCGTCACCGGCATGACCGACACGTCGCGCGCGCGATGGCGGCGTGGCTCTGCCGTCGCTATACCGAGGCGACGCTCAGCGAGATCGCGACGGAGTTGGGCTTGTCGCGCGCCGACAGTGTCCCGTGCCTGGTGCGTCGGTTGGAGGCGCGCTTGAAGCAGTCTGCCGACCTGACCCGCGACGCGGAAGCGATCGTCCGACTCGCAATGGAGAGTCGCGTCGTCTGAGATGAGGACCAGCGAATTCCCCTATTGCCCTCGTCTCCTGTAACGAGACGTGGCTCGTTATTCCGGCAACACCGGCAACGGTAGGGACTGACCGAGGTTCCCTCTTCCGAAGGCGTCAACCGCGTGCGGTTCGTGGCCGAATTGAACCATCGGACGGCCACTGCCCACCCCCCCTACCCCCAATACCGTTCAAATAGCCGTAAACCTTGCGAACACAGCAACATAAATACTCCCTCCCCCCTTGTGGGGGAGGGCCGGGGTGGGGGGTGTCGCATTACCTATGGCCGTTCGAACCCCCACCCCAACCCTCCCCCACAAGGGGGGAGAGAGCTAAATCCTTCGTCTGCTTGGGCTTAGGGTTAGTTGAACGGTATTGCCCCTACCCCCGCTTCCCAAGGGGGGGGAGTTATATGATTCGCTGTTGCGACGGGCATGGACGTAGCGTTACGTTCACGGACCCGAACCCGTGATTCGGAACCAGCTCCGCCATACCCGAGATCGCGCGATTGCTGGAGACTTGTTGCACAGTCCCGGTGGCCCGACTATCGTAACGATCGAGGATCCTCCATCCTGAGCCACGGCTCGATTCCTCGGGAACTGCCCGATGTCCCATAAGAACTCATGGCTTCTCGCGGTCGTTCTGATCATCACCAGCGCGGGGGCGCAGGCTGACGAAATCACGTTCAACGCGCGCTCGGCACAGAGTGGTCCCTGGTCGAACCCTGCGACGTGGCAGGACGGACGAACACCGCGCGCGGGCGACTCCGTGCAGGTGCGGCCGGGGCATCGCGTGGTTTACGACGTCATGATGGAGCAGCCCTTGCGCGTGCTTCACGTCGCGGGGACGTTGAGCTTCGCGCGCGATCGCTCCACCAGGCTCGATGCCGGGTTGATCCGGGTTCAGGCCGGCGAGCGGATTGAAGAGAACGGCTTCGATTGCCTGGACCACGGTGGTGACGACGACGCCATGGACGGACCCGTGCCGGCGCTGGAGATCGGGACGGCCGACGAGCCGATCCCGCCGGGCGTCACAGCGACCATTCGACTTGTCTACTTTGCAGGGATGAACCGCGAGACGCTCCCGGCCTTGATCAACTGCGGCGGGCGCTGGGATGCGCACGGTGCACCGATGAGCCGGACCTGGGTCAAGCTTGGTGCCTCGGTCAAGCCGGGCGCCACGACGGTCGAGTTGGCCGAGCCGGTGACAGGCTGGCACACCGGCGATCGGGTGATTGTGACGCTCTCGAAGAAAACGCCGACGCCGTACCCAAAGCCAGGCGTAACGCGCACGCCGTCGGTCGACACTGAGGAACGCTCGATCGTGAAGATCGAGGGGACGACGCTCGTTCTGGACAAACCTCTCTCACAGAGACATTCCGGCGAGGGAATGGCCCGGAGCGAAGTGGCGAACTTATCGCGCAATGTCGTGATCGAATCGGCCGAGCCCGACGGAGAACGGGGTCACACCATGTTTCACCGGGGGAGCTCGGGCGGCGTCTCGTACGCCGAGTTTCGCCACCTCGGCAAGCGCGGGGTGCTCGGCAAATACTCGATCCACTTCCACCTTGTCCGCGACTCAATGCGCGGCAGCGGCGTGATCGGCGCGAGTATCTGGGACTCGCATAACCGCTGGATCACGATCCACGGGACGGACTATCTGCTGGTGCGGGACTGCGTCGGCTACCGCTCGGTCGGGCATGGGTTCTTCCTCGAAGACGGCACCGAACAATACAACGTGCTGGACCGCAACCTTGCGGTCCAGGCTTATCGCGGGAAACCGCTCCCTAAACAGGTCTTACCGTTCGACCCGAACGACGGCGCGGGGTTCTGGTGGGCCAATGGGCGGAACACCTTCACGCGAAACGTCGCCTGCGAAAACGACCAGTACGGCTACCACTACGAGATCACGAAGCAGAGCAACTTCGACCCGTCGCTCCGCGTCCGCGAGCCGGATGGAACCATCGCGCGCAGGGACGTGCGGACGATCCCGTTCTACCGGTTCGAAGACAACGAGTCGCACGGCGAGGGTCTCTACAGCTTCAACTTCGGCGACGACAAGCACCTCTCGGTGCATGGCGACCGCACCCATCCGTTCATCGTCCGCAACCTGCGGGCGTGGGAAACCCACTATGCGCTGCGGCCGAATATTCAGTTCTTCCTGGCGGATGGTCTGAATGTGGAGGGTGCGGCTTACGGTGTGTATCACCCCGAGTACGACGCCCAGGTGTTTCGCAACATCCGGCTGAAGAACGTGAATTCGGAACCCATCAACCGGGGTCATGACGACGAGAGCATTCAGTACGGCACGTTCACTTACGAGAACCTCACGATCGAAGACAGCCGTGTCGGCCGGGATCCTTTGATCCAGATGGCGTGCACCTCGCCAAGCCCGGGCCAGTCGGGTCACTTCCGCAACGTTGTGCTTCGACAAAGCAACTCGCACGATGCCCAGGTGGTGGATCTGGGCGGAGGGCCTCGCAACGACGAGTTGCAGAATGGCGTGGTCTACTACTTCCACGGGATGCCCAGTGCGGATCATGCCTGGAAGGTGGTCAGCGCGCGGTTTCCGGACCTGATGAAGGATGCTGCCTACAAGCCGGTCCGGGGATTCACCGGCCCCGACGTGCGTGCGGCGGAGGTCGACGATGTGCCCTTCCCCACTCTGCTTGAACCGGTCGACGACGTCCCTCCGGCCTCGATGATCACGTCCGTTCGGATGATCGACGGTGAGTGTCTCGTGAGCGGGATCAGTCAGGATAACGGCACCGTCGCGCGCGTGTCCGTGAATGAACGGCCCGCGGAGATTCGCTCGCAACATGCCGGTGTCGTCGATTGGCAGATCAAACTACCGGTTCCCGCAGATGGTCGTCTAACCGTGAATGCGGTGGATGACGCGGGGAACGGCGAGAAGACGTCACACGTGCGGACGATCGCGAAACACTGAAAGGCGCGAACCGTTGCGTTGCACACAGTCGGGAGGGCGAAGCTCCGTCCGAGCCAGCCCTGATCTATCGGCGAGTCTTCGAGCCGATGGATCATCGCGTCCCGCCCCGGGCGACCACGTCATCACACGCGATGTTCGGCGGACTCGAAGACTCGTCCTCCGAACAAGGCTGGCTCGGACGGAGCCTCGCCCTCCCAAATACATGCAGATAACAAACGTAAATCGACCATGTGCGGTTTAGGCGTGCGCAACGCAATCGTGAACCGCTCTCAAAGGTGTTTCACGCGAAGTTGAATCCGTAACCCAAACGCGAGGTAAGGAATGCTGGCGACCCGTCGAGAGTGTCTCAAACTACTGGCACCCGCGGCCTTGACGTTGGCCGCGCGGCACGCGGTCAGCGCACCGTTACCCACGCCGGCGACGCACGTTTACAAGGTCGTCAACGACTGCGAGGTCAAGCTCGACATCTACGCGACGGGCAACTCGGCCAAGCGGCCCGTCGTGATCTGGATTCACGGGGGCGCCCTGATCACGGGGACGCGGACCGGCCTGCCAAGCTTCCTTCATGGACTGGCGCAGGACCCGCAGTACGCGGTCGTGTCGATCGATTACCGCCTGGCGCCCGAAACCAAGCTTCCGGCGATCATTGAGGATCTCCAGGATGCGCACCGCTGGGTGCGCTCGCGCGGCCCGAGGCTCTTCGGGGCCGATCCCGATCGCATCGTTGTCACCGGCGGCTCGGCTGGAGGATACCTGACGTTGATGAGCGGATTCTGTCTCAAGCCGGTCCCGAGCGCGCTCGTTTCCTACTACGGCTACGGCGACATCGTCGGCGACTGGTACAGCAAGCCCGATCCGTTCTACTCCCAACAGCCGGCCGTGCCCAAGGACGAGGCTTACAAGGCCGTTGGCGGCCCGCCTCTTTCTACAGCGCCGCCCGGAAACACACGCGGGCGTTTCTACCTCTACTGCCGGCAACACGGCATCTGGCCCAGGGAGGTCGCCGGTCACGATCCCGAGACCGAGAACGCCTGGTTCGATCCTTACAGCCCAATCCGCAACGTCACCAAGAACTATCCACCCACGCTTCTAATCCACGGCACGAAAGACACGGACGTTCCCTACGAGCAATCGAAGCTGATGGCCGACACGCTCTCGGAGGTTGGCGTCGAGCACGAACTGCTAACCGTGCCCGGTGCGGGACACGGTTTGACCGGGATCGATCCCGACGAGCGCAAGCGCATCGACGAACACGCCGTGACTTTCATCAAGAATCACTTGAAGTGATGGAAGGTGCGTTGAGGGGCGCATCGGCGTTCATGCGCTAACTTAGCGCTAACCCCAATCCCTTCCGAGAGGCAAACATATTAACTCCCCCCTTGGGAAGTTTTGCAGTTGCGCGTTTTGATCGAACCGCACGGAAAACGCAATGCGGCAGCGAGAGTCGACTTTCGCTCCGCGAAAGAATTTCTTTCGCGGAGCGAAAGTCGACTCTCGCTGCCCGTACACCCGCAATCGTCCATTCTCCGCGAACGCTCAGCCCCGGCGCAGGAGGCGACGGAATACGCGCAACTTCAAAACTGGGAAGGGGCGGTTGGGGGGTGGGTAGCGACCTTCGCTATCGGCGCCGCGTCTCGCTCGATGCACCCTTCCCCAACCGGCACAGACGAAGCCGTGCCCTACGGCGAAGCGTTGTGCCAGGCCAGCATCATGACGGAGATTCTCGCCGTCGTCGACACGACCGTACGCGCGGGGCCGCGTTGTTTTCGAACGAACGATGCGCTTACGGAGGCGAAGCGATGAACCGATAGCGGAGGTTTAGGCCCACCCCCCCCAACCCCCCCTTCCCAAGGGGGGGAGTTATATGATCCGCCTTTGCGACGGGGGTGGACATTGCGTTACGCTAACGCCTCAGCCGTCGTTGCGGGCGAAACCGCGAGGATCGAGAGCGGTTTTCGATTGGGTTGAGGCTCGGTGGGTCGGACCCACCCACGAGGGCGGGAGGCCCACCGGGGTGACGCGGATGTGCTGGCTGGTGGGCCTCGCGCCGCGATGCGGCGTTCCGACCCACCCTACACCGGAGGCACGCGAACGCTCGAGGGCTCAGACGAGTTCCTTGAGCGCCTTCAGCGGCAGGGCCCGAACGACGTTCCGAGCGGGCTTGGCCTTGATGGTCATGGGCTCTTTGGTGAACGGGTTGATGCCCGGCTTCTCCTTGGTGGCGGGCTTGCGCACGACCTTGAGCTTGAGGAGACCGGGGACGACGAACTGGCCGGGTCCCTTCTTGCCCAGTTCCTTGCCGATCAGCTCGCTGAGCGCGTCGAAGACGCTGGCGACCTGCTTCTTGGTCAAGCCGCTTTTCTCGCTCAGTTGCGAAAAGATCTCGCCCTTGGTGGCGGTCTTCGCTTGCGGTGCTGCGGACTTGTCTGCGCTCTTGGGTGCGGCTTTCGCGGCGGGCGCGGGGGCTGCCTTGGCGGGAGCGGCCTTGGGTGCGGCTTTCTTGGCCATGGTCGAGGGAACCTCCAAGTCGTCGGTGAGATGCCCCGATCGGTTTCCTCGAGCCCGGCCTCGCCGGAGGCCAAGAACAAGGCTCTGAATGAGAGCGATCGGTGTGTGGATTGCTTGATTACCGCAAAATGAGGCCGATTGCAGCGCCAAATCGCGGTGTTTTCCCGCGATTTCCGCAAAAAAACCGGAAATTATGACTTTTTTCACCATCTTCCGCGTCGTCGACCCCGGTTTTTCCAGGGTCAGCCGCGATGGCGGTTGTGTCCGCCCACCGTCTCGAATCGTGCGATCGACGTGTTCGACGGCGTATCGAACGATCAATCGTCGATCTCGGGGATCGGGTCATTCGCGCCCACCGCGGCCCCTTCCCACGTCACTGCACCAGTCGCTTTATCGTAGGTGAGCAGGCGCGTCGCGCTCCCTGGAACGGGGGCATGATTCAACGACGGAAGCGAGCGGGCGAGCGTCCGCTTCTCTTCCTCCCAGCGCGGGTCGGCGGCGAGGTTGGTCCACTCGTTGGGATCTTGATCCAGGTGGTAGAGCTCTTCCGACCCGTCCGCGTAACGGATGTAGCGGCGGTCGCGCGTGCGGACTGTGTGATTTCCCTGGTTGTGCGTCGTGATGGCGGGCCAGGCACGCTGGGCGTTCGCGTCGCGCAGTTGAGGCGACAGGCTGTGACCCTCGAGGTCATTGCGGGCGGGCAGACCGCAGAGTTCCAGGAGCGTGGGGAAGATATCGAGCAGCTCGACAGGCTCCGCACAGCGCCCACCCGGAGTAATCCCCGGACCCGCGAACACCAGCGGCACGTGCGTCGAGCGTTCCCAGAGCGTGTTCTTGCCCGTGATGAGCTTCTCACCGAGATGCCAGCCATGATCGGACCAGAAGACAACGATCGTGTCGTCAGCCCGGCCCGATGCCTTGAGTGCGTCCAACACCCGGCCTACCTGGCTGTCCATGAAGCTGATGCTCGCCAGGTAAGCCCGAACCAGGGGTGACCACTCGTGGCTCTCGCGCAGGAACTTCCAGCGCGGTTCGGGGAGCTTCCAGTGGAGGTACCACGAGAAGCGTGGAGTGTCGTCGCGGTCGTTGTCCTTGACCAGAGGCAGCTTGAGCCCGTCCGAGGGATAGAGATCGAACCACGACTGCGACGCAAAGCAAGGGACGTGAGGCAGCCGGAAACCACACGCAACGAAGAACGGCTTATCGCGGGGCGAGGTGCGAAGCGCCTCGATCGCGGCGGACGCGATCTTCCAGTCGGCCTGGTCCTCGTCGCGTGCGGGGAAGACACCCCAGTCCATCGCCTTGATATCGCTCGGAGTGTGGACGAACTTTTGCGCCGGCAGGGGCATGCCGGGTGCAGGACCCCAGACCTGAAACTCCGGGGCGCGCGCCGCCGGCTTGATCGAGCCGTCGTGATAGATCTTGCCGCAGGTGAACGTCACATAGTCTGCGCGCGTGAACGTTTGCGGCAGCGTGATATGCTGCCGCAATGCTTCGACATCCCGAATGCCCGGCGCGAGGCCGTAGATTCCAGTGGTGGAAGGCCGAAGCCCGGTCAAGAGGCTGCTGCGGGACGGATTGCAGAGCGGGGCCTGACAGTGCGCATTCGTGAAGAGCATGCCGCGCCGGGCCAGCGCGTCGATGTTCGGGGTCTTGACTTGCGGGTGTCCCCCAAGGCAGCCGATCCAGTCGTTGAGGTCGTCCGCCGCGATGAACAGGACGTTGCGCTTCGGCGCTTCGGCGGACGAGACGGGCAGTGCGGCGGCGACTGCCAGGACGAAGGCTGTTATTCCGAACCGCATTGGGCAACCTCTAATAACGTCCTGCGAAATGCCAAATGCAAGATGCAAAATGGCAGATGGATGATGTCAGACGACGCCACACGGACTAGCGCCCTCTCCGACGAATTAGGCTCTCACCGCTCTTCCGACATTTGCCATCTCGCATTTGCCATCTGCCTAGGAGTTACGCAGTTGGAATCACCATGGCGCCGCGAACAGCGCGCCCTCGTTCCCACGCGGGAGCGTGGGAACGAGGATTTCCGTGTGAGGTGCACCAAAACGTCAACTGCGTAACTCCTACTGCCATTTCGCATTTGCCATTAACGTTGACAACCACCCGCGAATGGGCTCACAGGGATTTGAGAAACGCCACCAGATCAGCGACTTCGGTCTCCGTCCACTCCGACTCCCGGGGATGGCCGTGCTTCAGGAAGACCGCTTCGAGCGTACCTGCACGACCATCATGGAAGAACCCATCGCGCTGGCTCACCCCTCGCAGCGAAGGGGGGTTGAAGCGATGGTTCCCCACCTCGTCGACCAACCCGACGTCGTAAAGCTTGCTCGTTGTGAACTCGGGGCCGCCATGACATTGCCCGCATTTCCTCGTCGCAAAGACAGCCTGACCGCGCCCCTCGGCCTGATGCTGATTCGATGGCGACACCGCGCGAGGCGGGGCGAGCGATTCAAGATACGCCGTTAGCGCTTCGACCTGGTCGGTCGTGGGAATTCGGCCTTGCATCGTGATCGTGATCGACTTCCGCACCTGGTGCTCCAGCCGGTCGATCGAACCATTCCAAGCCCACGGGCCGGTTCGCCCGACACCCAGAAGAGAGGGAACCTTCTTCGGCGCCCCATATGAATCATCCCCAAGCGTATCAACAAGCAGTCCGCTGGTGTGGCCGTCGGTGTGGCAGCTCTGGCAACTCATCCAGCCGTCGTGCGAAAGTGTCGCATCGTGGAAAAGCGACTCACCGCGCTCGACCAGGGTCGACTCCGGTCGCGGGCCCAGGGCGATGACCTTGAGGCGGCGATAGGTCTCAGCTTCGACGACCGAGATGCTGTCGTCGAGCTTGCCGGCAACGAACACGGTCTTTCCGTCGGCGCTCACGGCAACGGCGGAGGGACCTCGGCCAACGCCAACCCGGTGGACGAAGGCCGAAGGGCTCCGGCAAAGCGCGACCTCGTCCACACCCCCCAGCGCGATCGCCACACTACCGTTCGGCGCGGAGCCGAGCGAGGAGGGATCACCGGCCCCCTGAGTCGCAAAGCCCATGTCGATCCGGCAGCCGTCGCGCATCAGGTCATCCGTCGAGCCCGGCGCGAGCACCGCGTCCAGACGCAACGACTGAAGATGGCTTCCCAGTAGCCGCCCCCAGTGCACACCCTCGAAGTCAGTTTGCATCTGCTTGCGCAGCGCGAGGTGGGCAACGACCAGCGTCCGGCCGTCCGGACTCAGCGTCAACCCTCGGATGTTGTGGGCCGGCAACGTGTGGGTGTGCTCCACCTTGCCGCGTTTCACGTCGACCACCGCGAGCTTACCACCGTAGGCATCGGCAACGACGAGTTTCGACGAAGGCGGTACCACAACAAGATGGCGGGGGCTAAACGGGAGGTCGACGGTCCGTGAAACGGCAAGCGAAGCGGCCTGACTGGTCTGCGGTCCTCCGATGTCCACGAAGCTCAACCGCCGGGAGGCCGTTGACGCCACAACGCATGCCGCCCCGTCGGGTGCCGCCAGAACCTGAACGGGATCCGCCGCCACCTGGCACTTCGCGACGACGCGCGCCTCGGGCCCTTGGCGATCGAGCAGAAGCAGCGAATCAGCCTCGCGATCGACCGCGAGCAGCCGACCGTCCGGAAGCGACCCCAGATCGGCGAGTCCGCGGCCGACTTCGAGTTCCGCCACCACGCGCTGCGACACCGGGTCGATCACTGAAAGCGTGCCGCTACGGCTGTTGGCGGCGAACAACCAGGTGCCATCCGGGCTGAACCGAAGCGCGACGGGTCCTCGGGCACGAGTCGCGAGTGATGGTTCGGACTCTTCAGCGCCGAGTACCGGCACGCAACACAGGATTCCGACAAAGCCCAGAGCCAAACCGATCGTGTCGCGTCGCGGCCGAAGGGACGGGAAACAGACGTTCCTCATATCGAGTGCCTCGGGGATCCGATTGGGGCTGGCTCGGGCTTCGGGGAGTGCAAGGTTTGGCGGGACGTTCGGGCATATGACGCCGCAACTTGATTGAGCCTATCATGCCGGAGGCCGCACGCGGAAGACGCCAGCGGCCAGCCGCGCCGGCGTAGCGTTGGGCGCCAATGCCGTTCAAATCGCCGTAAACCATCGGAACACGGGAACATAAATACTCCCTCCCCCCTTGTGGGGGAGGGCCGGGGTGGGGGGTTCGAACGGCCACGGGCGACACGAGCCCCCCCACCCCAACCCTCCCCCACAAGGGGGGAGGGAGTTAAATCATGGGTCCTGGTTGGTTTAGGGTTCGTTGAACGGTATTGGCTTTAGAGTCACGCATCACTTACCTTGTATCGGCCAGACTCTTCCACATAGAGGCTCATTCCCAATGACGTTGGCCGATTTCGAACCCGATTCCGTCCCCAAACCCGAACGACCGTCACTCTGGAAGTGGTACGTCTGCGTCTTGCTGCTGCTGGCCACGGTTGTCAACTACATGGATCGACTGACCGTCAACACGCTGGCGATCGAGATCCAGACCGAGTTTCACCTGAACGACGAGCAGTACGGGCAGATGGAGCTCGGCTTCGGACTCGCCTACGCCGCGGGAAGTTTGCTCTTTGGCTGGCTCGTCGATCGGGTCGGAGTGTACTGGCTTTACCCCCTGGTGCTCGCCGGCTGGTCGGCCATGGGTTTTCTGACGGGGCTGAGCCAGTCGTCCACGGAGCTCTTTCTCCTTCGGATCTTCCTCGGCCTGTTCGAGGCGGGCCATTTTCCCTGCGGGCTCAAGACGATCCAGCTCATGCTCGTGCCCCGCGATCGGGCGCTCGGCAACAGCATTCTCCAGAGCGGCAGCGCACTCGGGTCGATCCTCGCGCCGCAGGCGATTCGGATGCTCATGACGAGCGGTCATGATAACTGGCGCCTGCCGTTCCTTGTGATCGGCGCAGGGGGAAGCCTCTGGGTCTTCTTCTGGCTCGCGTCCATTCGGCGGGGAGAATTCCGGGTCAAAGCCCCCCGCGACAACGCATTGGAACCTCAGAAGGAAGCAAAAGAAGACGGTGCCGGGTCATCCCTGTTCCGAACCATCTGGTCGGCCCCCTTCCTGAGCCTTGTGGTCGTGGTCATCTGCATTAATCTGAACTGGCACATCTTCCGGGTCTGGCTCCCAAAGTTCCTGCGCGAGGCGAGAGGGTACGACCGCACGGCCATGCTCAATTTCACGACCTTTTACTACGTTGCTGCTGACGTCGGCTCGCTGACGACGGGTTTCCTGAGCAGTCTCCTGGCCCGTCGCGGGCTGAGTGTGTTTGCATCGCGGATGTGGGTCTACGCGGGCTGTTGCCTGCTCACCTTGCTGACGACCGCGGCGGCTCTCCTACCGGCGGGCCCCTGGTTGCTCGCCGCGCTCCTGGGTGTCGCGTTCGGCGGACTGGGAGTCTACACGGCGTACTACTCGCTCGTTCAAGACCTCTCGCACAAGCACATGGGCAAGATCACCGGCATTCTGGCGACGACCACCTGGCTCGTCTCGGCGTCGTTCCACCCCCTCTTTGGGCGTTACCTCGATCAGACGAAACGTTACGACCTCGTGATCGGCGCCTCCGGCTGGCTACCGCTCGTCGGCCTGATCGCCGTATTGGTGCTTTGGAATCGGAGCGCGGGTCGTCGCACTCCGACGGTGAACGATATTCTTGATTGATCCCGTCAACTGCGTCGAACGCAACACGTCTCAGGGAGTCTGCGCGATGTCGAGACACACCGCCCGGATCGGGTACGCACTGCTTTCACTCCTATTAGTGTTGGGGTTCCTTCGCGGAACGCAGGCTCAAGCGGCAGATGCTGTGGAGTCCCTCGAAAACGACGCCGACGAATTCGCTGCGCCGCCAGGCGACCCCTGGGAGTCTCCCCCACAGGCTCGCACCCCGCCCTTCACCGGCCGAGGGGAACGGCTTGTCTTCAAGGACCGGATCGTGCCGCACTGGTTCGACGGCAACAACCGTTTCTGGTACCGCAACGATCTTGCTGGAGGGAATCGCGAGTTCGTGCTCGTCGATGCGGAAAAGGGTGCACGAACCACCGCGTTCGACCACGAGAAGCTCGCGACGGCACTGTCCGCGGCGACCGGCGAAATCTACAAGCCGACGCGACTTCCGTTCGATGCCATCGCGTTCTCGGACGACGCCAAGACCCTCCGGTTTCGCATCGGTGAGACGACCTGGCAGTGCGACCTGACCGCATACGAATGTTCCAGGTCGAAGGAGGCTCTGCCCGCCGCGGCCGTTGAGCCCGTCCCCGTCGACGGACGCCGGCGCTTTCGAGGCGGCGAGGACGGCGATCCATTCCGCGACCGCTCGCGCTCGCCCGACGGCAAATGGACGGCATTCATGAAGGACCACAATGTCTACATTCGCGCCGAGGGCAAGGACGAGATTCGACTGAGTGACGACGGCAAGGACGGGCTCGTCTATGGCGGGTTCTCCTGGTCGCCCGACTCGGAGACGTTGGTGGCCTTTCGGACCGAGCCCGAGGAACGCAAGGAAGTTCACCTCGTCCAGTCGTCGCCACCCGGCGGCGGCCGGGCCAAGCTCCAGTCGCGGCCCTACGCGCTGCCGGGCGACAAGTTCGCCTCTTACGAATTGAACGTGTTCCGTATCGAAGACAAGCGGCAGCTCAAACCGGAGGTCGAGCGCGTCGATTTCGGCACGCCTCGCCTGCGCTGGGATAAGGACGGCCGCCACTTCACCTACCAGAAATACGACCGGGGCCACCAGCGCTTCCGGCTGATCGAGGTGGACGTTCCGACCGGCAAGGCTCGGAATATCATCGATGAAACGAGCGAAACGTTCATCTGGTCGGCGCACACCGAAAACATGGGTTTCAGCGCCGTGAACTGGCTGGAGAAATCGGGCGAGATCCTCTACCTGTCGGAGCGGGACGGCTGGCGCCATATGTATCTCATCGAC
>DAIDJG010000530.1 GCA_027451445.1 Singulisphaera sp.
CCGCAGGCTTTGGAGTGCGGGGGCTTGCTCCCGCTTTCGAACCGTCTGCGCGCTCCGACAGGGACCCTGTCGCTTTCGAACGGCCTTCCCGGACCTCCGCTTTCCAGCCGCATTTCCAGGGCGAAAGCGGGAGCAAGCCCCCGCACTCCAAAGCCTGCGGACTCCGTCTACCAGCCGATACCCAGGAGGAACAATCCCCGGCATCCTTGCTACAGTCTCTCCAAAACGGCTGTTTTTCAGCCACCATGGTCCTGCGCGGTTTGCTTTGGGGCCACCGCGCAAAAAGTGTCGGTTCGCCAGCCCACAAGGGGGGAGGGAGTTCTGATGCTTCCGTGTTTTCATGGGTTGTCATCGTATGCAATCCAAACGTTAGGCGCTCTAACCTTGGTACAAGGCGATGGGGCATTCCAGGCCCTCCGCCGAAGGAACGGTCGTTCCTTCAACAGACAAGATCCGGACGCCTTCTGTCCCAGGATAAGGACAGAACGCGCCGGACTCTTGTTGAGTACTTGATGACTAATGCGCCAATGACGCAGGCCGGATCAATAGGAGTCGGCCGAAATGACCTCGCCGTTGCCGCGGGTGCCCAATCCCCACCACGTCATCCGGTTGATGCTGCTCTTGATGAACTTGACGCTTCCATCCGTCATCATCACGTTGCAGCCACCCGAGTGGTTGCTGCTGGCCGGCGCCGAGAAGCCGCTATCCATGTTGCATCCAGGACTGCAGCCGGTCCGGCAATAGTTGACCTGGTACGTGGTATCATTGGGCGTTTGAAGCACGTTAAACATGGTGAAGCCCATGATACCTTCGCCCCACCGGAACCCGCGACGAGACGTGATATTTCCGGCGTTGGCCGGTTTGAACGCCTGAGCGCACGCTTGCAATTGCTGAAGCACAAGCGTGGGGTTCATGAACGCGTCAAAGAGAAACGGATCCGTTCCCCCGTAGGGCATCAGCCCGTTCCCCCTGTAGGTACCCCCGATGTTGTTCCCACAAAGCGCCTCAGAAAAGCAGACCGTGTTGGAGGTCCCGTCGATGCAGTCGCTGATCCCGTAAGAGATCCACTCCGCGAACATCCCGGTGCTTCCTTTCCTGTCGGGATTCGTCCACCCCTCCCAGCCTTTGTAATAGTCTGGCTGTTCGGTCGTTGTACCGAAGGAACCGTAGTAGTTGTTGATGTTGCCCTTGTTCCAGAACGAATCTGAGGGGCACCCGAAGCTATTGATCACGGTATTGAACGCCGTCCCGTTGATTGGCCCCGAAGTGTTGCCGTCACCTTCGGGCGCCCAACTGAAGTTGATGGCGTTGTAGATCGCAGTCTGCTCCATGTAGTTCAACATCTGAGCATGAGCGCTCCATGTAGCCCAGTCGTCGTAGGGTGCGCCTGCCCCCGCGTATCGCGGAGCCGACGATCCCCCCATGGGGAAGACGTTGTTGGCACTGTGGTAGTTGTGCAGCGCCAATCCGATTTGTTTCAGATTGTTGACGCACTGCGCGCGACGAGCCGCTTCACGTGCAGCCTGCACGGCTGGCAACAGCAGCGCAATCAGCACGGCGATGATGGCAATCACCACCAGGAGTTCGATCAATGTAAAACCGCGTTTCCACCGTGTCGTCATGGTCGTCACCTCGGAGACAATGGGGATGAGAAGGAATACGGACGCACAACACTTTACGGTTGCATCGATCGCGCCGACTGCTTAGGAAATCGATGCGGTTTCCTCCCGATAAAGCTACCCATTCGTGGGGGAAACACGCTCATTACCAACACGTGCAGGAGGTGCCGTGATGCATCGAAACCTCCTTCCCGCGACTTCTGAAACAGCCGTCACATTCATTCGAGTCAACGACGAACCAGATCCCCCTCAAAATCAATTGCCTGTCTTAGCCGCCCCTCCGGGGCCCTTAGGGGGATTCGATTTGTAGTAATCCTGGATCATCGTCTCGCGCTTCTTCACCTCTTCAGGATTTTGCACTGCGGTCCCAGAGGTCCCGCCAGACGGAGCGGAATTCTCACAACCGCTGCAGACACCCAGCCCTGCGAGTGCGAACGCCACGATCAAACGACGCCCACCAACCAATCGTGCAAAGAACATCGTATGAATTCCCTCATCCGAAGATGGGACTACCGTCCCGAACAACACAAACCGCATTCTGCTTCGGTCACCGCCCTGATCCACGCCCGGCCTTGCCTCGATCTCACTGCGCAGGGCAGCACGCCAGGGTTCATCAGAGCCCACGAGTCCTATAGAATTCAGGCTCTTGTTGAGCCTTCAAGATGTCATAAGATAAGCGGGAATGAGTACCTGGCAACATAAGCTTCGGTCTTCCCCATGTCAACAAGATTCCCCAGAGAATCGAGAGGCAAGCGGGTGGGCAAACGCGACATCCGCCGCGGTCGGAATTGAGTGTGGTGCTCCCGATCCAACCATCCCGGCGCTCGGTCGATCGGCTTGAGACTTGGCACCCGGGCCTTACACATCCGGCGACGCTGATGCGGATGAGCGATTGCGCAGCACGACCATTGGGTGCGACCTGTGAACAAAGCGCGCGGGAAACGGCGCCGACGTTCAGCGCGCTCCGCTGCGTTCAAACCAGAGTTCGCCCCGCATTCGCGCATCTTCGAGAAGCAGCGCAAGGCGGGACCCCACGCTCATAGCCCAGACGCGGGCGCCCGCAGCCGACAGGTGCCAGTCGTCAAGTACACCATTGAAGAGTGGGCTCCCCTTCGATCGGGCGCCGCGGTTGACAGGATCCATCATCAGTCGGAGGTGTTCGTCTGCGAAATCCTCGATCGGGTTACAATAAAAGAGACCATCGATGGGCAAGAGGTTGCATATTCTCCCAGGGTAATCACCTTCCCGTCGACGCCCCGTCAACTGCTGCTCGTAAGGTACAGGGGTCGCCATGACGAGAATCTTCCGGTCACGGCAATACCCGTGAATCCGGTCCACCCAGTATTTGCCCTCATCAAGATCATTCGCGTCGATGTCCTCCCCAAAGACATTTCCGAAATCATTAGGGCAGAAGCTGAACACGACAAAGTGAGGTTGGAATCGAGGCGCATACTCGACAAGGGTGTGGTACATCTGCTCGGGCGAGTATCCCAGGTGTCCCGTGTTCAGGATCGAAAGTCGGGTTCTCAGCCGCGTCTCCAGGTCGTCGCACAGTCGTACCGGCGGCGCTTCGTTTTCCCCGATGAAGATCCCCTGCATATTGGAGTCGCCCAGGATGAGCCCGCGCAGCGGCGCGGTGGGGTCGGGCTCGGGGCCCCGACAACCCCACGAATTCGTTAATTGCGACGAGTTCGGCACGAGAAACGCGCCCGTAGCTTTCACCAGTGACGGTAGCTCGTCCGTCTCGGGCAAGAGGAAAAACCCTGACAGCCCTTCCGGCAGGGAAATGCGTTGGACCCAGCATGCTTGGGTGTTCGGCCGCATACGATACGAACGCTGGGTGTCGGGCAGGAACACTTTCGACGAGAGAAGCAGGGTTTTATTGTAGTTCCCCGAACGCAGCACAACGTCCTCGGGCCCAAGACCGGAATGATCGAGCAGTCGGCGCAAGTGCGGGTTCGCCTCGGCAAAGACGCGTCTGCAGAAGACCCGCGCGGATTCGACATCCCGCCGCCGCTGAACGTCTCGCAGCGCCTCGATGGGTGCGCGGTCGTGGGGCAATCCCAACCAGCGCCGCAGGATCGTGCGCATTTGAACGGAAAAAGCCTGCGCTGCGTAGCGTCCGACCGGCGTTCCGAGAACAAGCGCCGCGCAGACGAGCATCGTCAGAAGCAGGATACTCTGCTTGAAGAGTCGATCCCACCGCTGTTGTCGTTCCAGGAACGGGAGTCCCCGCTGTCGGCCTCGAGGGGTTTTCCATGGTGGCATCGCCTGCGCCCAGCGCATAATGACTCCTGGCGCGGCCGTTTGAGTGTTCTCGATGCCGAGGCAACAACAATCACGACGATTCTACGAGGAAGCCAGAAACCGCCAAGCCCCAAGGCTCCTCTTAGGAATCTGTCCCACGTGTCTCGGGAGCGTGGAAATGGGAACTGGCTCCGGCCGTCTTCGTCTTCGGACGGTGCCTGTCCCCATTTCCACGCCCGCTCCGCCAGAAAAGGGGGACAGGCACCTCGAAGACTCGGAGCCAATCCCCCTTTTCCGGCTCCGCTCCACTTTCGAGAAAAGGGGGACAGGCACCTCGAAGACTCGGAGCCAATCCCCCTTTTCCGGCTCCGCTCCATTTTCGGGACAGACGCTTGGACTGTATCGTCGCCGCTCCGAGGGATGGCCCCTACGAACATTGAAGGGAGGGGCTGGCTGTTTCGGCGCCAGCAACAGGGATACGATAATGACCGAAACCGCACGCACCATCACGGCTCCTATTGTAGCATTTCGAGGCGGTTTCCGATCGATTTCCGGGTTTCGGAGTAGACGGGTAATGTTCTCACAGATTCACGTCTCCGAGTTGGCGACTTCGCGGAGGGGGTCTCTATGTTCGCCTTGTCGTTCCTGAGTCGGAAAGCACGTACTGCTTCCGGGGCGATTCTCGCCGCCGCGCTCGGACTCACGGCCTATTACGTCAACCAGCCGGAGCCACCCCCCCCGCGCGAGAAGTTGACCTTCCCCATCGACCCCACTATCGAGAACGTCACGTTTGAGCGCCCAGCAGGCAAGGTTCCGGGCGACCGGGGAGACATCCGCGTCGCCTATGCGCCCATGATCGTTCCCATGTCCAAACAGACGGAACCCAGCCCGTTCCATTTTGCCGAAATCGCGGTCGAGTCGGGGATCGACTTTGTGCATGTATCGGGCATGACTGAGGAGAAGCACTACCCGTCCGCCAACGGTTCGGGAGTCGCGCTTTTCGATTTCGATAACGACGGCCGGCTCGATATCTATTTTTGCTCGGCTACGTATCTGCCACTCGGGACAAGCACGGACGGGAAGAATCGGCTCTACAGAAACCTGGGGGAGAACCGGTTTCAGGACGTAACCGATGCGTCCGGACTGGGCTTCCACGGCTTTTGCCACGGCGTCGTTGTGGGCGACGTGGATAATGACGGCGACCAGGACGTATTTCTGTGCAACTACGGTCCCAACGTGCTGTACCGCAACGAGGGCAACGGCACGTTCGTCGACGTGAGCCGCCCGGCCGGGGTGGACCGAGCGAGTTGGTCCTCGGGGGGAGCCTTCCTCGATTACGACGATGACGGCGACCTCGACCTCTACGTGGCCAATTACGGGGAATGGAAATATCCCGAGGATTCGCTCCACTGCGGCGACGCCAATCGGGGAGCACGTATTTACTGCTCGCCCTCGAAAATTCGGCCGGTCCGGCACTTTCTGTACCGCAATAACGGCGACGGCACATTTACCGACGTTTACGAGAAAGCGATCGGCGACGGCCACGCCCGCGCGGATGGGAGAGGGTTCGGCGTCGTGACCGCCGACATCAACGGCGACGGCAAGATCGACATCTTCGTGGCTAACGACATGAGCCCCAACTTCGTCTTCCTCAATCGCGGCGACGGCACGTTCGAAGACGGGACCGAAACGTCGGGGGCGGGCTTCGACAAGCGCGGCAATATGCAGTCGGCTATGGGTGCGGACGCGGAAGACATCGATGGGGATGGGCGGCCCGAACTCATCATTTCGAACTTCGAGGGGCAGTACAACACGTTCTACCAAAATCTTGGGGAAGGTCGGTTCACGGACGTCACGCAGGAGTTCGGGCTCGGGAAGGACACCATTCCGTGGGTTGGCTGGGGCATCGCGTTGGCGGACTTCGACAACGACGGCTGGCCCGACAACTTCGTCGCAAACGGCCATGTCGATGACAACCTCCGCCTGCTCTCTCGCAACGTCGATGAGGAGGAGCCCGCTCTGCTGTTTGCCAACGTCGCCGGCAAGCGGTTTCGGCTCGCAACCTACAAGGCGGGTCCCTATTTCGAAACGCGCCACTTCGGCCGGGGCGCGGCGTTCGGAGACATCGACAACGACGGCGACGTCGATATCGTGGTGAACCACCGGGGGACTCGACCCGCCGTGCTGAGGAATGATACTCCGAACGACAACGCCTGGCTCCGCCTGGAGTTCGAGGGGACTCTGAGCAACCGCGACGGCGTCGGGACACGCGTCGAACTCATCGTCGGAGACCGCACGATCCACCGTCAGCGCAAGGGAAACTACAGCATCGAGTCGGCCAACGATCCCCGTCTACTCATCGGTCTGGGCCCGGCGCGCGAGGTAACCCGTCTTGTCGCGCGCTGGCCTTCCGGTGCGGAACTCACCCTCGAGCACTTGCAGGTCAACCGTACGTATCATCTCACTGAGCCGAAAGCGCGCACCGACCAGGAGAGGAAATAGGTAGAATCCGGAAGTTGCTTCATCGGCGGTCCTGCGAACTCACAGTTCCAGGCCAGCACGAGTAAGCGTCGGATCGGACCCCAGTCTTCTCACGCATCCTTGCCCTTCGTCGAAAGAATACGCGACGAAAGTGTCCTCTACCCGCCGCGATCACAATTCTAGTTATGGAGGCCACGCGGACAGGTCGAAACTCGCTCGACATTTCCCCACGGTCTTTCATTGCCCTGAGCCGTTCTTCTTTGAGTTGCGTCCAATCGGTCGACCGCGTGCGCCCACCCCTTGATCCCCCCCTTTGCTCGGAGGTGGCGCACAGGCGCGAGGCGTACTCGGATTCCCCACAGCCCGTGCGATATGATTCGGCGAGGACCCTCACCCACAGACGTTGTCGGGCTCTCCACGCTGCGGCCGCGCCCTGAGTGAGAATGCAGTCCCGGCGCTCTGCGTCCCTTCGTAGCCGGACAATGAGGCCGTAGAGCGGCGACGACTGCATTCTCACTCAGGGCGCGCCAATGATCGAGTAAACCGAACTTTTGTCGTGAGTTCTGTCCCTTACGGTTACGGAGCGCAATTCAAAATACGAGGCCGATATTCTGGCGACGAGTCGTCCATGCGGCTCCCGGCACTACCGATGATCGCATAAATATTCTAATACTCTATTGTTTTACTACACATATTAGTTACAAATAAGCCGTCATTCCGTAAAGTCATGTGGAGTTCGGACCGCCGGCCAAACGAACGTGTCCGAACCCCGCCGAAGTGTACCGGCGAGTAAGACGAGGTTTCCGTTCGGCCGTCACTGGCCGGAACCAGGGCTCCGCGGCGCTGGGAATTACCGTGCAACGTCACGTACCCGATAGGACCGGGGGATCGCTCCGCCGATCCTCCGAACGAATTCGACCCCGACCAAACTCCGGCTGATTGATGCGCCTGCGCTCACAGCGACCGTCACAGCAAGAGAGGATTTCCTTGTCTGCACGCACGCAAACCCTCGAGCCTTCTCCTCGCCCGACGTCCCAGGAGGAGGACTTTCTCGCAAAGATGATCTGGAAGACCGATGGCGACGCCGCACTCGCCGCCATCGAGCGGCGGATCGGTGAGCTCGATGTCTTGGTGGCCGGCCAGGAGCGCGACGCCGAGCAAGGATCGGGCCGCCGCCCCTTGTGGGCACGCACGACCCGCGCTTACCTCGAGGAGCGGGACCGCCTCCGCCGCCGCCACGATTTCATAACGGACGAAAAAGAGGGGCACGGTGTCGGCATCATGGCCGACCCGGACGAGGAAGGCATCTGCGCCAGCCTGGTGCACTTGTTCTTAATGGGGAAGCCCGACGACGGCGTCGAGCGGCTCCTCGAACTGGCCAAGGTGGCCCTCGCGGCTGATGACCGCAAGCTCGTGGGCCTGCTGCCGCGGCTCGAGCACGTGGTTGACGAGCTGTCGCACGGCATCCCCCGCACGGTGTACGAGGGGCAGGAGTGCGCGAACTGGGCCGAAGTGGAACAGCACGCTGTGGAGGTCGTACGCGACGTTCAAGACCTGGCCGCCGAGCTCCGCGACCTCATCCTGGCTGTCGCCGACTTCCCCATCAATTTTGAAGGACGCGTCGCTCGAGTTCTGGAACCGTTCGGCGAGACCGAGATTGCGCTCAGCCTGGCCGCTCTGCACGACAACACGACTCCGCTCGAGGATGACATCGAGCTCGACTGTCTCATGGCGGACCAGGCGTGGTACGAAAAACAGGGCGCCGAGATGGGCACCACGGATTTCCCGATGCTCGATTTCAAGAACGCCGCTCTCGAGGATCTCCGCGCCCAGCGCCTTGATCTGGTTCGTAGCCAGAGTGCGGCACGCCGTGCCGCCCTCGCGGAGCAGCGCTCGCGCAAGATGGCCGAGGCCGTGCAAACCCAGCGCAAGGTTGTCCGCGCCGCCAAGGCCGACCTCAAGGCCTGGCGCCAGCTCGTCCGCGCATCCGCGAACCATCCCGAGCTCTTCCCCCGCACGTTATCGACGGCCCTTCAATCCGCAGCCGTCGCCGCGCTCGTCGACAGTGGAGCGAGGGCGTGGGCTTCGGTCCTCGACCGGCCCTAAAAACGGCGGTCGGACCGGGGGTTCGATCCCTACCGTCGTGAAAGCCTCCATCGCTCCCCCGGCCTGTTGGGCACTCGGCACGATGGCCGGCGGCGAAGTTCTCGCGGCCGACTCGCATTGAAGTCTCTTGAGAACAGGCTCGGAGTCACTTCCCGCTGTCCGACACGATCGCGCGACCGATGCTCTCGATCCGACCGATGGTCTCCATTTGTTTTTGTCCCGTAGAGACATTTGATAATGGCTCAGCGTTTTAACGCTGGGAGTGCGAACGGTTCACCAAATGATTCTCAGTCCCAGCGGGACGGTGACGGTACGCATCGTGGAGCTCATCGCGTCGGTTTCGGACGCCCCTACGGGGCCAAGAAAACGGTTGGGTGTTTGTTTCGTCGAACCCAGCGTTAAAACGCTGGGCTACTCTCAAATGCCCCATTCGGGGCAAAGACGAAAAAACGACCAACCGATTGAATTGCATCGAGCGAGACGGTCGGACGCAACGGCGATTCAACTTGTTTCGTTTGCCACTCCATCGCGTTTTCGCTCCAGTCGGGCGACGAACTCGGCATGTTCCGGCGAGTTCAAGCCTTGTTCGAGGACGGCCTTAACCGCTCGCTTGTCGCCTTGCACCAGGGCCGATGGATCGAGCCAGAGACCGGGAAAGACCACACTCCGCAGAACGCCGTCGGCCGCCGGGGCCAGAGGAACGAATTGCCCATCCCGGTTCACCAACCAATCGACTTGCCGGTCGCGAACTCGCCAGACCAGATATTCGCGAACGCCGTTGCGACGATAGGCATTCAGCTTGCGGCCCAGGTCGTAGCTAACGCTACTCGACGCGACCTCGACGACGAGCTCGGGCGCCCCTTCGATGTAGTCGTCATCGCTGATACGGACGACGCCGCCATGATCGGGCCTGATGATCAACAAGCCGTCGGGCTGCGGCTCGTTATCCATGTCCAGTCGGACGGTACCATTATCGCCTGCCTCAACTCCGGGTGTGTCAATTTCGTAAATACCTAACCATGTACCCAACTGATTGTGGGGATGGCTGTGCCGCTCGAATCGGACCGGCGAAGGCATAAAAACTTCTCCTTCGATCAGTTCCGCCTTCTTGAGTCCCGGCATGGCATCATAGCGCCTCTCGAATTCGGCGCGCGTTAAGCGATCGCCATTCTCCAGTGGAGGAATTCTGCCGTTGATTCCATCACGCGTCGACTCAGCGTGTTGAGTAGGAGCGGCCATGGATTCGCCCTCCGGGAATCTGCGTGTTCAGAGAACCACTATTCAACATCATACGCGACGATGTGACACCGGGACAACCTGATCCAAGAGCAACCGCCTTGCGACGACACCCGACGGGATTCCGCGTCTCCGACGGCCTTCGCGTGACGGGGACTCACCGGAACACCGTCTCAGCGCCCAACAAGACGCCGTAACGCGTCCCCGTTATTGTACAATGTGACAGGGGAAACGCCGCGCGCCTCTTGATCGAAAAGAAGGAGACTTCTCGCCGAACGCCCCCTCGGGTCGATGGCTTGGAACCCGGGGTGGCCGGGGAAAAACGAGCCCACAGGGCGAGCGTGCCCCGGAGGTTTGCGCCTCCGGGGCACTCCTCAACAACGCCGCGGTGGTGATGAGCGAGGACTGTCGTAGCTTGCTACTGCTTTCAGGTCATCACGGCAGGCCGAGAACATCCGCGAGCGACCGCACTCCGGATCATCCCGTTTCGCTCACGCGTTCGGCGCCGTCCAGGATGGCTGCGACAGAATCCACGCGATCGCTTTATCATACGTCGGCGGAGGCGCGTTCCAATGGCCGCCGGCAAAGCTGAGGAACAGGGTGTCCCACCCCAGGCGCTGCATCATCTTCGCGTTGGCCCCAGTCGTCGGGAAGAACTGCGAATCCGATGGACTGGCAAGAAACACCCCAACGCGGCGCGATCCGGCATACGCGGAGGCTGTGGGGTAGGTCAAGTGACCACGTGTCGGATGATTGCTAAAGAGTTGGTTGGGGACCCGGCCTGAGTTGATGATGATTCCCGCCGCGTAGCCGGGGTAGAGCAGGTTCATGAAGTCGGCGTAATTCGCGGCTCCCGACATCCCGGTGAAAATGATCCGGCTCGTGTCGATCGGCAGAATGCTTGACAGGGTGTTGAGCTGTGCCATGACCTCACTGGCGACCTTTTCGCTGGAGGCCAATCCTGACCGCGATACGGCGTTGTGGAAGTCCTTGGAGGCATAGACGATCCAGTGGTTGGCCTGGGCCTGCTTCCACCACACCTGGAACGGAATTATGGGGTTGCCGTTGAAAGCGAAGGCCACGATCAACGGGTAGGTGTGCCCCGGTTGGAGTCCCGAGGGGATCAGGATCGCCGCATCCTGGGTCTGGACCTCGAACGGACCGGGACCGGTATTCATGTACGACACCGCAACCGCTGCCTGAAGCTGCGCGATCGGGAAAGCGGCTGGAGGCGCGTTTGCGTGCGCGACCGCTGCAACGGCTCCGCTGTGCATAAGGGCACGCGATTCCAGTCGCTCGACGCCGTCCACCACCGGCTGAAACTTACGCGACGCGCGCCGGGGAGGGTTGGCGAGCGTCCGTGCACGGCGAAAGACTTTGGAAAGCGGGAATCTCATATCACACCTCGGTCGTTGTTGCACGCAACCGATCAGCCGATTTGGAGCATCCGATCACGCAAATCATGCGCCTCCTGTCGCATACTGAGCATGACATTCGCGTGCGGCCCAAAAACTTGGAATCGCCTTCCCTCCGCGGGCACACGCGAGTGACACTCGCAGCCCGAAGGAAAAGCACGATACCGGCGTCGCCAGGGCTCGCCAGTCCCGCCGCCCTACGTCAGGCCGGCGAGCTCGTCGAATATACGGAGTGACACTGGAGGAATCTACGGTTGACCGCCCCTCGGAGCAGGTACGGTCCCAGCCGGAGTGTCGCCGCCAAGCTGAATCCACGACGACTCGCTGTTCCACCGCAGTCGTTGACAGCTCCGCCTTCGAGTTTGTAGGAGTGAACGGAGCTGTATCCGTGTCGCCTCAGTTCCCCGACCAGGTCCGCCGATGGCCGAACCCCGCCTCGACCTCTTCGACCCCAGGACTGGTGGCCTGGCGCTGAGCATCGAAGCCATTTCGACCGCGGCACCCGTCGGCGAACGTCGACGCTTCAACGGCTTCACGGTGATTCTGGCGCAGGAGGGGTCGGGGGCGTTCCTGTCGGACCTGGCCCGCTTCCCGTTCGAGGCCCCTTGCTTGCTCTTCGCAGTCCCGTACCAGACTTACGGACTGATTGCGGACACCGCGGTGGTTGGCGACGTCATCCAGTTCCACGCCAACTTCTTCTGCATCGAGACGTACCACGAAGAGGTCGGCTGCAACGGGGTGCTGTTCAACGACGTGTATGGGGTTCCCGTCGTCTCGCTGGATCGTAGTCATACCGCCGAATTCCGCGCACTCGTTGACGCTCTGCGACGAGAGATCCGGGAATGCGGCCTGGCCCATTCCGAAGTCCTCGTCTCCTACCTGAAAATCCTCCTGGTCCGCGCCACCCGCCTGAAGCTGGAGCAACAGACCCTCGACTGGCAGGCACCCGACAAGCGCCCGCCCATCCTCGACGAATTGAGGACCCTGATCGAGGCCAACTTCACGACGCTCCATCAACCGAGCGACTACGCCCAACGCCTGCACATCACGCCCAAGGCGCTCGCGAAGCTCGTGAAAACGCACCTCCACAAGACGTTGACGGAGTTGATCCGCGAGCGAATCATGCGACAGGCCAAGTGGGAATTGCTCCATACCGAGAAACCCGTCAAGCAGGTGGCGCGTCAGCTCGGCTTCGACGACGTCTTCTACTTCAGCCGGCTCTTCAAGCGCTCCACCGGCTGCTCCCCTACGTTCTTCCGCGAGTACGAAACCGCGATCCGAGGCGGGCGAAATTTGTCCATGCCCTTGCGTCCTCCGTCCATTCCCGACGCTCCGACGGCGGGCAAGAATGGCGTTAATCCCGCCCTCGATGCCTGAAGGTCAGGCCCGCGGAGCGGACAAACTGGTCGGAAGGACATCGGATACCATGAGCGCGCTCGACAAGTTCTTCAGTGTGGCGGCCCGTGCGGATCGACTCGGGATTGGCGTGACTCGCGTGGGGTTGATCGTCGTGCTCCTCTGGATCGGCGGCCTGAAGGTTGCACCTTACGAGGCCGACGGCATCGTGCCGTTCGTCGCCAACAGCCCGTTCATGGGCTTCTTCTACAAGTACTCACCGCCCGATTACCGACAGCACCGGAACGCCGAAGGTGCACTCGTTCCCGCGAACCGGGCCTGGCATAGCGCGAACCACACATACGCCTTCGCTTACGGTCTTGGAGCAGTGATCGTCCTGTACGGGGTTCTGCTTTGCTTCCATCCCTGGCTGCCGCAGGTGGCGACGGTCGGCAGCTTCCTGGTGTTCGTGATGTCGTTCGTCACGCTCTCGTTCCTGATCACCACGCCCGAATGCTGGGTGCCGGCCCTTGGGGACGCGCAACATGGATTCCCGTATTTGAGTGGAGCCGGGCGGCTTGTCCTGAAGGACGCGATCATGATGGGAGCGGCACTGGTGACGATGGCGGACTCGGCCAGAGCGTACTTGCGAAAGCGGTCGGGGATGACGGCAACGACGCAGCACGAAGTCGTTGCGCAAGATGTTGTGTTTATATAGATTAGTTCACGTTCGCACTTAGCACGCCAGCGACGGACCGGGAGGCATGACAACGAACCGTCGTCGCGTAGGCGCTGGCCGATCAGAGACGCGGGAGTTCTTACACTCAAACTTCGATGCGTCTCCCATGGTTTTTCCGCGTCTCGCTTTGTTTACTATCAAGTGGACGGACAATCGGGCTCGGGGTGATTCTCATGGGCCAGCGTCTCACAGTGTTTTTCGGTTTCCGTGAGAATTCCGGAGTCGGGAATGGCAAGGCGAGCGGAGTTCGGTGACTTCCAAACCCCCGTCACACTCGCTCGCCGCGTCTGTCAGCAACTCCTCGACCGCCGAAGGCTCGTCCCAGCCTCGGTCGTCGAGCCCACCTGCGGCGTCGGCAATTTCCTGTTCGCCGCCCTCGACCGGTTCTCTGCGGTGTCGCGGGGATTGGCGGTCGAGATCAATCCGACTTACATCAGCGCCGTGAATGACGCGTTGCGAGCCCGCCCCGATGCGGAGAAAGTACGGGTGCTCGAGGCGAGCTTTTTTCAGACCGACTGGAGAACACTCTTTCGCGAACTTCCCGAGCCCATTTTGGTCATCGGAAACCCACCCTGGGTGACGAACGCGACGCTCGGCGTGTTGGAGAGTTCGAACCTACCGGTAAAGTCCAATTTTCAGAATCACCGCGGCCTGGACGCCATGACGGGGAAGAGTAACTTTGATATTTCGGAGTGGATGCTCATCAAATTACTGGAGGCACTTGAAGGGCGCCAGGCGACGCTCGCCATGCTTTGCAAGACGGTCGTCGCGCGGAAAGTTCTGGTCCATGCCTGGAAGCACAGCCTGAATGTGAAGGACGCTGAGATCCACCGCATCGATGCGATAAGGGAGTTCGGCGCGGCGGTCGACGCGTGCTTACTCGTCGGTGACTTGAGTCCGAGAGCGGTCTACGAGGGGATTGCAGACATCGGCGGAGCCCAGTGCCCACCCCCCCTAACCCCCCCTTCCCAAGGGGGGGAGTTAAATGTTCCCCCCTTTGGGAAGGGGGGGTTAGGGGGGGTGGGGCTTCCAGCGATCGCTCGCAGTTCGACGCCGCGCTTCTCTCACCCACGCACCTTCGAATGCCGCATTTATACCCATCTCGGAAAGAACACGGTCTCCGGCCTGATCGGCTATCACGATGGCCGGTTGCTCGCCGATCGCGCCGCTTACGAGCGCTGGAAACACCTTGAAGGGAACACCCGGGCCACCTGGCGATCCGGCGTGAAGCATGACTGCATGAAAGTCATGGAGTTCCTGAAAGAAGGCCGACTCTACCGCAATCGACTCGGCGAGCTCGTGGAACTGGAAGACGATTACCTGTTCCCAATGCTGAAGGGTTCGGAGCTCGCGCGCGGCGACGCGCAACACAAGAACCGCTGGATGCTCATCCCACAGCGAAAAGTGGGAGACGACACCGCGTTGCTCCAGGCGCACGCCCCGAGAACCTGGGCCTACCTCGAATCACACGCCCCCGCGCTCGATCGCAGGGCCAGTTCCATCTACCGGAAGCAGCCTCGCTTCGCCGTCTTCGGTGTGGGGGAATACACCTTTTCGCCCTGGAAGGTGGCCATTTCGGGCTTCGCCAAAGAACTCCGATTCTGCTCGCTAGGGAGTGTCGAAGATAAACCGATCGTCCTGGACGACACGGCTTACTTCGCCTCGTGTCACACGGAAGAGGACGCCGTTCGCCTCGCCCGGCACTTGAACTCTGAGCCTGCTCGCGAGTTTTATACGGCGTTTCTCTTCCGCGACGCAAAACGCCCCGTCACGGTCGATCTGCTGCAACGGCTCGACCTCTCTGCGCTGGCCCGAGAGGTCGAGGGGACAGCCGAGACACCTCGCCCCGCAGTCCACTCGTCACTCATTGACCTCAGCGGGTCGCCTTCTCAACGGACGCCGGGGTGACGGTCGAAATCGAGCCGTTCTTCTTCAGATCACGATCGAACGTGAGCTTTGCCGTCAACGCCAGCCCCGGATGGCCCGAGACCGTGACGGTCGGCGGCGAGCTGTAGCCGGAGCCGGGCTCGGTAATCGTGACGGAGGCCACGGCCCCGTCCTTGATCGTCGCGTATCCGGCGGCCGCCTTCACAGGCCACATTTCGCCGCGGCTACGATTGTAGCGGTAGTAGTCCGAAACGCGGTCCAACTCGTCATTCGTAACGCCGTGAGGGCCGAGCGCATTCAGCAGCACAGTCTTGTTGCGCCGAACCTGTTCCGGTTGCGGCCGGGTTCCCGCCGGAGCGGGTTTGACCTGGCTGAACGCATTCCGAAAGACGTCCGGCGGCACCCCGAGCCCACCCGCAACAAGCGCGACGGGCCGGCCCCGATCGCGCGGATCCGTCTCGTGTCCGCCCGAAAACACAAGTTGAACCTTCTCTTCGCCTGCCGATACGATCCGAGGAGTGAGAACCGCCGTCACGAAAATCGCCGAGATGAGTGACCAGAGGCTCACTTGAAACATGATTTTCCCCTTTCGTGCTCGTCCGCTCTATGAGGGATGCGACTGAGCTTACTAACGGGGAACGTTCGGCCGAGGAGACAACCAGGCAAACGGTTTGTTCGTCCTCGAAAATCGTCAGTCTGGTTCACAGTCCGATGCGATCACATTGCCGATCGCGCGAATCAGGTCGCGCATTCGACCTTCATCAAGTATGCCCAGCACACCATGGTCCAGGTCGAGGTCCGATACCGCAATGTACGAGATCGTTTCCGCCTGCGCGACACAGTCGTTGACGAATCCAAACTCCCCCGCTCGGAAGGGGACAGAATGAGGGATCTGCGAGCGCGTCGGGAAGTTGGCCGAAGTGACCAAAACGGCAACGACCCAGTTTCCGCGGTTGAGTTCCTTCCGCGACACAATCACGACCGGACGTTGTCCGGCGTCGGTGTTCGCATAGTAAACTTCACCCGGTAGGATCGCCATCAATAAGGGTTCTCACCCGCCCAGTCCGAACGTGCCTTGCGACCCAGCCGCGCCCACGCGATGTGCTCCTCGCGGTCTCTCGCCTCATCTTCGAACGCACGAAGACGATTATAGGACTCGACGCTGACGACGACGTATGCGGTGTTGGTGTTCGGATCGACGATCTCGACCGGTTGATCGCCTGCCTGCGCGATTGTCCGCCAGAACTCTGGTGTTTGCGGTGACATCATTCTCCCCCACAGGATGATGATAGCTTCGAGGGACCTCACTCGGGTAGGAACTTCTCGAGATTGTATCAGTCTCGCTCGTCTCCCCGCCCGAACCGGTTCAACCCTCAGGGGGCGCCGGCGCCAAACGCCGCGCGACCTCCTGTGCCACCGCTGCGGTGAACGTCTCGGTCGACTCCTGGCCGCCGAGGTCTCGCGTCCGCACGCCCTCCCGGAGGAGGTCCAGGGTCGCGTTCTTGACGGCTTGGCCGATCGCAATCTCGCCGAGTTGGTAGAGGAGCAACGACAGCGCCAGGAAGATCGCCGTCGGATTGGCGAGGTTCTTGCCGGTGATGTCGGGGGCCGTGCCGTGCGCCGCGTCGAAGAGCGCGACGCGCACGACCGACGACGCGTCAAACGCGAGGTTGGCACTCGCGCCGATGCCGAGCGATCCCGCCAAGCCACAGGCCATATCCGAGAGGAAGTCGCCGTACTCGTTGAGCACCAGCACGATCTGAAACTTCTCCGGCGCCATGATCACCTTGCCGAGCAACGCGTCGAACAGCTCCGAGTTGTGCGGCACCTCCGGAAACGACTGCGCCACTTCCTTCGCGACGGCTTCGAACAACCCGTCGGTCGCCTTCTGAATCGTGTACTTCGATGCGCTCGTAACGCGTTTGCCCGTTTTGCGGGCGAGGTTGAAAGCGTAGCGTGCCGCCTCGCGCACGGGCTTTCGCTCGACGATCCGGAGGCTCACCGCACCATCGTCACCGATCAGGCGGCCGGGATCATCGTAGGTTCCGCCCGTGGCGATCCGCACGATGTCGAGGTCCAGCTCCCGCCGAAAGTTCGTCGGAACGCCGGGAATGGTGTAGACCGGCCGATGGATCACCGACAGGTCGAGCCGCCGGCGCAGGACCGCGTTCGGACTCTCCTCCGCCGTCACCGTCGGGTGCTTGAGCGCGACGCCGGTGGTCGTGATCGACTCAATCGCCTCGTCGTAAACCTTCGAGCCGCGGGCCCGACGGTTCTCGAGCGTGAAATCGACCACGCGAAAATCGAGGCAAATCGGCAGCGCGTCGGCCAAGCTGTGGATGGCGCGCGAGAGCTCGGGGCCGATCCCGTCTCCTAACAGTTCGGTCACCTGGTACGTCGGTCGCATTTTGACTCTACTGTGACATCCATCAAAAGGTGGATCGCCCCTGCAAGCCACGACGCCGCGCGGCTGGCACACTTACGCGGACGGTCGCGATTGTACGGGGGGAAACCGGCCAGCGTCAAATTCCCTGACGTGCGCGACTTGGCATCGGGGAGGGTTGGGGGATATATTAGGTTATTGTGCGCATGCTGCGCGATTCAGCGTGATTTGCCGCGCGGCACGATCCTTTCGGCCAGGCTTGGTGAGGTTGTCATGTCTACCCTCGGGAAAGTGCTGGTGGGCTTGGTCTTGCCGCTCATCGTCGTCTGGATGGTCTTGATCGCCAGCGTCGCCCAACTCAACAAGAACTGGGCGCAGGAAATCGAAAAGCTACAAAAGAACGTGGCGAAGCTCGAGGAGGAGGTCAAGCAGACCGAGCTTGACATCGTCAAGGCCCGCGATGAGATCGGAGTTGTCCAGGTCGCTCTGGGACAAGAACTTGCGTCCAAGCGCGCGCACCAGGCCGACCTCGAGCAAGCGCGCTCGGATAGCATCGAGATCGCGGCTCGTCTGAAGAACCTTGTGGCTACCAGCGAGGCCGCACTGAAGAGCGCTGAGGAAGCGCGCGACCGGCGTGACGCCGAGCGGAAAGACGAAACCAAAGCACTCGCCGACAAACGAGCTGAGGTCGAAGCGCTTCAGAAGGTCAATGGCGAACAGATGGCGGACCTCCAAAAGCTGCGTGATGAGTTTAAGAACGTCCTCCAGGCGAATCGGGCACTCCTGAGCCGGACGGCCCACTGAGCCCACCCCACGCTCGAGTTCGCCCGCCCACGCGCTTCTCGATTCCTCCCCTCCTCACATTCGCGACGGCACCGCATCGGACCCCAGTGGAAACACTGGGGTCGTCAACGTTTTGCAACTGCTGAAGGGAAGGTCGAATGGCGGACGGCAACCCAGGACGGAAGGAGAACGGCGGTGGATGGGTTGGGATCGCGGCGAACGCGGGCTCAGGCCTGGGTGGCGGTCGGCGCAAAGTTGAGAAGCTGATCGTCGAGTTGAACCGCCTCGGGATGCCATCGCAAGTCGCCTGGACCCTGGACGAGCGCGCCCAACTGGTCGGCCAGGCCGCGAGCGATCCGCATTGCCGTTGCCTGGTCGCGTCCGGCGGCGATGGCACGGTCGCCGGTTTGATCAACGAGCGCCCCACCGTCCCAATCACCGTCTACCCCGCAGGAACGGAGAACCTCTTCGCCACTTACTTCGGTCTCGACCGCAATCCCGCCAGGCTCGCCGCCACGATCGCCACCGGCCAGCGCCGGTGGATCGACCTGGGTCTCACCAGCACCCGGCGCTTCAGCCTGATGGCCGGCATCGGCTTCGACGCGGACGTGGTCACCCGGCACCACCTGAACCGCGTGCGCGGGACCGGGATCGCCCGCCCCACACACCGGGGCGCCTACGTCGAATCCGTCCTGCGCTCGAGCCTGGAATACCGCTTCCCCGTCGTGACCGTGAACATCACCGACCCCGGTCACGAAGAAACCCTGACGGGAACGACCGTCTTTCTCTTCAACCTCCCCCGCTACGCCCTCGGCCTCCCCTTTGCCCCCGCAGCACGTGGCGACGACGGTTGGCTCGACCTGGTCGTCTTTCGCGCGGCCGGACCGTTTCAAGCGCTCCACTATCTCTGGACGGTCATCCGAGGCGTCCATCTCCAGCAACCCGGCGTTTTCCATCGCAGAGTCCGGCGCGTCACTGTCACCGCGTCCGAGACCGTCCCCGTCCAGCTCGATGGCGATCCCGGCGGATTTGTCGAAGCCGGCGGTTCCGGCGGTTGGTCCGTCGAGGTGCTCCCGCAGGCCATCGAAGTGCTCGTTCCGTGCGCCTGATTCTCGTACGAAGCGCGACGGGCGCACACCCGCACAAGCCTTGAGAAGAGCATTGCGCGATATTTAGCAGACTGCGCACGCTGGCTTGCGACGACTCGCCCTCTGGCACGTTGATTCTACGGAACGTAGCGAGCAACCGAGATCTCGCCAGATTACGTGCGCTACTCCATCTACCGGCAACGCGCCGTGAGTGGATGATTCGTGTCAACAATGATTGGCATTCGCGCGATTTGCGCCCTATTGGGCTAATGGGAACGCTTCTCATGCGTTCTCTTGGACACGACGACGTGTCTCCATACCTCCGAATGTTGCACGCCGATTCTGTGCAAGGAGCCCGCCATGACGAATTACGACATCCAGATCCTCTCGGGTGCGATCCCAAAAAGGGGTCACGCCGCAGGTCGCTTAGACCGTTTCTTCGTTGAGGGTTGCGTCAAGTCGTCGTCTTTTTCGTCGAGCGCTTTCAACTCGGCCAGGCATTCGGGTGGCACCCAGCGCCAGTCCGTTC
>DAIDJG010000531.1 GCA_027451445.1 Singulisphaera sp.
GTGATCGCGCACGGCGCGGACGTCAATGCGCGAGGGAAGGGCCTGCTGTCGCAACAGGAATCGCCCCTGCACGCTGCTGCGCGGAGGGGGTGGCTGGCCGTTGCGAAGTTCCTGGTCTCGAAGGGGGCGGACCCTCGTGCAACGAATGCCTGCGGCCAACTCCCACGCCAAACCGCTGAGGACGCGGCCAATTCCATCCGGGGCTTCGCGCCCGCGGACGCAGACGCCAAATACGGGCCGATGATCCGCTGGTTCGCCGACGTTTGAGGTCGTTCGGCTTCAATTGCTCGGTGCTTGGACACTGGGGGTTATTCCGCCTTGCCTGGCGGAAGCTCATCGCCCCCGGACGTGTAGGCGGCCGGTACATAGAAATTGAGCGTCTTCAGCGGCACCTTACCGGTGTTCTTGATCTCGTGCTTGACGACCATGAGGAGATCCCCGAAACGTTCCCCTCTGGGCGGTGAAGGGCAGCCCGTGCATCAGGGATCGACGGACGGCCGCCCGCCGAGACTACCAACATATAGAGAAGAGGTGATCACAAGGACCAGACACGGAATCCTGGAGAACCACACGGTCTAAGGAGCGGGTTGGGAATCAGTTTCCGGTGCGCTTTTCTCTCAAGCCGGCCTCATCCTCGCGCGCGTTCTCGGAGGAGCCTCGCTCGCGGGCCGACCGGTTCGGAGCTCATCGGCCTCGGACGGGTTGCGTAGAGAGCCAGCGCCGCGATGACGGACCCGGCGATCGCGCCAAAGATCATTCCCGTGATCGCGATTTGATCGTCCGAGACGCTCCCGGGCACGAAATGGTAGCGCAGGATCCAGCCCAGCCACGTCACCCCGGCGATGATCAGCCGTCGGACGGGGTCCGAGGCGGTTGCGAACAGGAGGACGAGGCCGGTACTCGTCGCCATTCGAGGGCGAGTCCGCCCGAGCCGGATCAGCAGCCCCGCCACCGCGCCCAGCGTGATCCCGATGGAGGTACCCAGCGGGCCGTGATACCCCGCGAGTTGTTCCGCCCAGCGACGGGCACCGCTCTGAAGTGCGTTGAACGACTGGAGATCCAGACGCTGTCGGGCGATGAGGGGGTCGCACCACAAGACATAGAGCAGCAGCAACGCCACCGTCGTTCCGAGGACCAAAACTGCCGACGACAACTCGACAGCCCACCGTCTTCGACCGCCGACCCCAAACGCTGAGGTGGCCGCTGAAGCCCCAGCGATCGCCATCGAGCCGCCGAATCCGACCACGTCGTGCAACGTAGGCTGAACCTCAGCCCCTCGAGGTGCGAAGAAGAGCGCCGTTGCAAGCGACACCACCACAAGCCATATCGTGGCAATCGAAACCGGTCGAAGGAAGTTCGCCAGCGCCTTGGGATGCCCTGAGCTCTCAACGATGTCCGTCACGGCGACCTCCCCGTGAAACAGCGTGGTTGACCTAATTGTTTAGTGGACAACCTGAGTCTACGGAAGTCAAGAGCATCGAACGGCGTGATCGGCGGCACTGGCACAGCTCTTGCGTTATGGACGGCCCGCACAGCTTCATCGACACAACGTCCCCAGCTTCTCTGAGTTGACACCTCTTTCGGCCGGGAAAAAAAGTGTCGGCCAATGGGACATTTTTCGCCGGCTTGTGGATTACCCCCAAGGATACCGCGAGTGGCGATCGCTGATCGGAGCGCCGTGCCACTGTTGCGCGCGACGAACGGAGGGCCATGGCCGGCCGTCTCGCACCGCACCCGGCACCGCCTGATTTTCCCCAGGGTTAACCATGTCCGACTATCTCCTGACCGCGGAATGGAAGAAGGTGATCGGCTCATCACCGCCCTCTGAGGCGGTCAGCTTGACGAAGCGCCTCGAGCGCTACTGGCAGCTTAATGGGAAGTCGGAAAGTGCGGGCAAGGTCGTTGCGCTTCAGGAGATCACGGAGCTGGCGCTCTCGCTCAAGAAGAAGCTCGCGAAGGACACGAAGGTCGTTGCGCATCTCGACAAAATGGCCAGGGAGGCCCAGGAGACGAAGAAGAAAGTCGAGGCTGGCGCGGCGGGCAAAAACGGGGCGGCCGCTCGGTTGGGTAAGGATCTTGTCCTGATCAAGATGCTTGCTTTGACCAAGAGGCTCAAGCCCGAGCGGCCCTCGTATTTTGTGCTCGCCCTGGGCGAACCAAGCGGCCTGGTGATCGCCAAGCGGCTATCGGTTTCCCACCGGGAGCAAGCACGCCAGGCCCGGACGCGGAACAGCGGCCGGAAAGGAGGCGGTAAGCTCCTGATGGGGAGGTGTTATGGCGAGGACGGCAAGGTCGTCTTCGAGCTCGGCATCAAACCCGGACGAAGTGCGAAACCGCCCGCGGGGCTTGCCGCCAACGTCAAGCGGACGATCAAGAAACAGACCCGAGGCGGCTCTACCGTCAAGGTCATCGTGCGCGGTGCCTCCCAGGATCTGGACGGGGACACCGATACCGAAAGGCCGAAGGGAAAGGACCGGGCGCCGAAGACCCCCCGCGCAAAGAGTCCGCGCGCGAAAGTTACTCTCGACGCGGAGTATGCACGGCGCCGGGCGGAGATCGCGCCCCGATTGCTCAAGGCCGTCCGAAACCAGGGTCCCGATGTCGCGCGCATGCAGGCGGTATTCGACCTTGCCGAGAAGCGTGCGAGCGAGGGGAGCTACCGTCGCGCATTGGCCGATCTCGCCAAGGTTGAGGGATTACTGACGGGAGCGCGGAGCGATTCTCCTCCCGGCGCAAAGCAGGGCAAGCGGCCCGTCGCCGGCCGTCTGGAAGCGTACAAACACCGGCTCGAAGCGCTCAAGGAACGCTACGATCGGCTCAAGCCGCTTCACGTCGGCGCCGGGCTTAAGGATGTGTTCAAGCAGGCCGTGACAGCCGTTGCCGGTGGCAACGCCGAAGCCGCCGAGCAGGCGCTCGACACGCTGGACGCGCGGCTAACCACCGCAGAGCGTACTGCACGCGTCGCCAGCGAGATCGGCGAGGCCGGCGATGATGCCGTGGCGTACCGCGTCGCGCTGCTGAAGTGGCAGAAGTGCCGGACCAAGGTGCGCGACTCGGTTGAGAAGCTCATCAAGGCGATCCTCGCCGACCCGGAGACGCAAGCCCTCGACAAGAAAGTGCAGGATCAGATCGCGGCCGCTGTCCCGACCCTGCGTAACGAAATTGCCGCCTTCGACGACACGCTCGACACCGCCGTCAACGGCTACCTCAACGCCCCGGGCGCGCAAAAGCCCCGCGCCATGAAGCGAATTCGCAAGGCGATCGACGCCTATCGTTCAGCCCTGGCCAACCCGGTCCTCCTCGCGATGGAGGACTCAGGCTTCGGCGGCCATCCTGTCGCCAACGAGATCGAAACCATACTCGAGGAGTTCGAGGAGTTACTCGTTCGCTGAAATGCCGGCGGACCCTGACGAACTCGATACGAATCCCGGCCGCGTGGGCGATCGCGACATCCACCCCGCCCGCCCTCTACCAGACAAAGAGGATCTGACATGTCGCTGCTTTACTATAATAAGAAAAAGCTGTCGTTTATCCGAACGCTGCTCGACCAGGCCAGCCCGATCAACGAGAACTCGAACGTGCAGGAGATGGCGGCGGTACTCAAGAAGTGTGAGGTCCGCCTCCGGGCCGTCACGGCCTTTTACCGCCCCGATGAGAGGCCACTGCCCGTCGCAAGGCTCGTCGCGGACCTCGCGACCATCGACCAGGCGATCAAAGCGAACAACAACCTTCCTCAGGCCCGGGGACTCCTCCAGGGTTTCGACGGAAGGGTCAACGATGCTCTCGAAAAAGCCAAGATCACGGCGAACCGACGGATCAAAATCGCAGCGCTCCGGCCGAAGCACGAATACCGCGTCAACCAGGCCGACCGACTCATCAAACGCATCACCGCCGTCGACGAGGGAAAGGGCGGTGAATTTAGGGGAAGACTCAACCTGTTGAAGACCCTGCCGCCCGATCCTGACGCTGCCCAACGGGCCTACAAAGGGTTGAAAACACTGATTGACGAACTTTCGACCAAGCTTGCGGGACTCTCTGCAAGGGCTCAAGGCACGGTCGGAAACGGGAATTACCAGCAGGCGCGCCGTGACGCCGAGCGCGTCCTCGGCGAACTCCGTCTGGTCGTGCCGATCGATAAGATCGAATCGTTCGAGAATCAGATCGCGAACAGCGCGAAGCGGGTCGCTCTCGAAGCCGATCAATCGGACGCGGAACAAGAAAAACTTGTCAACAGTACGGCCGCATCGAATCGGATCCTTGAAGAGTTTCGATTAGCCAAGCAGCAGTGCGGACAACGCAAAGCCGCGTGCGAAACAATCATCAAGGACATCCACGGGGTGGTCCCAGCCAGCGTCGCCCAAAAGTATCAGTCGGCCTGGGACTCGATCGAGATCCTGCTCGGCCTTCGTGAGTACGTCCAGGCGCTGAACAAGATGACGACCCTGACCCAGACGTACGGACAAGATCAGTTCGTCAAGACGGCCGCGCAAAAGAAGAAGGACTGGGAGGGGGTCAAGACCGGAGTCGACGAGAACCTGTCGAAACTGGTTAAGGCCATGAGTCGGCTGGGCCGGGCCGATCCCAAGCTTGCCGGGGCGGCCCTCCTGCGCCGGAAGCTCCAAAAAGCCAACGAACTGGCGCAGGCCGGTGACTTTGCCGCAGCCCTCGATGCCATGCCGCAGGACGATTGGCAAAGACAGATCGAGGCGTTGCCAAGCCACGCCGACACGTTCGAGCGGCTTTCGCTAATGCGCGAGGCAGCCCAAAAAACGTTTCAGGAGTGCTACAAAGCATTCGAGACGGAGATCGTAACGTTCGAAGCAAAAGGGGGCGACGGCAGCTACTACCGTGATGAACTTGCCCGATACGAGTTGGCCTGGGAGGCCGCCCGCGACAGCGCCTCGACCGAGGAAGACTTCCATAAAGCTCTAAGCGCCTTCAAGCAATCCTTCGAGCACCTACGGTTCGGCCTTGGTTTGGAGGGGAATCACGCAGCGATACTCGAAGACAGCAAGGCGAGGCGGAAGGTGGCGGAAGCCAGGGTCGCGATGAATGACCCCCTCGGCCGCTTGGCCGTCTACCTTCCCGACGTGAGCGAAGCGTACCGCAAAAAGGTTGTCAACGCCAAGACGTTGAAAGAGCTGGAGGAATTAAAGACGGACGTGGAGGGGGTTCTCGGCGTACAGGAGAACAAACTCGAACAACTCCGCGGGGAATCCGTTCACGACACGGCAACGTACGAGCGGGAGATCAAACAACTCAAGAAAGTTACCAAGGCGGCCGGCCCATACTTCGACGAGCTGAGCGCGCGCGTGCTCGCTGCGCGGGGAATGCTCGAAAGCCCCGTTGAGGATGTGGTCAAGGACGGCAAAAAGGAACTGGACGGCGTCAAGGAGGCGCTCGACAAGATCAAGTCTGCGTATGCGAACCCGAAGAGCGCGACCACGTTCGAGAACGTCCAGGCTGATTCCGATGCGCTCCGCAAGGAGATCACGAAGCACGATTCGTTGGCGAAGACGACACCGACCGTTCAAAAAGACCTCTTGAACCAGCTCACCGCCCTCACTCGGCGGGCTCTTGCCCTGCCTCCGGCTCAAGGCCGGCAGCTTCTCGCCGCCTTCCGCAGCGGCGTGTTCGAACCGGCCCGGAAGAAGGCCGAGGCGTCGGCCAAGCAGCGCACGGAGCTGATCGCCGAGGGGAAAAAACTCAAGACAAAAGTCGAAACGGTCATTCCCAAGTTCCTGGTGAAGTACCGCGCTGCACTGCTCGCGCGGATCCAGGCTGCCCTCGATACCGAGCAGGGGGCCGAGGCCTTCGCCGAGAACCAACTCGCCCTGATCGCGGTCGAACTGAACGCCTGCGAGGAGGATAACTCGAATTCTTACAAGCTTGCACAAGAGTCCCGGGCGGAGGCGGACGCACTCGAGCAAGACCGGCGCAAGAAGGAGTGGGAGGGCCGGGTGCACGTCTACAAGAAGTACCGAATGCAGGCCGGAGCGGCAAACGGCGAGCGGTTCTCGAACAAGCAATCGAGGGAGCTCTTGAAAACGCTCGACACACGATTCAGCCAGGCCGAGCGCCTTGCCAAGAATGGGTTCTTCGACGAGGCCGAAACGGCGCTCATCGAGGCCGAACAGATGGCCCGCAAGTTGATTCGGACCCCGGGCGGGCCCCGCGCTTCATCGTGCGACAAGCTGCCGAAGATCGAGAAGGAGTACCAGGCCGCCGTGGCCGCTTTCGTCAGTCAGGTCGCCGCGCTCGCCAAGACAATCGACGACGCATTGAACAACGAACCCAACGCGCCGAACACGATTCAGCGCGCCAAGATCAAGGATCAACTCTCCGCCTTGAGCACCAGCTTCAACCCCAAGGCGTTCGAGACCCTCGTCACCGTCGCCGTAAATCACAACCTGAACGTCGCAGAGCGACGGGCCAGCCGCGAAGCCGCGCTCGCCGGCATTCGGAGTTATCTCGACCTCTTCAAGACGGACCCGCTCCTTTCCCGGATCGAGTTCAACCCCTTCAAGACGGGGGTGAACGTTAGCCATCTCAGAGCCAAGCTCGTCGACCTCAACGTGAACCTGTTGCGCTGTATTTGACGTTCTCCCTACGCACCCGGCACCCAACGCCGCTTTCCCACCCAGCGGGCCGCATCGCCCGAGGAGCCCACCAATGCCACTCAACCCCGTTCAAGTGCAGTGGCTCGAGGAAATCACCGGTGCCGCGACTCGGAAGGAAAAGAGCGACGAGATCCGCGCTCTCAAGTCGACGGCCCTCACGTCGATCCGCGCGGAGGTGGGTACGCTCCAGCAGGAGTTAACCGAGCAATTCACGTTCGACGTCACGAAATCCGCAAAAAAACGCCCCAACCCGACCCAGAAGTCGATTCACGCGAGTGGCGACCAGGTCGAAGAGTTCGACCTCGACGAGGTCCGAGAAGGTTACTGGTTCGTCACCGACGAGGAGTACCAAACCCCCGAAGGGAAGGAGAAGGCCGATAAGGTCCTGGGGCGAATCATGAAGGGGCACGAGTCGCTCGATGCCTTGCGCAAGAAGCTCGAGGCCGTGACCTACGATCGGCATGAGAACGATAAGGTCACGAAGGTCCGCGCGTTTACCGACGACGAGATCTCCGAAGAGCTCTACAAGCCCCTGGTCCGGAGCCGGGCGATGCCCGAGACGCTCGTTCCCGACCGGTTCAGCGAAACCCAGAAGATGCTCGACGGCACGTACGAGGCGTACAAGAAGAAAGTCGACGAGAGCAGCGACGAGCCGGGCTTCTTCACGCGCGTCAAGGACGACATCAAAGGGGGCGACGGCATGGTCGTCGGCTTCACGGAATACCTGCTCGACAACCTGTCGGCCCATGCCACGACCCAGGGCTTGAATAGCAGCAATCCGAGCCTCTTGAGCCACGTCGGCCCGCTCAGCGGCGTCCAGACGAGCAAGAACGCCCTCTTCGACCACCTGCCCAACGCCGTGATCAATACGGGCGTCGTGTCCAACTTCATGGCCCTGAGCGGGATGGTCGAAGCGGGCGACATTGTGCTCTCGGCCATCAGCAAGGGAAACGCGATTTCCAGGGCCCGCTCGAACACGTCGGACGAGCCGCCACCGTTACCGGCGAAGCCGCTCGCCGCCTCGGTCGTCGGCCACATCGGCGGAGCGATCGAGTCGGGGCTCAGCCGCGCCCTGGGTGGCGATCGGAAGTTCGCTCAGGTCCCGAAGAGCCTCTCGAAGGCGTTCGCGACCAAGGCCGATTTCACCAAGATCGCCGCGCTACTGGGAGCCGAGGAGCCGAAGATTGCCGACGTGGCGGACTTGCTGGGCAAGGCCATCGAGGACGCTTTCACCGCTTGTGGCCTCGCTGCCCAGGGCGAAAAAGCAAAGAAGGGGCTGCTCGGTGTGGTGAGCGTGAAATCCAAAGACCTCAAGGAGGCGATCAAGGGTCGCCAACAGACCGCGGTCTGTCGCATCTTCGCCCTGGCGGGGGCGGCGGCCATCGAGGCGATCAAGACCAATCTCGGCAATCTCGAGGTACGCGGCGTTGTCGAAGGGCTCGCGAAGATTCAGGACGAAGCGGTCCAGGCCGAAATGAGCGCGCTCGCCGGGTCCAACGCGCAAAGGGACAAGGATCTCAAGGAACTGTCCGAGGTCGAAGCGGCGCAGCACGCCGAGAAGTACGTCGGTGTGATCGAGCGGAAGGCCCGCGACATCGAACAGGCCAACGCGACGCTGGACATGGCCGTGAAGCTGGTTGCCGGCGGCTCCTCGGTGCTGTCGACCCTCTTCGAGCCCCTGGCCGCCGCCGGGGCGCTCGTGAAGTTCATGGCCAACTTGAAACACGCAATCGACCGCGCCAGCGACAGTGCTGCGTGGGTCCAGAACCAGAGCGACCTGATCAAGGCGTGCAGCCCCTACTCGCAGGCCGCGAAGAACTTCGCCCACAACCAGTGGGTCCATAAGGTCCATTACCGGGTCAACGCCGGTTTGGAACTGCTCAAAATGGCCGCCGCAGTCGCTGGCACCACCGGAGCTGACTTCGGTGCGGGTAAGGCGGCGGGGACCGTTCTCGCCGGTGTGTCGCTTGTCGAGGGAGTGATCTACAAGATCAAGATGAAGTATGATCTCGAGGCCGGCTACAAGGCGTTTGTCCGTGCGTCGCAGAATCCCAAGAACCGCAAGGCCGGGCTCCAGGGCTTGATCAAGAACCCGACTCTGGCCAAGTACGCGATCGCCTGGGGGGCATACATCAAGAAAGACCCGCTCGCCGTCCACGCGATCTCGAGCGCGGGGCTCAACGAGAAGGACCTGGAGGACGAAAAGGCGGGGCTCGACAAGGTTGTCGACTATCTCCAGACGCGCTATCCCGAAGACAACGTCATCCTCCGCAAGCTCGCCTCGGTGAGCTGGTCGCCGGGTAAGATCGAGTTGACCGTCGAGTGCTGGATCCGTACGAAAGCCCAGGCCCAGCGCGACGCTGACCTTGCCGCCAAGCCCCCCACCGCGGACATCGAGCGCGCGTTCCTCAACGCCCAGCGAGCCCAGAGGGCCCTTGCCGAAGCCAAGGACGGGCCCAACGAGGCCGTCTTTGCCGATGCGATTGATGCCTTCGACGCGCTGGATCACGCCCTTCGAAACTACACACCCAAGACCAACGCGCAAGTCTTCACGTTCCATCGGGCCATGCACGACGTCGCGCTCGGATTCGCTGCGCTCGCCAAGAAGGAGGCGGCAGCGGTCGCCAACGAGCGCGCCGCATGGGCAGAGCAAAAACCGGGATGGGTCCTTCTCGTGCCTTTGAGCCTTTGCGAACGAGCGTGGACGCCAATCCTCTCGCAGGCCGAGGTCCTGGTCCAACCGCCCGTTGCTGAAGGCGGTGGCAAGGATATTTCCAGCGCCCTCAAAGCTTACGATCAGGCCGACGAGGCTCTCCGTCAAAAGGGGAACGGCGCCGTTCAAAACGACTACCTGGCGGCCATCAATGCCGTCAGAAAGGTCATCGAGGCGTTTCGCAAGTACCAGCCCGTTAACAAGGGGGACCGACAGCCTCACGCCGGTATGCGTCTGATCGCAGCCAAGTTTGCCGCCTTGGCCCGCGCCCGGCTCGACGAGTTGATTGCCAAGAGCGATGAACTTTTCCCGCTCAAGTGAGTGTTCCGCCAACGCGCGTCACGTTCCTGAGGTGCGAGAAGACGACGGTATTGTCGATATTGAAGGGAGAGGCTTCTTCTCCCGATCCGTCGCATGCACCAAGCACCGATGACGCATGTCGGCAAAGGCCGGAAGCCGGTACTGACAATGATGGTCGAGACGATAGCCGCTTCCATCGGACCACCTGGATGCCGAAAACACGACCCTCGATTCCAAGGTCTCCCTGGACTTAACGAAGCGATCGCGTGATCGTCTGAAGTGGTCGTTGTGCCCTCCCATGAACGGCGCCAGTTCTTGCAGGAGGGTCTTTATGATACTCTTTGCAGTCGCGTTTTCCTCGTTTTAGAGCGGTTTTCTCTCGCGCTGCGCACGCCCGAACCAACCGATATCATTTTATGATTGGCGCCTGCATGTTTTTGGGAGGGCGAGGCTCCGTCCGAGCCAGCCTTGTTCGGAGGACGAGTCTTCGAGTCCTCTGAACATCGCGTGTGATGACGCGGTTCCCCGGGGCGACACGCGATGATCCATCGGCTCGAAGACTCGCCGATAGATCGAGGCTGGCTCGGACGGAGCCTCGCCCTCCCGTGTGCGCAACACGACCGTAAACCGCTGTAGATCGCGAGTAAAGCGATGTCGGCGGTTTGGCGCCGCCAAATTCATAATCTCAGAACCTTTTCATAGCAACATATGTCGTCAATAATTATACATAACGAAATCCGCATCGCATCCATTCATCATCTTTCTGGGCGACCCATCTCCCAGTCTCGACCGACTGGAACGTCCTCGGTGCGCCTCCCGAGAAACGTTGTAGGGGAAATTCCCGCCCACGTTCCTGGGGAAAGTCCCGAGAGCCGAATGCTCCGATTGTACGT
>DAIDJG010000532.1 GCA_027451445.1 Singulisphaera sp.
GAGCCGGACTTTCGAGGATGAGACCCGGGAACGACTCAGGCAGATGGAGCGCGAGCTCCGGCGCTGGCGACTTGGAGCCGCCCTCGGCCTGCCATTGCTCGCCGTTGTCCTCCTGGGAGCCATGGCCGACCCTCCCATGAAAGACCTTCGCCTCCACACCCTTCACATCGTCGACGACGACGGGACCGACCGGCTTGTCTTGACCGCGGATCGCGAGAAGCCGGACATGACGTTCCTCGACCCCTCGGGGAAGAGCCGGCTGACGCTCGATATCGCCGAGGACAAGACGCCCGTGTTCTCAATCACCGACGGCAGTCATGAAAGCGGGCACATGATCTTCGGGCTCGGGAGTAACGGTCTGCCCGAACTCCGGCTCTCAGCGGGCGCCAATCAGCGCAGCGTTTCGTTCGGAGTGCCCAATAAGGGCGGTCCCGTCGTTCGTTTGCTCGACGAGAATGGGAAGCTCTTGCTGCGGCTTCCCTGACCCGGTTTCGACAGCCGTGTGACACTACCGGCCGATCCTTCGACCCGGGGGAATGAGCGGTGGAAACTGTCTCATCAAAATGCCGATCGCCAGGACGATCACGATGACAACGAGCATCGCAATCGTGATCAACAGCAGCCTGCCGGCGGAGGTATCGAAAAAGGGTGTGGAATCTCTCGTGGCGCCGCGCTGCTGGTCCGAGCGGCGCCGGCGCTTTCGATTCAGTCTCTTGCCTTTGCGGCGTTTCGCCATCGGTAGCTCTCCTGGCTCCGGGGATAGATCCACGGTAGGCGCGAGATCTCGGCCGAGCGCTGGATCCGTCGGGCGGACCAAAGTCGGAGAAGTAGGGACGGCGGGGTGTTGGACGGTCACACTTGCAGATCGTGATACACGCGTGTCACGGGTCCGCAAGCAGACCGGCCTCGATCATCGGGGGCGTGATTCCCGCCGGTTCCTTCGTCAGGGAACCGTTGAGTTTTCCGCTAAGCGGCGCGCGAGTCGCGATCGGCGACGACCTCGTGGTTCGGTTCGATGCTCACGGCAATCTGCCGACGAAGTCGTGGAACATCGCGGGCCTGGACGCCCAAGGTGCGGTTGCCCCATCGTTCCCTGCAGAACCCGACTCCCGCACGCCAGAAGAGCAGCACGATGCCCGACACTGCGGACACGACGGAGGCGACCGGCAAATACGCATCGGGACCAACGTATGCGAAAAGGCTCGAAAGTGACGGCATGTGAATCTCCCCGTTCCCCAAACGGCCAGGAACCACCCCGGACGTGCGCTGGCGTGCAGCGCGCGTCGGGCGGTCGAAGGATTGGAACTACACGCGACTCAGTCTTGTCGTTCGAGAGCAGTCCCGACGCTTGACTGTGCATGACCCGATCCATGACGCGGTTCGTCGCCAGGAGGCCAGCGGCCCTTGGGTGCACGAACGACGTACGGACCGGTTGCGGTGTCCGGGGGGAACACGCGAGACGCGAGGCGAATCGGGGGGAGAGCTGAGGGGCATCTCAACAGAGCAGGCGGCGGAATTGGAAGGACACTCCCGCCATGAATCCGTAGGGAATCGCGCGGGCGTTTTCTTGCGCGTGCCAGCCGAGGCCCGCTGACTCGCCGCGGATTCTCGAGGCGTGATGGGTGCTCTGCAACGGCAGTCGCCGTTGATTACGGCTAGTCACGGGTGCCGGCCAGATGGCGACAAACAACGACGAGGGGCTTTCGGGCGGAGTCTCTCCGTCCGTGGGATCCGAATCGTTCTCGGGAGGGCGGGACAAGGGGGCCGCGGCGCGGTCGGCTCCGGCATGTTCGAGGCAAGGCGGAAGCCACGCGCAAAGCGCGTGGAGGCAGGAATCCGGGGCCAAAGGGCCGGAGCAAGTCCTGACCTCGATCCCGAGCGTTGACCAGGCAACGGCGAGAACGAGCAGAGCTTTCACGAGCGTTTTCGGACGCTTCCGCATCGTCCCCATCCCCGAAACGTACCGATCCTA
>DAIDJG010000533.1 GCA_027451445.1 Singulisphaera sp.
CGGCTCTCACCGAGCCTCTGCGAAGGGCCGAGACGGCGACTGCCTCACGCCGGCTTCCCTCAAGGGTTTCTCAGACAGACAAACAAACACAAACACGCTGTAGCGTATCTGACAACGATCGACCAGATTGTCAAAGAGCAAAAACGACGCAATCGACCAGCTTGAGAGTCTTCCCGCGAGGGAAGCACCCACGCCGGCCGCCTACACCGCAGAGACGTCATAACCCGAGGCTTGTGAAGATTCACTGCCCCGGGATACAATACGTCTTGTATCAAGCCGACGTTTGGCCGAAAGGTTCGGCACCCCCCGTTGTTCTCCGAGGGGCCGATGTCTCGCAGACATCGTTCTTACGTGCGGCGAGAGGAATCATACCAAGCCCTGCGTTCACGTCAACACCCCGCCGAAAAATCGTTGTGGAGCACTGCAAGAATCCACCGGAGACAGGATGTCGACCATCGTTCCCGGTCGAGACGGTTGACCAAGATTTGTCAGACGAACAGCCTGTGCTCACGGGGCGATTCAACAACGCCGGGTGACGTTCTCTCCGAGTGAAGTCGAGACCCGGCAGGGGTCGATAAGCGCCCTTGCGAATGGCTCTTGGAGATAAACGCCAAGGATCCAGGAGCACCAGATAAAGGGGAAGCGCCGTGCCCGTCGCCATGCCGACCCAGACCGACTGGGTGAAGAGCGTCCTCTTCGACCGCGGCTATCTCGCGCGGATCCGAGGGGAGGCGATCAAGATTTATCTGATGATGATCGAAGCATGCGGCGGCCTGCCCGACCGGAGCGTGACGATCAGTCTGCGGCAGTTGATGGGGAGGACCGGCCTGTCGTGCCCGACCGTGATCGACGGCCTTGCACAGCTCGAAACTCTGGGATTGGTCGTATCGACCACCCATGAGCGGGGCAAAGTGAAGACCTATTACATCCCCGACCCACCTCCGAACGACGCGCTCTGACCGTGGAAAACCCTGGATCCTGGGTTGCCTCCTTCCCCTTCGCAACGTGGGCCGATGATCCCGAGGAAGGCGTCTGACCGGTTATGCCCCCCTATTTCTTTCGCGTCGAGCACGACCTACTCCGCTCCGAGTCGTTCAAGACGCTGGGCGGCTCTGCCATTAAAGTTTACCTGGTTATCGGACTTTATTCCGACTTTGGAACCGACTGGGCGTACCCGAGCGTTCGTACAATCGCCCGACAGGCAGGGCTGGCCCGGCAGACCGTTCTCGACGCCATCGAGGAGTTGATCCGCAACGGCCTCCTCGCCGCCCGCAAGTCCAAGGGCCGCTCGACCGCTTACAAGGTCGTCCGCCAGATGCCCCTCGAGGGGTCCCCCAAGCCGTCGACCAAACCAGCCAGGAAAACTCCCCGCACTGTCCCACCTTCTTTAAGAGGGACCCAAGAAACTGTCCTGGATTCTTTAGAGGATACCCTGGAAACTGACCTAAATTCTTTAGAAGGGTTGGCCCAGTTCTTCGGCCGCGGAGGCCCCGAGGTTAGGCCCAAACCAGAACCAGGAACAAAAGAAGACGCACACAGCATCCCGATTCCGGGAACTCCCTTTCGTCTCTCGGCGGAAGGGAGGCTTGTTGTTGCTGTCGATTTGCAGGAATTGCTCACCAATCAGGGAATTCCCGGCCACCTCGCCAAACAGCTCGCCGCGCAAAAGGATCCGGAGGCCGTTGCCAAGGTCCTCCTCAATGCGCTCTATCTCCAGAGCCAGGGCAAACTTCAGAACGGTCCCGGCTACATCCGTGCGGGGATCGAGGACGGCTACGAGCTCTTGCCCCAGGTGGCGACCCGTTTGGAGACCCGAAGACGGGAACTGGAAGCCCATTTACGCAAGGCCGAGACCGAGCGGGCGGAACAGAACAAGGAACAGGAACGCCTCGAGGAAGAAGCCGCGATCAACCTGGTTATTGAAAGCCTTCACCCCGACGACGTGCAGGAACTTGTCCGCCAGGCCGTTTCACTCCTGCCCGCACCGCTCGTCCGGCGGAACCCCACCCTCTCGAACCCCTTCGTCCGGGCCAAGGTTTACGAGCTGGCCTGCGGTGAGCCTTTGAGCTGAACTGTTGTCATTCAACGGTTTACGCATCACAAGGAGGTCGCGCACCTGCCCCAGCATCCGCCCCTCGGCCCGGGCGCGGCGGACATGCTGAGGCAGATAGGCCCCGTCCATTGGACAACTGATCCGGCGCTCGGGTAGGAAGCCGGCGTCCGTCAGTGCGCGATATCCAAAAAAGGCGTGATCGAGGTAGCCGAAGCCGGCCGGCAGATCTTTCTCCGTCTGGTTCGCCAGCAGGAGAGCGATATGTCCGCCGGGCCGAAGGGTTGCAAACGCGTTGCGGGCAAACTGGTCGAGGAAGGCTAACCAATCCGCCAGCGGCGCGTTGGCCAGGCCGTCGGAACCATAGCGGCGTGCGAGCATTGTGTGATAGGGGGGATCGCCGAAGATCAAGGTGCATCCGTGGGCTTCGGACGTAAAACCTTTTTTTACGTCGTATTCTTGGATTTCCGGACGTACAGGGTGGCAATCATACGCGAGGCAACGGCGTCCCATTGACGTACAGACGTCGACGGTGGTGCCGCCGCCCGCCATGGGGTCGACCACGAGGTCGCCGGGTGCCGTGTAATAGTGGAGCAAGTGGGCGATGATCGCGGGCGGGATCGATCCAGGGTGGGGGACGCCAAACGCTCGGTCGTGCCGAAAGGGCCAGACATCGTAAGGGGTCGGGCGGAAACCCGCGCTAAAGCGGTCGCGCCGGCGCAGATCCTTATAAGCGGCGTGGATCGTTTTCGTCCCGGCATCAAGCTGGGCGACACCGCTCAAGGCACGCGCGTCCCCCTCTCGGGCGGCTCGCCAGACGGCCCGCCCCTGGCGGTAGACGTCCTTACCACCCAACCCAATCGCCCGCGCCACCGAGACGTCGGTCCTCCCCCCGCTCCGAGCGTCGGAATCCGGACGCTCGGCGTCCGCCTGAAACTGCCTGAGGTTCGCAAACCGCCGCCGTTGGCCCTCGAATGCCTGGAGTTCCTCCAGGGCGTCCGCCTCCCGCATGAGCTGACTGAACGTCTTGCGGCGCTGGCGGTTGTATTCCAGCACCGCAAGCTTGCGCGCCGCCGGCGAGCCGACCTCACGGACCTCGCAAGGCACGTCTTCCAGCCCCAGGGTTCGCGCGCAGGCGAGCCGGCGGTTCCCCGACAGCACTTCCCACATCTTGCCGTCGGGCACAACGACCAGCGGCACCAGGATCCCCTGCGCGCGGATGCTCTCGACCAGGTCGCCGATTTCTGCCTCGGGGTCGCCATAAAGTGAGAGACTGAAGGGACTCGAGCGGAGTGCGGCTGTGGCAAGCCGGCGAGTTTGGGGGAGATCGATGGAGGGGCCGGTCATGGCTCGGGGCATCCTTGTCCCTTCCGGCAACCGCTAGAATCGTCAAAGCTCGAAGCGTCGAACTGCCGATTCGAGGGTGTCAAGGACGCAGAAACTAGCAGCGCTCCCCTTCTCTGTCCAGAAGGGTTTGCTGACCGATACGCAATAATGCATGCAGATCATGGGTGGACCCTTTGGGATGGACGGCCGCGGCGATCTCGAACACAATTTCGCGATCGGTCGGCACCAGGAGTCTTTCCCGGAACAGGGCGCTCGCGGTTGGCAAGGAGGCCAGCATGTCGACGATGCGGCAAGACCCATCCCAGCGGCCTGGCCCGATGGGGTGGTCGACGGTTTCGGCGGGGGCCAGTCCCGAGCGCGAGTCGGGGAACGTGCTCTCGGTGATCGTGCCGGCCAAGAACGAGTCGGCGAGTCTCCCCCAACTGGTGGATGAGATCGCGCGGGCGTTTCGTCCCCTTGTGGGTATTCGGAGCGGCACGCCGCTCCTCGCCGCGTTTGAGATCGTGGTTGTCGACGACGGCTCGACGGACGATACGCCGGGTGTCTTGCAAGGGCTGAGGGAAACCTATCCTGAGCTGCGGCCCATCCGGCTCGTGCAGAACGTGGGTCAATCGGCCGCGACGGCGGCGGGCTTTCGTGCCGCCCGGGGCGAGTGGCTGGCGACCCTCGACGCCGACCTCCAGAACGACCCCGCCGACCTGGCGATGCTCTGGCAGGCCCTGCCCGGGCACGACGGCGTCCTGGGCTGGCGCATCAAGCGCGAAGACGTCTGGTCGAAGCGGATCATCAGTCGCTGGGCAAACCGCATTCGCAACGCCGTGCTCGGCCAATCGATCCGCGACACGGGCTGCTCGGTGCGGATCTTTCGGCGCGACCTGGCCCTGCGCCTGCCAATGTTCCGGGGCTCGCACCGGTTCCTGGGACCCTTGCTGCTGCGCGAGGGGGCGACGCTCGCCCAGTTGGCGGTCTCGCACCGGCCGAGGCCGCACGGACAGTCGCACTACAACCTGTGGAACCGTTCGTTGCGGGTGATCGTCGACCTCTTTGGCGTTGCCTGGCTGATGCGGCGAGACGTGCGCTACGAGGTGGCTACGGACGTGCTCGACCGCGCGGTGCCCCCCCTGCCCTCGACAACGCGCAACGGCCTCGGGGTTGCGCAGGAGGCCTGATTGATGATCCTCGAGTCGATCGATGCGAAGACGTGGGAAAAGATCTGGGGTGGGATCGGCCTGGTGGGACAGGGCGCGTTCACCGCGCGGTTCCTCGTGCAGTGGCTGGCGTCGGAGCGCAAGCGAGAGACCGTGATGCCCGTCGCCTTCTGGTGGTTCAGCCTGACGGGGGGGCTGATCACGTTGACCTATGTCATCCATCTGGGCAGCCTCTCGTTGACCCTGGGCCAAAGCATGGGGCTCGTCGTTTACATCCGGAACCTGATGCTGGTCTCCAAGGCGAAGCGCCGCGCGGCCAAGCAGCAAAGGCGCGCGGAGGTCCTGGCTCAAGCCACCGCACGCCCGCACCGAGTCGATGCGCCGGAAGGAACCGCCACCGCGGCCTGACATCATCAGGGTGCCCCCAATCGCCCGGGCTGCGAATCTGGTAACATGGTCTGTCAGGTGAGGTGTCACTTGGCCATGTTACCCGTGAATTCCCTGTTGCGCGAGGTTCGACTCGCCCTGGTGCTGGTGGTAACAGCGACCGCGCTCGTTGCGCACGCGCAATCGCCCTCGCCGGCACCCTCGAACGATCTCTTCCCCGCCGCGCTCTTCGAGCCTCTCCCCAGGCCCGTGGCGCCGAAGTCGGACCTGGCCATCGTCTTCTGGTACGAGTGGCGCGCTCCGCTGCGTTCGGTTCAATACCGGGTCTACGACCGTCGCAAGGGGGAATACACGCCGGCCGTGGACGCCTGGCTGAAACAGCTCAGAAAACAGTATCCGGATTACGAGGCCTATATCCGCTACGTCGATGTCGGCAAGGGCGATGTGGACACCGTCGTTCGCAACACGGTCGAGCAAGAGCGCGAGGAATTGCGGGCGGCCGTCGTGCA